>JBAXIF010000044.1:0-7240 GCA_037138515.1 Candidatus Falkowiibacteriota bacterium
CAGAGACCGAGACAGCATGACTCAAGAAAGAATCAAAATTGCCGAACTAAAAGATTATTTAAAAGCTCGACTCTAAATCTTTTTAGACAAAAAAATAAGCCCCGGTTTTCTTGGTGAAAACAGGGGCTTTTTTGTTTTTTTTATGATCTTATGATCTTCTAACTACGGGAACAAATTCCAGACACTTGTCGGTTTTGGCGATTAAAAATAAGGTTTGATTTTCTAATTCACCGTCTTTCAAGGGTCTCATCGACATGGTCCAAGCGGGAGGAACAACGGAATTAATTTCTATAAAATTAACAGAAATTGATCCATCAGAATTTCTTAAAACTTCAGCATTGGCTAAAATCTTTTTTCCTAAACTCTCTCGGCTAACATAAAAGTGTCGGCTAATGGCGCTACGATTTTCACTTGGAATAGAAAAATCATAACGAACATAATGCTCGGGCACATGAAATAATTGTGCTACTTTGGATGAATAGTCAACTCGAAGATAATGCTCGAGCACTAACTTCATATGCTTATCACCGGTATTAGCATTTTCATCACGTGGAGCGGGGACATTAATTATTACTGAGATAAAGCTACCTAATTTTTTAGGAAGGGCGGCTTTAATGACCCTAGTTTCTAAAGAAGGGTCTAGCGTGGTTACATCGACTTCATTATCCATGATATATATGTTTTGAGGTGAATTTAATTGTGAAATAACATTCCATTACTATAACATATTTATATACTTATGTCAACAGTAATTGAATTTTATCTTTTCTTTATCTCTTGTTTGTTACAATATAACCATGAAAATCAAAAAAATCAGCCTAATAATCCTGCTTTTAATCATTCCCGCTATAGTTCTAAAATATACTACTAAGCCGCCTATTTCTGGCTTGGAAGTGTATTTTTTAGATGTCGGCCAAGGCGATGCTATTTTAATCAGAAATAGCCAAGGAAAAAACATCTTAATTGACGGCGGACCAGATGAATCGGTTCTAGAAAAAATTGGCAGGATACTGCCCTACGACAACCGAAAAATTGATGTTATGATTTTAACCCACCCTCACGCTGATCATTTAATTGGACTTATTGCTATCTTAAAACGCTACCAAGTCGATACTGTAATTTATACTGGAGCTAACTATAGTGATTCTAGTTATCGCTACTTCCAAGAATTAGCCAGCCAAAAAGCTAAAAATATAACAATTGCCCAATCAAACATCTCTCTAGATTTAAAAGATAACTGCCGTCTAAACATTCTCTTTCCATTTTCCAATGTCTCCGGCCAAGACTTTAAAAACATCAACAACAGCTCGATTGTTTCTGAACTGAGTTGTGATAGAAATAAAATACTATTAATGGGTGATGCTGAAAAAGAAGTAGAGCAAAAACTAATTAAGAACCATTCTGATTTAAGTGCCGAAATTCTAAAACTAGGACACCACGGATCTAAAACAGCCAGCAGCCTAGAATTTCTAAAAGAAGTTAATCCGAAATTAGCTATTATTCTAGTTGGGAAAGATAATAAGTATAATTTACCATCGCCAGAAATAATTGAGAGACTACAAGAGACAGGCCCAAAAGTTATCCGCAGCGACCAAGATGGAGAATTAAAAATACAGCTAAAAACTGATGTTTTAAATTATCAAAACCCTTGATTTTATAGCCTTTTCGCTTATTTTAGCCATAATAAAAAATCTGTGGATAAACTGTGTATTGACAAATATTTTTTAATATGATATAGTAGAAAAACGATTAACAACGAAGAAATAAAAAAAGGTCACTTGCAACGGGTCAGGCACGACAAGCATGGGATTTTTTTCCACGGTTTTAGGGCTCACGCTCACGAATTCGTAGAAAAAAACTTTCTTGCCTATCCCGTTTTAACTGATCTTTTTTATATCAAAAAAAATCATTAACAAATTATATCGCTATTAAGTTGTCGACACCAAAGGTCATTTGGAACGGGTCAGGCACGACAAGCATGGGATTTTTTTCCACGGTTTTAGGGCTCACGCTCACGAATTCGTAGAAAAAAACTTTCTTGCCTATCCCGTTTTAACTGATCTTTTTTTGTACCAAAAAAGAACTCCCATCAAGGAGTTCTTTTTTATATCTAAAATTCTTTTTATCTATTTATTGAACAGGAGCAGTAGAAGTGGAAACGGGGGCAGTGCTGGTTGCCACTGGAGTTGTTGGCTTGGCCACACCCACTAAACAAACTTCTTGCCAAGGCACATAGTGAGAACTAAATCTCTTTTCCTCCTTCTTCTCATCGGCTGTTCCGGGGCTATATACCACTTTATAATCAAAGTAGGCGTCAGCTCCATTATGGGCCTTCTCTGTACATTTCTTCTTACCTGGAGCAAGGTCCGTAGTCTCTACAATTTTAGTTGGGGCTGGCTTAACGATATTATAAACGACCGGCTTACTAAGAGAGACCTGGCGGTTATCCTTAACTCCCCAAAAATCGAAATAAAAATCATTTCCCACAATACGGGATTGGATTAAAACATAATTAGCGGTGTCATTCACAAAACGAACATCGGGGTTAGGAACATAAATAGCGGCATCAGTACCAGCTGGCTCATAATAAGCAACACGATAGGAGTGGTTTCTTCGAGCGGTAATTGGTAAGCCTGATTGCAAGGCCGCTCTAAAAACAGTTGTTCCTACCTGACATAAACCACCTCCATACTCCGGAATAGTTTTATTTTCTTTAATAACTAATTCTGGTAAATAACCAGTGCTAGCATCTATATCTCCCAGGGTCTTAACTAAAGAAAACTCTTCTCCTGGTTTAATTAACAATCCATTGACAGCAGCTGCTCCGACAGCAATATTGTGACGGCGATTAGCTGGAGATCCAGCAAAATTAGAATGTCCAGTGCCAATAATTTCTTTAATGCCTAAATCATTAATACTCTCCACCGACAACTTATCTTCGGTCACAACATCAACCACCAAAGCGATGGTGCTAGTGGCGCGATTATCTAATTGCTCTTTAATTTTTTTAATTGACTCAGCAATATTTAATTTTAGTCCGTCAGAACTAACTTGAAAATTATCTACCTTACCGCCCTGAATTTCAAAACGAGCCTTAGCCGGTTCTTTGTTTATTTTTGGAGCAACAGTTTCTTCTAAAAATTTACCTCCCAACTCGCTGGAAACAGAAACTCGGACATGACCATTTCTTTCCAGTCCCAAGATAGAGGCCAATTTAGCCTTATTAATCTCAGACTTGAAGACCGGAGCCGAAGAACTAGCCTTATATTCCAAAGTTAAAGGAGCTAACGCTAAGATGCTGTCAGCCTGAGCTTGAAAATCACCAGCGTCGCCAGATAAAATATTAGCTTCCTCCTGTTTAGAGATTAAAGTAATTGGCTTAATTTCACCATTGGCTAAATTACCCTTTAAATCAGAGATAGCTTGTTCATAATCCAAAAGCACGCCCATTTTAGCTTCTTGAACGTTAAACACAAAAGAATTGGAGTCACTAGAAGTTAATTTTAATTCAGCATTCTTAACTGGAGTTTCCATATCACTGAACTTACTTCTTAATTCTTCTCTAACGCCATCTTCATTCAGGCGATAAACAAAATTAATTTTTTCTGGAACAAATCTCAATTTAATCTGACTCCAAATATTAACCCAGAAATTGTCGGAACGACCGAAGCTATAGGCTTTCTTGATAGTCGCATCAGAATCGAAGTCCCAAATAAAAGTTGAGAGATCCATATCAAAAGATGACTTAGTAGAAGCAACGTTAGCAGTTCTATCTTTATAGACAAATTGTAATTCTTGAGAAATCAAACTATCACTTTTTTCTTTTACCTTTTTTTCCGCATCAGAAAAAGACAAACCACCCAAATCCAAAGAATCAACTATGACTCCAGGATAGATCTTGTTATCATAAACTTTAGCAGATACTAAATAGGCCCCTAAAATAAGGACCGCAAAAGCCGAAAAAATAGTTAGAGATAAAAACAAAGTACGTTTAGTGCGAGGAGATATCATGGATTTAAGAAATTTTTAAAATTTCATTTAAAATATTTTTAGCTAATTGTGGATCGTTTTCAGCTAAGTCTTTTTGTGGGCTAATATTAAAATAAAGGCTGGAGCCAACACTGATGTCTTGGGGTAATTTACTCTTAGGCCAAACGATTATTTCATCTGACTCATCCTTCAAGATCACTTGGTCATTTTCAAAACCGAAAACTATAAAACGATAAAGCATATTATTCTTTAACAGTAATTTTAATACTCTTAGCCGCGCCAACTCTCTCTAAAACAACCGTTAAAACGCCATTTTCTAAAAAAGCCTGGATTTTTTTAGAGTCAACCTCATAAGGTAAAACTAGAGATCTAGAAAATGATCCCCAATAACACTCCCTATAGATATAATCAGAATCTTGAGAATTTTTTTCTTCTTCCCTTTTACCTTTAATAGTCAAAAGGTCGTTATGAAGAGATATGTTCAGGTCATCCGACTTGACTCCGGCCATCGCGGCCTTAACAATGATTTGTTTGTCAGTTGAATAAACATCAACTAGGAGCTGTCCTTCGCTGGCGGCGTCATCCAACCAACGATCAGTCAAATCTGAAAAGCCACCAGGAGCAATCTGGTATTTATGCTTGTCGCGATTAGAAAAAATGTTAAACATATATATAAAAGAAAGAATAAGAGATGTAAAGATGTGGGCCCGACTGGATTCGAACCAGTGACCTCTACAATGTCAATGTAGCGCTCTAACCAACTGAGCTACGAGCCCGCTTAATTTAAATATTTAAAAAAATACTAATAATAATTTAGCAATAATATTGGAAAAAGTAAATAAGATGAAAATAATAATATAAAATTAAAAAAACGCCCAATATTAGCCAACTTTACAAAGAAAAAAAACTATGCTAATGTTGTTTGGTAATCCCTTAATAATTAATTAAAGTTTTTAGGAAAGTTGCGGTTGCTCCAGGTGTTATAAATCCAAAATATTAACTCGTTAAATACCCAAAAAATCTCATAAAATCTAATTATCGAGCCACAGGCGAAACTCTTTTTAGCTGAAATGGTCCGATGTTAAAGATTACCTCACTTCCTAAAATCTAATCATAAAAATATGCAGTATGCTCTGTATATTGTCGTTTTAGCTGCTGGTTTTGGTGTTGGTTATTTTGTTAACCGCAAACGTTCCGCTATCAAAATCGGTACTGCCGAAAATAAAGCTGAAAAGATCTTGAGCGATGCTCGAGCTAAATCCAAAAAAACTGAATTAGATGCTCAAGAAAGAGCCCTTAAAATCATCGACGAAGCCAAGAAAGAAGAAAACGAACGCCGTAAAGAAATTAGTTCCCTACAACAACGTTTAGAACAAAGAGAGACTGCTTTCTCCCAAAAACTTTTAGACCTACAAGAAAAACAACAAAAGCTTTACGACAAAGTTAATGAGGTTCAAGAGATCAAGGAAAAGATCAAAGAAATCAAAGAAGAACAATTAGCTAAGTTAGAAAAGATTTCCGGATTAAACAAAGATGAGGCTAAGGATGTTTTATTAAGAAACATTGAAGGTCAATATAAAGAAGACATTATTGCTCGTATTAATAAATTGCAACAAGAGAATGATGATAGCTTTGATGAAAAAGCTAAAAACATCATTGCTGGAGCTATGCAACGTTTGGTCTCTACTTATACTCCAGAACTTTCTACCACCACTGTTGATCTTCCAAGTGACGAAATGAAGGGCCGCATTATCGGTCGTGAGGGCCGTAACATCAAATCTATCGAACAGATGACTGGTGTTGAAATTATCGTTGACGACACTCCAAACGCTATCACTATTTCCGGTTTCTCTTTAATCCGTCGTCATATTGCTAAAAAGGCTTTAGATTACTTGATAAAAGATGGCCGCATCCACCCTACCAAAATTGAAGATGCCGTGGAAAACGCCAAGAAAGATATTGCTATTGATATCAAAAAGGCCGGTGAAGAAGCGATGTATGATGTCGGTGTTGCTGGTTTTGATCCAAAGTTAGTCCAAATCTTAGGTCGCTTAAAATACCGTACCAGTTATGGTCAGAACGCTTTAAGACACTCCATTGAAGTAGCTCACCTCTCAGCTATGTTAGCTGAAGAATTAGGTGCTGATGTGACTATTGCCAAAAAAGGTGGATTACTTCATGATATCGGTAAAGCAGTTGACCATGAAATTCAAGGTAACCACAATGAGATCGGTCGTGACATCGCTAAGAAATTCAATTTACCAGCTGAGATTATTGCTCCTATTGAAACCCACCACGATGACCATCCTTCAACTTTGATTGCTGTTATCGTTAAAGTAGCTGATGCTATCTCTTCGGCCCGTCCTGGCGCTAGAAGCGATACCAGAGAAAACTACTTGCAACGTTTAGAAGACTTGGAGAAAATTGCTCTATCATTTGAAGGTGTTGATAAGACCTACGCTATCCAAGCTGGACGCGAAGTTCGGATCTTCGTCCAATCTGATATGATTGATGATTTGAAATCCCACAACTTAGCACGAGAAATTGCTGATAAGATTGAACGGGAATTAAAATATCCAGGTGAAATTAAAGTTAATGTAATCAGAGAAACTCGCGTTATTGAGTTTGCTAGATAATCATTAAAACATATGAACAAAGCTAAATTAATTGAAATCTTGGCCGAAAAGACCAATCAAAAAATAAGCAAAGACACTGACAAGATCGGCAAGAAACAATCTGAGGCCATGTTAGAAGCTTTATCTGATATTATTATTGATGAGTTAAAGAATGACCGCGAAGTAACGATTACTGGATTTGGCACTTTTGCTTCCATGACTCGTTATGCCCGAGGCGGAGTTAATCCTCGAAAACCAGATGAACGTATCACTATTCCTGCTGTTAAAGTAGCTAAATTCCGTACTGGTAAGAATCTAAAAGAAGCCTTGAAAAGTTAATATATCGATAACCTATTTATTTAAATAGGTTTAAAGCATCCGTAGCGCAACTGGATAGAGCGTCTGGCTTCGGACCAGAAGGTTGCGGGTTCGAATCCTGCCGGGTGCACAAAATTGAAAAATATGGATAATATTACCGGAAAAGCAATTCGCTAATCTACTGATTTATCCATATAGATTAATTGGGAATAATAATTGTTGACAAAGGCTTTTATATAAATTAATATTATATAGCTGATATAGGCTGGGTAGCTCAGTTGGTTAGAGCGTAGCACTCATAACGCTAAGGTCGAGAG
>JBAXIF010000045.1:0-7181 GCA_037138515.1 Candidatus Falkowiibacteriota bacterium
CTAGCGCCACTTGGCAGAATTAATTATCAATAAAAATATGCCTATCAAAAAAGTTGTCCCAGCTAAAACCAAAAAATCCAAGGCGGTTAAAGCTCCAGTTGTTAAAGTTAAAAAATTAGTGGTTGAATCTGAAGGACGGGTTAATTTTCCAGTTAAGACCTTTGTCTTTGTTTCTATTGTTGTTTTTGTTTTTTTCAGTTTATTCTTATTTTGGTGGGGATATTTAACTTCTAGTAATTATAGTCTAACTGATTCTAACTCTTGGATTTATTCTCGTCATAAATTTGATCAGTATCGAGCCGACAATTGTGGCGGTGATCCTTTAGTTACTATGCCTCAATGTTCTCGGGTACAATAATTTTAATCTATGGCCGACAAAAATAATACATTATTCGTTTGCTCTAAATGCGACGCCCAATACTCCAAATGGAGTGGGCGTTGTTTAGAATGTGGTTCTTGGGGGACGATTGCCCAAGAGTTAGTTGATGTTAGTGATTCTCGAGCTAGTTTTGGGTCTAAAGATAAAAATTTACTTAAGGCTGTAAAAGGAGCTAATATCATCGACTTAAATTCGGTGGTTGATGCTAATCTGGCTCGCTTTGTGACGGGGATTTCAGAGGTTGATCGTGTTTTGGGTGGTGGCTTAGTTCCTGGTTCTTTGATTCTGTTAAGTGGTGAGCCAGGAGTAGGTAAGTCTACTATTGTCGCTCAAATCGCTGATGCTTTAGCTAAAAAATCAGACGCCCCAATACTTTATGTTTCCGGTGAAGAGTCAGCTTCCCAGGTTAAGTCCCGTTTAGATCGTCTGGGTTGTGAGTTAAATAATATCAAATTTATCAGTGAGATTAATGTGGAAAAGATTATCGCCGCTTCAGTTTCTGTTAACCCGACTTTGGTTATAGTCGACTCAATTCAGACCGTTTATTCCTCTCAAGTGCCATCAGAAGCTGGTAATTTAAACCAGATCAGGGCTTGTGCTGTGAAGTTCTTAGAATTAGCTAAGACTTACAATATTGCGGTTTGTTTAATTGGCCACATTACCAAGGATGGCCAAATTGCTGGACCAAAATCTTTAGAACATATTGTGGATACGGTGATTTATCTAGAAACTGAAACTTTAAATAATTATTATATCTTGCGCGCTAGTAAGAATCGCTTTGGTAGCGTTAATGAACTAGGAATATTGGAAATGACCGGATCCGGATTTAGAGAGGTGGCCAATCCGACGGCAGTTTTTATTGCCGAGAATGACCGTGGTTTAGCTGGTTCGGTTATTAGCTGTATTATTGAAGGTACTCGGCCTTTTTTGGTTGATATTCAAGCATTAGTTACCAAGACTATCTTTGGTTACCCGCAACGGAAAGCTTCTGGCTTTGATTTAAATCGTCTGCAGGTTTTGACAGCTGTTTTATCTAAGCGTCAGAAGGTTAATCTGAGTGCTCAGGATGTCATTTTGAATGTTGTTGGTGGACTGAAGATCAGCGACCCAGCCATGGACTTAGCGGTTTGTTTAGCCATGGTTTCCTCTCTTTTGAATTTGCCATTAGATCGACGCATGTTGGTTTTAGGCGAGGTTGGTTTGGGTGGAGAGCTGCGACCAGTGGCTAAATTAGAATTTAGATTAAAAGAAGCAGAGAAGATGGGTTTCACCCGAGTGTTGATTCCGGAGATGAAGCTTGATAGTTTGGCTAAAATGAAGAATATGGAAATTATTAAAGTAAAGACTTTGTCAGATGCAGTTGATGTGATTGCTAAAAAATAATATCAATATATTTTGTAAATAAAAAAGGGCAACCGTTGGGTTGCCTTTTTGCTTTTATTTTTTATTTTGTTTGCCTTTTTTAATTGCCTCATATTTTAGTAGGGCACGAATACTCGTATTTTTATCACTATCACCATAAAATGTTAGTTCATCGATGTTGGTAGGAATTTGTTTTTCATCTCCGGCTGGGATGATATTAATAAATACGCTGTTGGTTTTCTTTTGGAGGGTGCTTATGATTATTTGGCAAGCTTTGCCTTTAATGTGGCCAGAAACTTGTTCTTGGCTTAACATTTTTTTGACCAGACCATCTACTGATTCCATGACTTATTTTTTTGATGAATAATTATTAAAAGACACAATAATAATATAACATATTTTTAATAATTAGTCAATAAAAAAAGGCAACCGTTGGTTACCTTTCTGGGTTATTACGTAGTTACTTTTTTTTGCCATCTTCGAAGGCTCTGGTTATTATTAGTGTGTGAGCTTTGGCATCTAAGGCTTGGTCTTCATTGTAAAATGTTATTTTGTCTATCCTTTGAGGGATTGGTTGTCCGTTTCCTTTTAGATAGATAACATCAATAAATATACCCTTTTTGTCGCCTTCACCTTTTTCTTCTCGAAGAGTTTTGCCAATTAATATTTGACACTCTTTGTCGCCAACATAACCAGGTATGACTCCTTGGTTGATGAGCTGTTGGGCTAAATTACTTTTCATCTTTCTTGTGTTTTTGGGATTTTTGATCTGTTATTTTTACTGTTTTTATACTACCATGTTTTGTTTGATAAGTCAATATTTATTGTTTTTTAAATAAAAAAAGGCGACTTATGGCCACCTTTTTGTTTTTTGTTTAGTGGATTACTGATAATGCACTAAATTGCAGGCTTCTTTGTCTTTGTTGATTAATTGGCAATCTTTGAGCGCCTTATTAATCAATAAAGTGCGAATTTTAATGTTTATAACATCGTCCTCTGGACAAAAGTTTACCTTGTTTATCTGGGTGGGGATTGGGTTCTTGTTTCCCTCCAGGTTAGCAGTGTTGATAAACACCGAATTTTCTTTATCACCTTTTTTTTCGCATCTTTTTTGTAAAGATCCAGAAAAGATTGCGCATTCTATTCCTTCGGCTAGACCAATAATGATTTCTTGGTCAATGATCTCTTGAGCGGTTTTTTGTGCCATCCTTTATATTTTTTGGTTAAACTTAATGAACTATTACCTTTAAACTAGCACTTTTTTGCTTATAAGTCAATAATTTGACAGTTTTGTCTATAATAGTTAATATAAAGTCATGTCTAACTAAAAAATACTGAATAATGAAAAAAGTCTTGTTCTTTTCAAAATTTGTTGTCTGTTTCCTTCTTTCGGCTTATTCCGTTTTAGCTATTATTTATCTTTTTGCCGCTTTTGGGTTTTTATTGGGGGTTATGATGGGCAGGATTTCTGATTCTAATTCTGGCTCTAGTTTCGAGAACAGTATTAGTTGGTTTTTCCATAATCCGGAATTCCTTATCGTCTTTGTGGTCATGATAATCCCCGGAATAGTGGTTATGGCTTGGGATGATATTGTAAAAGGTTATAAGGAATGGAAAGAAAGAAGAAACAGTCTCTATTTGAAAGATTGTCATTGAGAGTTAAAAAGAAAAAACAAAAAGACTTCGGAGTATCGAGGTCTTTTTTATTTTTATAATTTATTCTAAATGGATCTGTCGGTTAAAGTCTCCTAATTTTTCTTTAACAATAGGGTGTTCTTTTAATTCTGGGTCTCTGGCTATTAGCGCCTCAGCTTCATCTTGAGCTTGTTTGATAGCCTCATAGTCGAAGAGAGAAGCTATCTTTATCTCTGGATAACCGCTTTGGATGGTGCCATATATTTCTCCCGCTCCTCGTAATTTCAAATCTTCTTTGGCTAACATAAATCCGTCGCTATTTTTTACCAGAGCCTCTAATCTTTCTAAACTTTTTTTACTTGGCGATACTCCTTCTTGTCCGGGGAAGAGAAAACAATATGATTGATGTTCGTCACGACCGACGCGACCACGGAATTGATGCAGTTGGGCAAGACCGAATCGTTCAGCGCCTTCAATTATTATGATACTGGCGTTAGGGACATCGATGCCGACTTCAATCACTGAAGTAGCGACCAGTATTTGAATCTTGTTTTCCAAGAAGTCGCGCATGATATCTTCTTTGTCTTTGCCTTTCATCTTGCCGTGTAATAATCCGACGGAAACATCGGGGAATATTTCTGTATCTAATTTTTGATGTTCTTCTTTAACTGACTTGACCCCCATCTTGTCAGAAGGATCAATGAGGGGACAGATGACAAAGGCTTGGCGGCCTTTCTTGATTTCTTCAGCAATGAAATGATATGCTTTGGTGCGCTCTTCTTCTTCCACAATTCTGGTGATTATCTCTTGGCGGTTTTGTGGTTTTTCTTTGAGTAACGAAACATCTAAATCGCCATAAATAGCTAGTGCTAGTGAACGAGGAATAGGGGTGGCGGTCATTGAAAGGAAATGGGGAATATGGTTTTTTTGGTCGTTTAATAGTAGTTTTTGTCGTTGTTCAACACCAAAACGATGCTGTTCATCGACGATAATTAGCGACAGGCTAGGGAAGTCTAAACCTTTTTGGATTAGGGCGTGGGTGCCTATTAAAATTTGAGAACGGTTAATAATATCTTGCGGTTTTAATTTCTTTTTTTCTTCCAACTCGAAACTGATTTTCTTGTGAGTATTGGTAATTAGTCCGACAGTGATATTTTCATCTTTTAATAATCGACTAATAGTATTGAAATGTTGTTCAGCTAATATTTCAGTTGGCGCCATCAAGACGGCTTGTTGGTTATTTTTAGCAGTATTCAGCATGGCAATGATAGCCACTAATGTTTTACCGCTACCAACGTCACCTTCTAGTAAACGAGACATCGGTGTAGACTTTTCTAAGTCTTGTAATATTTCCCAAGTAGCTTTCTTTTGGTCGTCAGTGATTTTGAATGGTAGGGCGGCAACAAAATCGCGAGTAGTCTTTTCTTGGAAAGATATTTGTGGCGCGATATTGTTTTTTAATTCTTTTTTAGTAATTTGGGATTGTAGTTGGCGCAAGAATAATTCGGCAAAACCTAGGTGTTGTTTAGCTTCGCGTAATTCATTTTCATTCTTAGGGAAGTGGATCTGGTAAAGAGCTAATTCCAAATCAATTAATTGTAATTTTTTCTTGATATCTTGGGGTATCCAATCGGGAATATCTTTGGCTGCTTCTATACTTTGTTTGATGAGTGTCCTGATTTGTTTCTGGGTCAGATTGGCGGTTGTGCTGTAAATTGGAGTGAGTCCCTTGGTGTGAATTAGGTCTTGGTCGGAAAATGATATTTTTTCGTAGGTTGGGGAAAGTAAAACCAATTGACCATCTCGCATGGTAGCTTTTCCAGCCAAAGAGACTATATCCCCAACACGGAGAGTTTTGGAAATAAAGGCCTGATTGAACCAAATAACTTTAATAGTTTCGGTTTCATCTTTGACTAGTGCTTCAGTGACATACATCTTTCTCTTGAAGCTGCGGCGGTTATGGATGAGATCGATTTGGCCAATGATGTTAGCAGTTGAGTTCTCGGCGACATCTTCAATCTTGATGGTTTGACCGAAATTATCATAGCGCCAAGGGAAATAAAAAATCAGGTCTTGAATAGTTTCAAGACCTAATTTCTTAAATCGGAGTCCGGTAGTCTTACCGACTCGGTTTAGAGAGCTGATATGAGAAGAAAGTGATGTCATATAAGCGTTAATTTGTGCCCTCACTAGGAATCGAACCTAGATCTTGAGATCCGCAATCTCACGTTCTATCCGTTGAACTATGAGGACAAATTTAATCCGAACATATACTGTTCGGATTATATCTTATATTATTATTTCATTTTTGTCTATAACTTCAAAGCCTTGGATAAACCCTCTGATAATGGGGCGTCATTACGCTCTAAATCTTCGGCTAAGAAGCGAACTAGATAGTTTCGGACTTCAACTGGGTTAGCGTCTTTTAGGGGAATGGAGAGATGGGGACGCATAGTATTTTTGAAATTCAGGTATAATCCTTTGATATTATCCTTTGGCCTGTAAACAACGGCAAAGTCTTTGAAAGTATCATAGCTGTAGAATCTTTGTCCAACACCCACCCCGGTCGGTTCTATAGAGAAGGTTACTACAATAGGGTCTTGTCCATCACGAGTAATGATAATGAAGGCGATAATGACGATAATCAAGGCAAATAGGTAGTTGCGGGTAAAAACGGCATAAGCAATTAAGGCTAGAGCTATAACGCCAGCAATAATGTACCAGTTACGGTTCTTTTCATGTTTTTCATATTCTGGGATTTCCCAAGCTATGTTTTTAACGACGTTTTTCTCAGCCCGACTTTGAGCCATTTTTTTATTTTTTTTGGACATATGGTTGGTTGACAATAGTTGTTATATTTTATATTATTATAACATAATTTTTAAATACAATAAAGATTAGAGTGGAGAGATGGCCGAGCGGCTGAAGGCGGCAGGTTGCTAACCTGTTATAGGGGTTATACTCCTATCCGGGGTTCGAATCCCCGTCTCTCCGCAGATTGTAAATAGCCCTATTTAGGGCTATTTTTTGTATATTAAAATATTTTACATTGACTAAAATAATATATCGTGGTATAATCTTCTTATAGTTAATTAATTAGATCTTTAAAAATACACGAAAAATATAGAGCAATGAAAGATTTATCGAAAGAGATGTTAGAGTCTCTCCATAGAAATTATGGAAAGACTGCTAGTGCGGAAATTACTTTAGCCCTAGAAAACAAAAAGATGATTCCGGTTTTTACTTATCATGATAAAAAAGAAAAAAAATTTGGCCTGCATGAGGTTAGTGAAAGTATTATTGCCAGAATTAAGAGTGTTCCTAGAGAAGATTTTTTCTCTATAAACTTTTTAAGTCCTGGCGCTTACAGATCAGACCTAGAAAGATATAAAACGATCGTAGTTTTAGTAGAAACAGTTTCTGGATTTTCGGCCTTCAATGTTGGAGAAGTATTTGATCAGTTGACTGACGAAGATAAAGAAAATACTAAAGGTTTTTACTTTGACTTTGATTCTTTGGTCACTCATGATGATGCATATTCTTTGGCCTATGTAACATTGTATAAATAAAAAACGTATAAACATTCCAAAGCTGGAGGCTATCAATTTAGCCTCTTTTTTATTTGGTTAGAATATTATTAAGGTCCATAGTTCTAAAGCAATTTAAGGCACTTTGGTTTGTTATTAAAATTAGTGTTATAATAATGATATATGAAAAATAAGTCAGCCTTCACCTTAATAGAACTCCTCGTCGTGATCGCCATTATTGGTATCTTGGCGACGGTTGCCGTTATCTCTTTGGGTAA
>JBAXIF010000046.1:0-7142 GCA_037138515.1 Candidatus Falkowiibacteriota bacterium
ATAATCATTCGGGGCAAACTTCATCTTTCCCGCCCAATCATTGCTAACCATCTTCTGTTGCATCTTAGGGTCAACAAAATAGAACATCACCTGTTTTTCACTCAGATTTTCATCAGCTATCTTTAACAATTTAAGTAAATTTGATTTATCCAATTTCTTTGGCAATTCTTCCATAATCTTCCCCATCAAGTCGCCAATAATCGCCTTAGGTCGCTCTTTAGCCTGTAGTGCCAAAATTTCCTCATTGTCCTTGATCTCCTTGGTCAATTTCTTTCCCAAAGCTGTCGAAGAGGCATAATCCTCTGGATTACCAGTCTTTTCAATGATAGTTTGAGTTACTTCCCAGAAATTATCTGAAGTAATAGTCACACCATAATTAGCGGTCATATCGATCGGGCCAGTGACAGTCAAAAGCTTTTCAATCACAGTCGGGGTAAAAGCAATAACGCCATCAACACTCGGTCCATCACTCTTTTCCAAGAACCACATCAGGTTCTTAGCCGACAATTCCCAATCAGGCCACCAATTAGCGTCCCAGAAGTGCCATAGTGGGTTAACAAGCCACAAAGGTTGTGGTGCAGCCATCAAGACCTTCAAACCGCCTTCAGTGTCATATGAACCGCCTCCTGGAACCTCAATATTCTTGATTTTTCCATCACTTAAGTCCACAAGAGCATAACTACCGACAAATCCGCCGGAAGCGCGCAGTTCATTATTATTCTGGAAAACTAACAAATATCGCTTGTCCATATTAGCGCCGAAGAATTCATCCAAACCGACAGCTAGAGAGACAAAATTGCTTAAGCCGTTTTCCAAAATTACTGACCTCTCTTTCAGGTCGGTAAACTTCTGCTGATAATCAGCCGGTAGTGATTCAATCTTGATATCCTCCAATATTTCATTCAATTCTTTGACATCAGAAATAGCGCTGCGGCCATAGAGCACGAAGTTCTCAATGCGAGGGCCAATCGGTTCGTTCATTTGACCGCTTCCCACCAAACTATCTACCGCCAAAGTCAGATTACTGCCCAAACGAGCACTAGTTTCTCCGGCTGCTAGCAGTTTCTTACTCTGAGAGGCTAACTTGATCTTGTCATCACCAGAAAAAGAAGCTAGGGCTAGAACTAATTCATCAATCTCTTTCAATTGCTCTTGGGCTTTAATGAAATCAACTCCAGCCTGACTGAAATTCTGGTTAGCTTTACCCAAATTGAAGCTGCCAGCCGATTCTGAGGCCATTAGCATGCGATCAACACCGGATTGGGAATTACCAATGAGGCTTTCCTGCCAAGCTTTGATATTCAAAATCTGATAATATGTCAGAATTTTAAAAGGAATGATGATAGCGAGTAAGATTAAGATAAAAGACCAGACAGATCGCCATCGGGGTTTGGTGTTAGGTTCTTCTATCTCCAAGATTTCTTCCGGCACAACTTTGCGGATCAGATTCACGGCCGTCTCCACTATCTTCTCTTCCCGCTTAGACTTGAAGCGAGGTAGCTTGATCTTCAGCTTCGGAAATTTGATATTGATCTTAGGTAATTTAATCTGAACCTTTGGTAGATTAACCTTAGGCAGACTGATCTTCTCGGTTATTTTTTTTAAAAAAGTAAATTTAGGCTTAGGAATATTTAAAGACTCGACTCCTTTTCGAGTTAAAACGATAGAACGATAAACTAAGCGATAAAGCGGATAAAATAACATTTCCTTCATCTTGTCCGGATGGAAATTTAACAACTCACTCTTCTTCTTATTAGAAGCCAAAAAGTCCGCAGAATTATTAGCTGAAGAATAAGAGGAAAGATCAGATGAGCTAGATGGTCTCTCTTCAACCTGATTAGTGGACTTCAGATTAACGACAAAAGACGACTGCTCTGGCATGGGTCGTCCGCTAGCCACTACATTGATTTTTACTTTATGCTTTTTGATTGCCATAGAGAATTGAGTAGTATATTTTATAAGTCGCATAAGCGCACTCCCACCAATTATATTTTTTCGCCTGACCCAAACCTTTCTGGGACAGCTCATCTCTCAAATTTTTATCTTCAATCATCTTCAAAATAGCCCTCTTCATTTCCTCATCATCTTCCGGATTAAAATAACAAGCAGCCTTCCCTAAAATTTCCGGCATACTGGATTTGTTCGAACTCAAAACTGGGCAACCCTTGGCCATAGCTTCGAGCGGTGGCAAACCGAAACCCTCATAAAGAGATGGGAAGATATAAAACAAAGCGCGTTTGAAAAGCACTTCTAATTCAGAATCAGAAACATAACCCGGAAAGATTATCGGGCTGACCTCTTGATTGTCCTGATACAAATCCAATGATTTAGCATAGCTCTTGACCCGTTCATAGAAATAATCACTTTTACCCACCAATACTAAACGCATCTTAGGATATTCTCTCAAAATCTTGGAGAAAACCCGCACTAATCCCTCTAAATTCTTATGAGGATAAGCATTGCCAATATACAGTAAGAAGTTGTCCTTGATCTTGTAACGTTCCAGAGTTCCCTCTTCATCGAGCTTCTGCACGAATAAAGTATCATGACCCTTAGCTAGATTAGCCACACCCTCATAAGTCACAATGATTTTATTTTCATTGATATGAAATTGCTCGATAATATCATTCTTGGTAAATTCCGAAACGGTAATAATCTTCTGAGACCGCTTCAAAGCCAACCAGATGACCAAGCGATAAGCTAAATTTTTCAATTTGTAGATAGCCGGATTCAAAGTTGTGGCCCGAACAGTTGGAAACTTAGTTAGAATCAAATCATGAACAGTCACCACAAACTTACCAGGAGTGAAAATCGGAACGTTGAAGTGAGGAAAATGAATCAAATTCAAATGTTGTCTATAAATATAATACGGGAACAAAACCTGCTCTCTCAAAGTATACCAGCGGATATCAATCTTCACTTTCTTAACTCGCTCTACATCAGTCGGGTCAACAATAAATTCATCAAAATTATCCGGCCCTAAAAAGACAACGTATTCGTTATCCTTATCGATATTAATAATATTGTCGACTATCTCCTGAGTATAACGCCCCAGCCCTTTTCCCAAAGGACCATAGAAGCGAGCATCAATACCGATTTTCTTTTTTTTATTAACAGTCATAATGTAAAAACTAAATGGCCTTAGCCTGCTTGAGCTCCTTGATTGATAACCACAAGAAAACAATAATTAAGATAACCATGTTAAGTGGAGCGAACCAAAAAGGATACTCCTGGCCAAAGCTTTCTGCCACCATCAAGGCACCCAACATACCAATGGAATACATCGCACCATTCTTCAAGTAAGCGAACTTGGAAATCAAACCAATACCTTTAATGGTAAATTCTCTGATAATAAAAGCACCAAGGCCGTTACCAATCAAGATCAACGGAACACTAAGAGTAAAAGCGAAAGCACCAATCACACCATCAATAGAAAAACTGGCATCTAATATCTCTAAATAAATAATCTTACTCCAAGCACTCATGCCACTGGTGGTCATCATCTTCTTCTCCTGCTCTTCCGCGTTCTTTTTGAAACCATCAGTGATAAAGAAAGCGCTGATACCGATAGTTGCCGCTAAGGCTAGAGTCGGATTGATCTGCAAAGAAACATAAACGACAAAGACAGTAAACAAAGAAGAAAGAGCATAAAACCAAGCTCCTTGGCGATGAATAAAACCTTCCACCAAGAAAGCATATTTCTTCTCTTCTAAAAATAACCAGGACAAGAAAACTAGAAACAGATAAACACCACCACCTAAAAGTAAAAGTGGCTTGGAAGCTTCTAGATAATCCTTGATCTGCGGATCATTAGAAAAGACAGAAGTAAAAACTCCACCGATACCCATAGCCGGATTAGCCATCCAAACAATCAAGAAAGGCAAAATACCACGGACTACAAACACGGCGAACAATAAACCCCAGAACAAAAATATCTTACGATATTTTTCCGGCATGGTTTTAAGCACATGAGCATTCACAATAGCGTTGTCCACGCTACTGATAATTTCAAACATGACCAAACCTAAAACAACAACAAAAGAACTCCAAAACATAAATATTTAAATAAAATTAATTAACCAAAAGGCAGATTGGATGGCGGTCCGCTAGGAGCGCTTGGAATGGTGGCCTCTTTTTGACTGACAGGATTATTAGCTTGATTATTCTCATTAAAAGAATAGATCGGCTCTAAAGAATCTTGGAAAGAAGCGGTTCTCTCCTCGGTCGGCAATGACATTGGCGGTTTAGCCTTCTTCATAGTAGCTTTCTGGACCATCGGAGCCTTACTAATAGCTTCCAATGGGAAGTGCCAGACGCTAGCTAATTCAGCAATATTATATATGCCAGGATTACGGCCAGAACCGACACTGCGGTTAATATAATTATTGACGATATTAGTCTTCCGTTGATTAACCCGCTTCACCTTAGAGAAATAAGAGGTGCTAGTAGCGGTAAACTTCATATCTGGTTTGAAGGCATTCAAATCCAAAGCAGAAAATTGCTTAATATAACCCACAAAACCACTAGCCACTTTCTTCGGCATGAAGACTTCTTTCTTGGCGATATAAACCGTTCTGAGCTTAGCAGCAAAACCTAATTTAGCCACCTTCTCATATAAAGCCTCAACTTGCTTCTTCTGTTTAGGTTTGAGCTCTACCATTGATAAGGCTTTGAACTCTTTTTCCTTGACATCAATATCGCTCCACATACTATAAATAGCCTCACTGATATCTCCAATCAGACCGACAATGGAATCAATTACTCCATTTAAAAAGCTGACCTTCGGTTTCTTGCCGATAATCTTGTCGACTTCAGCATCAACCCCTTTAATCCACTCGAAATCGATCGGGATAACTAGAATCTGGAACCACAACTGTTCGCCTTGTTGCAAACTACTGCAGAGATCCATTAAGGTCGACATCGGATCCTTGTAATAGGTTTCATCCGGACCTAACTTATGTTCAAACTCTTCATACAACTTAATCGGAAACATCGGGCTAGCTGCCTGGATAAACTCAGCTCCCCACACTTCATATTCTTCATTAGGATATTTTTTTGGAACACCTTCGGTATAATCATCAATCTCCGAAATTTCCGCATCCGGATACTGAGAGTAAACCGCTGTTTCTACCAAGTAACGAAAATCAACCGGAGTCCGGATAATGAATTGGGTATAGCCATCGATACTGACGATTTCAAAACTGAAAGATAATTGGAATTTACCTTCCCAGTATTTCTCGAAGAAATTAATTGAACCATGGGCACCAGCCAAATAGGACAACATGTTCTCCACCGCTCGAGGAGACTGTTCATTTCCCCGGGGAACATCAATAGCTAAAAACATGAATTTAACATTGCTAAAGAACTCTCCTTGGACTTTTTCCAACCACATTTCCCGCGCAAAACCCAAAAACAGGATGGCGATAATGATCCAGCCGTAATAAGCCATAAAACGCCATAAAATCGTTTCCGGCGGAGCAGCAAAAAATTCACTGATAGACGATAAGTCGACGACGATATTCATAAAAAATAGCTTGAATATTAATCTAAGTATTAACTCCATTTTAACATATTAGTTAAAAAATAAAAAGACGCTAGTTACTTAAAACTAGCGTCTTCTTTATGCAAATACTATAAATTTATTTTACTTCCATTCTTTCAAGCCATACATACCACGGTCTGTCAAAACATAACGGTCATCTAAGATTAATTCATTGTGGCAAGTACCGGAATTAGCTTTCTTGTGATCAAAACCAATCTCATTGATCTTGTCAGCAATTTCAGTGAAATGCATCGGTTCTCCGTTATTCTTCAAGACTAAGTAGATCTTATCACTGATTTTCTTTGGGCTAATTTCTGGCCACTCATTAATACCCCAGTGTCCAAATTTATTACGATCAATATTCTTAGCAGCTTGGATCAAGGAATACAGCGGTTTATTAGCATTGATGATTTCACCTAATTCTGGGAAAACTTCGCTTTTGAAAACTTCAGTGATATCACTATCGGAAGCGGTCTTCATCTTATCTTCATGTTTAGCATAAGAATCTAAGCCTTTAACCATTTGCAGTAATTCTTCGATATCAACAGTCTTCTTAATCTTATCGATCTTGCCAGTTAATTCACCAACAATTTCTTCTAAGTGTCCAACTGCTTGATCTTTCATAGAATAGAAGGAATTGAACTTTTCTGATTTATCAGTCTTCTCAATATGTTCTTCTAATAACTTAGAAATGATGAAGTCAAAATTCTTCTTATATAATTCACGTTCAACATCAGTGCTCTTAGCATCGATGCAGAATAAAGCTAAAATATCTAATAAGAATTCTTGTTCCATCAAACCACCATGAACCTCTAAAAGATCACTGACAGCTTTCTTGACATCAGCCAAGCAGACTTCTAAGTTTTCTAATTTTTTTAATTTGCGGATACTGCCAACTTCAATCTGACGAACTCTTTCGCGAGTCAAGTTGTGTAAGCCACCAATCTTTTCCAGAGTCTCAGACTCTTTACCATTCAAACCAAAACGGCGCACTAAAACATCACGTTCGCGCTCCATTAAATCACTAAAAAGTGAGTTGACGATTTTAACGGCGTTCAACTTGTTCAGCTCTTCAGCTTTTTTGTTCTTTACAATTTTTTCCAAGGTATTCTCCATATAAAGAAGGTTAAATAATTTTTATTAACTATATATTGGCACATTTTTTTTAGTTAGTCAAGGGGCTGGACAAAGAATTTCTTTTATTCCTATTTATTCATCATTTTCTCAATATTATTGGGGTTTGACACAATCCTTAAAGACTGTCTTCGCTCCTTGATTTCCCTTCTGACCCGCCATAAAGTCCCTAATTCCTTAATCAAGTAAGTCTCAAAAAACAGAACAAATAACAAGCTCATCAGCTGATATTTCCCAGTCCGCCATTTAACTTTACCGGAATAATCCAACTTAGAGTATTTCAAAACCAGAATCCAATGGTTCAAAAATGACCAGCGATTAACCTGACGACTCTTATTTTTTCTATTGCGTATTATTTGTCTCCAGCCCTTCCCCACCTGACTAGCTGTTCGGTCATGGTAAATGTGAGCGGAAGGAATAAACTTTATCGGCCAACCAGCCAGCTGTAAGCGGTAAGACAAATCAA
>JBAXIF010000047.1:0-7080 GCA_037138515.1 Candidatus Falkowiibacteriota bacterium
CAAGGCATCCGTAGCGGAAGCTGTGGATGGATCACCTCCTTTCTAGGGAGATAATTATGTTTTTAAGTCATAGACTCCAAACATAAAGTCGGTTCAGTGGAAATTTTTCTCACAAGAGAAAACTTCTCGCAAGAGAATTACATTGGGCTCGAATTGATGCCTGTTAGCCTCATAAACCCAAATTTACATCTATACATATCAAGAAGCTCCGTTACAATCGGAGTTTTTTGTTTGACTAAAGCCCCATTTTTGAGTTAATATAGGCTGAAGCGGGCTGTGGTATAGTGGTATTACGTGCGATTCGGGTTCGCATAATCCCGGTTCGATTCCGGGCAGCCCGACATCATTGACAAAAGTTTTATTTTGTTTTAAGATAGGCAGTTACTGTTCTTTGAATACATAGACGATTTTTGTTACTTTTTTGGTAATAGATTTAAGTTGCTGGTTCGGCAATTTAAATCTATTACCAAATCTAGTATTAACCAAAAAACCGTTTATAATATGGAAGCTAATGAGAACGTCGATGCTGTTGAAGCAGCTAAAAAACAAGTGGAACTTGAACAAGCAGCTCAAAGAAAGAAAGAAAATAAAAAGCGCTTGATGTGGTTTTTATTCTTTGCTATTACTGGATCCCTTTTTATTGGTTTAATCTCTTTAAATCATAGACTGGGCGAAGCTGAGAAAAAAGTTAAAACAGCCGAAACTGACTTGGCTTTGATTAAAACTAAGTCCGAAAACTTAAGTGACTCTGTAAAAAGCGTTATTACTTTCGTTAAGGATACTATCTATCCAGTTTTATTTGAGCAACAAAGTTATGTAAAAACTTTCGAAAAGAAGTTTAAATCTGTTAACAGCGACCTTTCTTTGGTTGATTCTCGTTTGAAAAAAGTTAACCAAAATTTAGAAAGCTTCAGATCTAATCAAGTCTCTTTTGTTAGTGCCTTTGATAAAAATTTACAGGAGGTTAAAAATAAGTATGACAGCTTAGATGCTCAGGTTAAAAAACCGATAATTCTTAGTCAAACTAATTCTGTTGTTCCAGTTTTAACTTTGCCGACTGACACGCAAAAACCCAAAACCTTGGTGATTGAGAATAAAAAAATTCCTAGCCAAAGTAACGGTGGAAAAGGCGGACAGAAGAAGATTCGTTTTGACAAGATTTTTGGAAAACCAACTAGCAAGTTTCCTGGCTGGTAGTTAAAAGTTTAATTGAGTAAAAGGCTAATTTTTAAAATTAGCCTTTTTTATTGGTTTTTTTGGTATAATACGACGTAGTATTGACAAATTTTTTATACTATGCTACATTGTTAAGTCAGTTCAGATCATTGAAAAAAATTGTTTTGTTTGATTGTTCTAGGAGTTTGCCTGTTTTTAATAACGGGCAAAGCTTTGGAACAATCAAATATTCACGAACAATTAAAAAACAAACTGATATGGAAAATAACCAGGAAAATTTAGACAACTCTGCAGCAGCAGCAGAAGCAGCAGCAGAAAAAAACCTAACAGAAGGAAAAACTGGAGGGTTGAAATCATTAGTAAAACTTCAAACATTGCTTATGTTTGTTGGCGGATTGCTTATCTTCGGTTTTGTTGCTCTTTATTTTTCCAACTCAGGAATGAAAGAGCTTTACAAAAATCAAGCCGGCCTAGCAACAAATGTAGATGTTGCAGCCCTGAGAGATTCTTTTAGAATCCATGCTGAAGAAGATTCGATTAATTTCATAGCAATTGGAAACGACCTAACCAGACACGACGAAGAGATCAAAGCACTTCAAAAGAGTAGCAAAAACTCCAACTATTCTTCTTTAAGTAAAGAAAATAAGGAGATAAAATCTCGCCTTAGCGTTTTGGAAAGCGATTTCAGCAATTTTATTGTTTCTACTAACGTTACCAACGTAAATAATGTTACTAACACAGTCTCTAAGAACAACACTAAGACGGTTAAAACTAAAAACCCTTGTGCTGGGCTTAGCGAAGAAGATTGTGAGACGTTGATGGCTGAACTAGAAGCTGAAGCTGAAAATGCTGCTAATGAAAAAGAAACTAACTCAGAAGAGAATTCGGCCGGAAATGAATAAAACTGGCTACAAAAAACCAAATAAAAGGCATACACAAGTATGCCTTTTTTCTTACCCTATTGACAAAATATTTATAATGTGATATACTTTTAATTGTTAAAGATGTTAATATTCAAGTCATTCTAATTATATCGGTTGAAGGTATTGACATTTTTGAAACAGTATGCTAAATTATACTGTCGAGCTAATGAACTTTGAAAACACAAATATTGATTCATAATCCAGACTTTGGAGCAACATTTTTATTTACTTCTGTTAATAGAAATAAATAAAAATGTTGCTCTAAAGACAGTTAAAAAAAGTAAAAACAATAATAAAAAAATCTGAGATTATGAAAACAATGAGAAATATCAGCATTATGCTTTTCTGCGCATTCTTTTGTGCAAATAGCGTTAGTGGTCAAATCGGGAACACCCCGCACGTGACTAAAACCGTAAAATTTATCTTCAAGAATCATTTGCCTGTGTCGATCTTTATCGGCCCTCACTCTGATTCTAAAGAAAAATCTGGTTTAACCGGTTGGACAGAGATTAAGCCTAACGATCAAATTTCGTTAATGCTTTCTCCAGACTCCGTTACGTCAATTTCTACCGGCATGACTTTTACTAAGTTAGCCTTCAGATTGACCACCGACAAGAACAACCCATCCAAAGGCCAAGATTATTTAGAGTCCTACTCAAAGCTGAAGTATTTTATACACATTGCTGAGACTAAGGAAATTGCTGAAAATTTTGCCATTGATAAAAAGATGGAACGTGGAATTGGTTTTAATACCAATGTTATCCCGGAAAACAACACCGCAGTTTGCTACTTGATTAACAAATCAAGCGTAGCAGTTACGTTCACCGAAGTAGGTCATCCATTTTATGGGATTACTTTGATGTCACAAGATTCTTTAAGCATCAACCAAACTCAAAGAAAGATTTTGGCTAACACTGGATTCAAAACCAGTAAGATGTTAATTATCCGTGATGAAGGTAAAGACCCTATTTCAATTGTGAGAACACTTCCAATTTATGAAGGTTCTTCCACGGTAATATTGACTGATGAATTTTTCGACTTGGTTAAACGTGAGAACTCTGGTTCATCTAAAGTTTATCCAATGAAAATTCGTATTTCTTCGGATGTTGATCTTACGATTATCGGAGCGTATGATTCTAAAGGAAATAAAACTCCTTACATCATACCAGCCGGAGCAAAAGGAGAAAAAGGCAAGATTATTTACTTAAAGTATGGTGAGAACGAAATCAATCTGAAATACGATTACAAAGGCGAATTGCCCCAAACGCTTATTATTAGAGCAAATGAGCGCGGGTCTAAATGGCTAAAATTTCAGAAAGAAGGGAAGTTAAAAGGAAAATGGATCCTAACTTCCGAATAATCAATCCATTAAATTTTTCAAAAGCGCTAGACTTCAATCTAGCGCTTTTTTATTTTTTCGGGGGTATTTTTTTAAATTGACCAAGGGTGATCTTTTTGCTATACTTTAAATAGGTTTTTAGACCTTTTATTTTTGTTTGTGGACTAATATAAACATTATGATTATTACTTGGCAGGGACAATCCTGTTTTAAAATTCAAGATAAAGTGGGCACTGAAGGCATTACTTTAGTGACCGATCCGTTTGATAAATCATTAGGACTTAAACTTCCTAATTTTGAGGCTGATATTATCACTGTAAGCCATGATCATGCTGATCATAATAACACCTCAGCTTTTAGAGGCACCCCTCACATCATTAAGAGCGCTGGTGAATACGATGTTAAGGGCGTGATGGTTGAAGGTGTTATTTCTTACCATGATGAGGTAAAAGGAAAAGAGCGTGGTACTAATATTATTTATAGAATTGAAATGGATGATATCACCATTTGTCATTTAGGTGACTTAGGCCATGTTTTAGACAACAAACAATTAGAACGCTTAGAAGGAATTGATATCTTGTTGATTCCAGTCGGGGGTAGATATACTCTTGATGCTAAGAGGGCCGTTGAAGTTATTTCCCAAATTGAGCCTCGGATTGTAATCCCAATGCACTATAAGACCGGTGATTTAAAAGTGGATATTGATGGTGTTGATAAGTTTATTAAAGAATTGGGCATTGAAGCTTCTTATGAAGAAAAATTAAAAATAAATAAAAAAGATTTACCATCCGATGATATGGAGTTGGTAATATTAAGCTTATAATTATATGATGCAACATCCAAAGAAAGAGAGAACTTTTGTGATTTTAAAACCAGATGCTATCCAACGATCACTTATTGGTGATGTTATCGCTCGTCTGGAAAAGACTGGTTTAAAGCTGGTTGCTAGCAAGTTAATTGTTGCCACTGAAGAACAATGCTGGACTCACTATAATAAAGATGAAGAATGGTTTTTAAAAAAGGGTGCTAATATTGTTAAAAATCGCCAAGAATTAGGCATGCCAGTTGAAAAGGAGGCTTTGGAATATGGTAGAGATATTATTGGTGCTTTGGTTAAATTCATGACTTCCAGTCCAATTTTACCGATGGTTTGGGAAGGTAATCAAGCTGTTGGAATCGTTAAGAAATTGGTGGGTGGAACTGAGCCATTAACTTCTGATGTTGGTACTTTGAGAGGTGATTACACTATTGATTCTTATGAATTAGCTGGTCTTGATGATCGTGCTGTTCGTAACTTGATTCATTGCTCTGACGCCACAGAAGAAGCTCAGCGCGAAATGAAGATTTGGTTTAATGATAATGAGATTGTTAATTACCGCTTAGTGTCAGAACAGATTTTATATGATGTTAATTTAGATGGTATTATTGAATAATAAACAACAATAATATGGAAACCAAAGAAAAAATTAAATCTCAAACTGAGATTTATGACGAACGTCGAAAGTTTATGTTTATTGGGATTACAGTTATTATGGCTGTGATTGCTATTCTTTGGGTTTTTAATATTAGCAGCTTCATTAATCCTTATTCAGAAAAATTAATTAGCACTAATCAAGAGAAGCTTGATTGGAAGGATGTTAAAGGCCGTTTTGACAAGACTATGTCTCAGGTAGTAAGTCAGATGGATCAGTTTGAAGCCAAAAAAGAATTAGCTGCTAATCCTGCCAACGCTTCCAGCAGTTTAGATAATTTAGAGGCTGTTTTGAGCGCTAAAATTAGTGAATCCCATTCTAGCTCTAGTGCTGTTAGCACTAGCTCTACTAGTACAGGGTCTATAGCTCCGTCTGGAGATTTGAAGGCCAGACTAGAGGATATGGAAAAAAGTCTGAATAAAAAATAATTTTTTTTATGAATAAGAAGAAAATAATAATTGCAGCTAATCCCAACCCCGAAGAACCAGTCCCAGAAGAATTATCATTAGAGTCTGCTCCTAGTGGAAATACTAGAAAACAGACTATTTATGGTATCGTTGAAGCTCAACCGATTTCAGAGGAAATGAAAAAATCCTACTTGGATTATGCGATGAGCGTTATCGTTTCTCGTGCCCTGCCTGATGTCCGGGATGGTTTAAAACCAGTTCATCGTCGTATTCTATATGCGATGTGGGATATTGGCTTAAGAGCTAATGCTAAGTTTCGTAAGTCAGCGACTGTTGTCGGTGAAGTTTTAGGTAAATATCATCCACATGGTGATACGGCTGTTTATGATTCTATGGTTCGTTTGGCCCAAGATTTTGCCATGCGTTATCCGCTCGTTAGAGGTCAGGGTAACTTTGGTTCAGTTGATGGCGATAGTGCCGCTGCCATGCGTTATACTGAAGCTAAGCTTTCGGCTATTTCAGAAGAAATGTTGTTTGATATTGAAAAAGATACTGTAGAATTTGCTCCAAACTATGATGGTTCTCACCAAGAGCCACGCGTCTTGCCAGCCAAACTACCTAATTTATTATTGAATGGTACTATGGGTATCGCCGTTGGTATGGCGACTTCTATCCCGCCTCATAATTTAGGTGAGTTGATTGATGCTATTAATCATTTAATTGATAATCCAGAGGCAGCTATTGAAGACTTGGCTAAATTTGTCAAAGGTCCTGATTTTCCAACTGGTGGTATTATTTATGATCAAAAAGATATTCTAACAGCTTATGCGACTGGTAAAGGCGGAATTGTTATGCGTGGTCGCGCTGAAATCAAGGAAAACAAACAAAACGATTTTCAAATTATTATCTCCGAATTACCATATCAGGTTAATAAAGCTACTTTAGTAGAAAAGATTGCTGAGTTGGTAAAAGATAAAAAGATCGAGGGCGTTAAGAATCTGCGTGATGAATCTGATCGTGATGGTATTAGAGTCGTTTTAGATTTAAAGAAAGATTCTTATCCAAAGAAAATATTAAACAGCTTATATAAACACACTGCGCTTCAGAGCACTTTTCATGTTAACATGTTGGCTCTGATTGATGGTATCCAACCAAAAATTTTGACATTAAAAATGATTTTGGAAGAATATATCAAGCACCGAGAAGAGGTTATCAAGCGCCGCACTCAGTTTGAATTAACCAAGGCTAAAGATAGGGCTCATATTCTGGAGGGATTGATGATCGCTTTGGAAAATATTGATGAAGTTATTAAAACCATTAAGGCTTCTAAAGATAAGGAAGTGGCTAAAGTTAATTTGATTAAGAGGTTTAAATTGTCTGAACGTCAGGCCACGGCTATTTTAGAAATGAGATTGCAAAGCTTGGCTAATTTAGAGCAATTAAGAGTAGAAGAAGAGTTAAAAGAAAAATTAAAATTAATTAAAGAGTTAGAGGCTATTTTGAAATCTATTTCTAGGGTCCGTAGTATTATTCAGAAAGAATTAGCTGATATTAAAGAGAAATTTGCTGATGAAAGAAAAACTCAGGTTATGGTTCATGGTATTAAGGATTTTAATATTGAAGACTTGGTTCCAAATGAAGAAACTATGGTGATGATGACTAGAGATGGTTATATTAAGAGAATTGATCCAGATACTTTCAAGGTTCAAGCTCGTGGTGGTAAAGGCGTCATTGGTTTAACTACTAAGGAAGAGGATTCAGTG
>JBAXIF010000048.1:0-6959 GCA_037138515.1 Candidatus Falkowiibacteriota bacterium
GAAAAAATATTTCCTCCAAGTTAAATTTTTTAGCGGAACAGCTAGTATTATGACCACAGCAAGCTGTTTCGTTTAAAACCACCTGATGATCATGCCCCTTCTCATCCTGACCATGATTATAAGCTTCAATATGTTTTAATGTTTTCTTATTACTTTTTCTAAAAAGAAAATCCAAAGAATAACCAAAAACTATTGCAATAATAATCTTGGTTATAATCAGTGGCAATATTAATCCCAACTTATCAGGTTGAGACAGAATAACCGGAATAGCTTCATCAGAAGTAGCCAAATAAACCGCCATCAAGGTTCCGATGGTCGCTAGTCTTTGGGTGTACAAAGCTGTCGCCACAACTGAGAAACCACATTGAGGTAAAGATCCAGCTACAGCTCCAACTAATGGTCCAGCAGCACCAGACTTCTGAACCCCAGTTCTGATCTTATCGCCAAACTTATATTCAATTAATTCGATACCGATATAAACAATCAGCAAAAAAGGAATCATCTTGACGCTATCTAAAAGCGCATCTATAAAAATTTCATACATAAAAATATAATTTACCTTTATTATAACAAAGTTCCCTGTTTTTTATAAGTCTTCTTAGAGACATCCTCCCTAGCCTGTTCTGACATCATTAAAAGCTCTTTATCATAAGCAAAGACCTGAGGATCAAGCTTGTAGGCCATATCATTAATTCCTAGCAGATAAAGGCCTTCTAAGCTCGTTAAGCGCGATAAAGCCACATAACCCATACCGTAGCCGAAAGAGCGGCTTAAATCGATCTCAGCCGTCTCTAGGGTCATTCCCTGGCTCTTATGAACGGTGATAGCCCAAGCTAAACGAAGTGGTATTTGAGTGATTTTAGCCAAAATCTGATGTTCATCATCAATTGTCCAACTATCTGGCACTACTAAGATTTCATTTCCGGAACTTAAACGAACAATCGGAAAGTCATTTTCATCAAAACCAATCACCGTTCCAGTCGTACCATTAACATAAACCACCTTTTCATCCTTGAACTTATTCTTCACAAACATCACTAAAGCCCCCTCCTTCAAAACTAAATCTTCTGGAGCCAGACAATTTTTTTTCAAAGACTCTACTATTTTCTTTTCGCCCTCGCCCGTCATGTGATAGGTAAATTCCCGAGCTGAGATTTTTTTAAGTTCGGTGTTATTAATAAAATCAACATCAATATTATGAGTAAACAAGCGTACCGGCTTCGTACCTGACTTTGGTTTCTGATTCATTCTCTGGCCAAGCAACTTAACAATTTCATTACTCACGGCATCCTGTCTTAAGCTTTTCAAAACTTGAATAATTTTCTTGTCATTCTGACGATGCTGTTCATCTAGATAACAAACTCGCAAATCCATATCCAACCAAATGTCGGACTTGTAAACGAATTCAGCTTCTCCACTTCCCGGTGAGATTGGAGGTAGTTGAAAAAAATCCCCAGACATTACGACTTGGATGCCACCAAAAGGTAAAAAATTCTTTTTGAAAGCTTGGCACACCCGATCAATCATATCCAAGCGATGAGCATGGAGCATAGAGATTTCATCAATCACCAATACCTCAGTCTTTTCAAATTGTTTTTTAAGATAAGACCTTTTGGTGAGAGTTTGAATATCACGAGCACTTAACTGATCTTTAATGCCGATTCCCGCCCAAGAATGAATAGTCCGACCGCCGATATGGGTAGCGGCAATTCCAGTTGAAGCAGTCACTGCCACTCCAATATTTTTCTTTCTGAGATGAGCAATATATTGATTCAACAAAAAAGTCTTGCCACTTCCAGCTGGGCCGGTTAAAAGGACATTATGACCCGCTTCTAAGATAGCTAGGGCTTCTTTTTGTTTCATAGTTCTAACAGTATAGTATAATATTTGCAAAATATCTAATATTACGCTTAAATTGATAATATTAACTATGTCGATACTACTTCAGGTCAACAACTTGGGTAAAAGCTATGGCGGTCAGAAAATTTTTTCCGGCCTGACTTTTACCGTATCCAGCAAACAAAAGATTGGAGTTGTAGGTCGAAACGGTGCCGGCAAATCCACTCTCTTCAAAATATTAACCAACGAAGAGGTGGCTGATGAGGGACAAATCATGATTGGTAGCGAAGCTCGTGTCGGTTACTTAAAACAGGAAGAAAAATTTGAGCCACAAGAAAGCGCCCTAGACTATCTCAAGCGAACCAGTGGTCGCGAAGAATGGACTATCAAAAAATTAGCCGCTAAATTCCAATTAAACGAAGACCGACTAAACAATTTAGCTGATAATCTGTCGGGTGGCTGGCGCATGCGCTTGAAGTTGACTAGTATGTTACTCGATGAACCAAATCTTTTCTTGCTTGATGAACCGACCAACTACTTAGATTTGAATACTATTTTGCTTTTAGAAAATTACCTCAAATCATACAAAGGCAGTTTTTTAATCATCTCCCATGATCGCGAATTCCTCAAAAAAACTTGCAACGAAACTTTGGATATCTCCGCTACTGGCTGTTATCATTATTCCGGTAACATTGAAGGCTATTTAGCTTTCAAAGAACAAAAATTAGCCACACTTATAAAAGCTAATGAGAGTCTCGATCGTCAACAGAAACACATGCAAGAATTTGTGGACCGTTTCCGCTCCAAAGCTTCCAAAGCCAAACAAGCCCAGGCCTTGATCAAAAAAATCAGCAAGATGGAAAACAAGAGAATCACCATCGAACACCGTGCCGGTATTACCAGAATTAATATTCCACCTACTATTAAACGACAAAATATCGCTCTCAGAACCAACAATCTAGTTATTGGCTATAATGATAAACCCTTAGTTTCCGAAATTGATTTCGATTGCCGTTCCGGCGAAAAGATTGCTATTTTAGGCTTAAACGGCCAAGGTAAAACCACTTTTATCAAAACCATCTCCGGTTTTCTGCCGGTTGTTGGTGGTTCTTTCCGCTTTCAAGCTGACAGCAAAATAGCTTATCATGGCCAAGAGATAATCAATGCCCTAAATATCAAGGAACAAGTTGGCAACTATCTCAGACGCATCGCTTCATCTGAAATTAAAACTGAATCAGTCCTCAAGATGGCCAGTGACTTCTTATTCAAAGATGAGGAGTTAAAAAAACCGATTGGAGTCCTGTCAGGTGGAGAAAAGTCTCGCCTGCTTTTAGCCGGACTATTATTATCCAAACCAGATATCTTCATTCTTGATGAACCAACCTGTCATTTAGATTTTGAAACCACCGAAGCCTTGGGCTCAGCTTTAGAAAGATTTAACGGGACAGTATTCTTCGCCAGCCATGACCGGACCTTCACCAATTTACTGGCAACCGGATTAGTGGAGATAAAAAATGGCCGAGCTAAACGCCGCATGGAAAATTATGAAGAGTATGTCGATGAATTGGAAAAACAATTAGCCAAAGATATTGAGGAACACAACGATATCAACAACAAAGACACCGAAGCCAGAGAAAAATATCTAGAAAAAAAAGAAAACCAAAAAAGAACTAAGAGCCTAGAAAAAGAATTAGATAAATTAAAGAATCGCGAAAAACAATTAATAGATTACTTTCTCAAAAATCCTAGCAGCTATGATATTAATAAGATTAAAGATCTAGAAGAAACTAAAAATACTATTAAAGAAAAAGAGGATGAATGGCTAGAATTAAATATTTAAAAAAGCCCTATTTCTAAGGCTTTTTTAATAGCAGAACAAAAATTATATTTTTTTAGTATCAATACCAAGAAAGGTATAAATCAAACAGAATCCAGTAGCAGCAGTAATAGCTAGCATGGCCGAAAAAGCATAGGCCACTAACTGCCAGAAACCTTCTAGCATCACATAAGCCACAAACATAATCAATAAAGATAAAATGATTCGAGCAAAACGATCTAATAGACTCTCATTCTTTTTAATAACCATATAATTTAAACAAATTATTAATATTAACTAAATTATAACATTTTTATAATAAAAATGAAATAATGAAATTTATTCAAACATCATCACCCCGGAATCAAGTTTAATCTGAAGGATTAACTTATTATCCTTATCAATAAAATAACTTTCAACTTCTCCTAATGACTTTGTAAAAATAGCTTCCTGAGATCCCTCGCAAAACATCATAGTCGAGCCCATTCCACTAAAAGATAGCTTATTTTCTATTAACTCATACTTACCAAAAAATCCATTACAATCAGTTTTACCATTGATACTGCCATCATCTTTCAAATTAATTGAAAAAGCATCAGCTTTCTTCGGAGTAATAATCTCGTCATTGTTCATCTTAGTATTAACCCACTTCCAATCTCTGTTAGTCAATGATAAAACATTTTTAGCACCGACTAAATTACCATCAACAACTTTAAAAAACTTTGAAACTGCAACAGTAGGAGCAGCTATCATCGGTTCATCGGCCCGTCTATCAGCATAATTAACAGTTATTCGACCATCAGCAATTTCAGTCGTCTGAGGGGCAATTCGATCACCCAACATCACAGCGTTAACCCCTTCATATCCTTTTTCGGTTGCCAAGGCTACGGCCAAATAATAAAAAGTACCGCTACCACCTTCATCTTGGGTTAGCAGAAAAGCCACATCCTCTTTACCGTCTCCATTTAAATCACCCTTAGCATCATTTCCAAAATAACGAGTGATTTTTTTAAAAGATGATCCTGGCTCAACCTCTATCTCGGAGACACCACCCTTTAAAGTAATGCTTTGGCCGTCAATCAAATAAGTAGCATCCTTAGAGTCTATTCTGCCGCCAGTCTGTAAATAAATATCACTATTAGTAAAATTAAATTTATAAAAACCAATGGCCGCAATTATAGCAATAATAACTAAAACCGAGACGGCTATAATGATAATAATTTTTTTCATACTTTTTTTAAATTAATTAATTGTTCTCCTATATTATACTCCTTTTTCATAAATACCAAAAGACAGGCCGTTTGACCTGTCTTTTTTCCTAATTTAAATCTTTTTATAGCTTAAACAAGACCAATATACAAAAAAATATAATTAGTCACTATTTTCCTCTTCCCTCCCCTTTACCAAATCCGCCCAAATGAGAACCTCCCATGCCAGGACCGTCAATACCTAAGTCTTTCATAATAGAATCGGCTTGAGCACGAAGCTTAGCGGCTTCAGCATACTTACCAAAATTATCAGCGGTGATCTTAGAAAGCAATGGACAATTATCATTGATTGCTTTTTCAGCTGTCACCCAAGCGGAGTAATTTCTAGTCTCTAGAGCAGCTTTAACTGCCGCTTGCTTAGCATCCATTTCAACTTTTTGAGTCTCAGTTAATTCTGGTCTATTTAATCCTTGACCATGACCCTTACCCTTACCATTCTCCATCTTATTATTTTGAGTGGTAGTAGCGGCACTAGCTGCTAAAATTCCACCACCCAGAACTAATACGACTGACAAAGCAACGATACCCTTAGTTAAATTATTGATTTTCATATTTATTTTGATTTAAAAATATTCCATTTTAATTATCCGGAAATTAAAAATAAAATATTTTTTAATTATTAATTTTTAAGCGCTCATCTTATAGTACGCCGACAAAAAATATTTCTTCAAAAAAAATATCCGCCAGAAAGGCGGATATCTATTAACGTATTAAATCATTTATATTTGGTGATGGAGATACACACCCACCCTTTAAACAACGTTCTCGATGCTTCTTCATCTCCGGTCGAGAAAAAAATCCTCTCCCCGGAACGATGGGTCTAATATTTTCAGCCTGAAAATTATTTTCTTCCACAACATAACCAACAATATTAACAGGCTGACCAGCCTTCAAAAGACTATTTAAATGAGAATCTTTCTTATCTTCCCGACCCAATATCTGCCAAGCAGATCCGGAAGGGTCAATAATATGAAAATTATTATCAACCACCTCACTAGCAATTATTCCCACTAAACGCCCCTCTTCCGGATTAAACCAGAAAGCCATTTGCGGATTTAAAACTTTTTCATATAATGGCGCTCTTTCTCCCAAAATATTATCTATTTTTTGACCAAGACCTAAAAAATAAAAAGCTGCACCGAGAATAATACTAACCAAAACACTAAAAATAGCGACTAAATAAACTGGATAACGATAACCACCCTTAGTATGCTTAAAATTATAATAAAGAATAAACACAAAGATACCTAAGAAAATTATCCAGAAATAAGGCAAAGTCATCAACAAAAATTCCCACAAGCTCTTATGAGTCTCAATCCTGGTCTCCCAGCCATTATAACGAATCAAATAGATCATAACAGAAACCGCCAATGACCCAGCTAAAAGGGCTAAAAATCCAGCGGCCCAAATAGCATAATTTTTCAACAAAAAATACCAGCGCGGCTTAGGTGAAATCTTAGCCTCATTAATTTTATCTACTAATTTTTGATCGAATTCTTTAGTGTCCATATATTTATAAAATAATTTTATGTCGGGCGAACTCTTTTTTGAACTCCTGCTTAGCCTTATTAATCATGGAAGCAACAGTTCCGAGTGGTTTTCTAATAATATCGGAAATTTCTTGGTAGTTTTTCTCTTCTAAAAATTTTAAAATTAAAATATCTCGATACTTATCGTTTAAACAGCTCAAAACCTCATTGATCTTCTGCTTGGTAATTTCTAAATCAGTGCCAGCCATAATATCAGTATCAGCAGCCAGACTAAGTGCCGAGTTATCATCAATATTTACAGCATAACCTTCCGGACGAGCCTTCAAGCGACGGTGGCTACTAATCACTTGATTATGAGTAATCCGATAAATCCAAGAAGAAAATTTTAAATCAGAATTAAAATCATTCAAATTCAGATAAACTTTGATAAAAACTTCTTGCAAAATATCTTCGGCGTCGTCATCATTGATATTGGTCAGGCGCCGAATATAGTTCAATAATTTGCTTTTATAGGGGTTTCCATGACGGAGAAAGAATGAACATTCG
>JBAXIF010000049.1:0-6456 GCA_037138515.1 Candidatus Falkowiibacteriota bacterium
GACATATCCCGTTTTTTGGAAAATTAATTACCGCCTCTGATAATAAGGTGGATGGTGAAAAAGAAGATAGGATTAATATTTTATTATTAGGTATGGGCGGAGCTGACCATGATGGCGGCTACTTAGCCGATACTATTATTTTAGCTAGTCTTCAACCTTCAACTAAGAAGGTGGTTTTGACTTCCATTCCTCGTGATTTAACTGTCCCCAATGATGATGGTGTTTGGAGAAAGGTAAATAGTATTAATGCTTATGCTGAGGCCAAGAAAGAAAACGGCTCTCAGGCAACAGTTGATGCTTTGTCAAAACTTTTAGATATTCCAATTCAATATTATGTCCGGGTAGATTTTGATGGCTTTGTCAGTATCATTGATGAATTAGGTGGGGTGACTGTTGATGTGGAAAATACTCTGGATGATTATAGTTATCCAGTTAGAGGCCGTGAAGATAATCCTGATTATTATTCTCGGTATGAGCATTTACATATTGAAAAAGGTTTGCAAGACATGGATGGAGAATTAGCCTTGAAATATGCTCGAAGCCGTCATGGTGTTGGCAAGGAAGGATCTGATTTTGCTCGTAGTGCTAGACAGAAAAAAATCTTAACTGCAGTGAAGGATGAACTTATGAGCTCTGATAATCTGCTTAAACCAGGAATGCTAACTAGAATTGGTGGACAAGTACTGGAACATACTTCAACTAATCTAAAAATCTGGGAGGGCTTACGTCTTTGGGACTTGTTTAAGGACACTCCAAAAGAACAGATTAGTTCTGTTGGTTTAAACGACGGACCGGGTGGATTTTTAGTTTCTTCTCGAGGTGTTGACGGTGCTTATATTCTAGTTCCAATCGGTGGAAACTTTAACGAAATCAAAACCATGCTCAGAGATGTTTTTGGAACTGTCCCTGATGTTGGTACTAGCAGTATTCCAAAAGAACTAGAAGTATCTAAAGAGGCAGCCACTATTGAAATTAGAAATGGCACTACTATTTCTGGGTTAGCGAGCGAGGTGTCTACTCGTTTGGCTCCAACTAATATTAAAACTATCAGAACTGCTAACTCTACTAAGAAGGATTTAAAAGATGCTATGATTTATGATCTGACTTATGGAGCTAAGCCTCAGGCTTTAGAATCTTTAAAAAACAATACTAATGCCGTTATCGGTTTAGAATTACCGGAATGGCTAGTTACCGATATTAAAGATGGATTGAAAAAAAATCCTAAACAAGAACGTCCCGACTTTATCTTAATCGTCGGTACTAATAATCATCAACAATAATATGAAAATATCTGACGCGCATCCAATTATCGCTATTGTCGGTCGTACCAATGTTGGTAAGTCTACTTTGTTTAACCGTATTACCGAAAGGAATCAAGCGTTAGTTTCCGATATCGAAAATACTACTCGTGACTCTAATCAGGCGGAAGGTTATTGGAGTAATCATAATTTCACTGTTATCGACACAGCTGGTATTATTGATGTTAAATATTTATCTGATAAAAAATTATTGAATAATCCACTTAACAACATTGATCTAAAGACTCAGAAACAAGTTGTTACTTTTTTAAAAAAAGCCGCTGTTATCGTCTTTATGGTTGATAACAAATCGGGCATCTTGCCAGCCGATAGAGACATGGCTAAGTTTTTTCAAAAACGAAAAGAATTAAAAGATCGTTTAGTTTTGGTAGTTAACAAGGTTGATAACCATAAGCAGAAAAATGAAGCCTCTATCTTTAATAAATTAGGCTTAGGCGAGCCGGTTTATATGTGTGCCGCTTCCGGTTCCGGTACTGGTGATTTATTGGATATTGTTGTTAATCTTTTGCCTGAAGATAAGGCTGCTCAAAAACCAAAATGGGAAGGTTATACTGAAGAAGATGAAATCGATGGTGAAGGACTTCAGGCCGAAGATCGTCCAATTAGTGTTTGTATTATTGGCAAGCCTAATGTTGGTAAATCATCATTATTGAATTCCATTTTGGGTTATGAAAGAGTTATTGTCAGTGATATTCCTCACACTACTCGCGAACCACAAAAAACTCAGATTATTTATAAGGATAAGGTTATCAATGTAATTGATACTGCTGGTATTTCTAAGCACGGCCACAAGGCTGAGCGTTTAGAAAAATATGGTATTATGAAATCGTTGTCTACTTTGAAACATGCTGATATTGCTCTTCTAATGTTGGATATCAGTGAGCCTATTACTCATCAGGACGCTAAGATTATTGAAGAAATCACTGATGTCAGAAAGAGCTTTATCATCTTAGCTAACAAATGGGACTTGATTCCAGAACGTAATGTTAAAAAATGGACTGCCGATATTTACAAAAAATTACCTTTCGTAACTTGGGCTCCAATCCATTTTTTGTCTGCTAAGACTGGCGCCAAGGTTGATAAGATTTTTGATCTAGTGTTAGAAATAGCTGAAGCTCGTAAGGTGACTTTGAGTGATTCTCAGTTAGATAAATTCTTGAAGAGAATCGTGAAGATCCATAAGCCAGCTAAAGGCAAAGGCATCGGACATCCTCATATTTACCACATTACTCAGGCCAAGATTAACCCACCTCGTTTTGAAATTAGAATTGGATCTAAGGATAATCTCCATTTTTCTTACCTGCGTTTTATTGAAAATCAATTACGTGCCCAGTTTGATATTGTTGGAACTCCAATTGGTCTCCGTGTGACTAAAAACATTAGACTGCATAGTGTCTCTGAAGAAAGAGCGGCTGAGACTCAAAAAAAATAAATTTGAAATTGAAGATCTAAACAGACACCAGACTAGGTGTCTGTTTTGTTTTCTGCTATAATTAAGTCATATGAAAATAATCGTCGGTCTGGGTAACCCCGGAGAACAATATGCTAGAACACGCCATAATGTCGGATGGTTGATTTTGGATGCCATTTTGGGGGATGTAAAGTGGTCTCTTAATAAGAAGTGGAATGCGCTGACCTATGAACAAGGCGGAGATCTGTATCTCAAGCCCCAGACCTTCATGAACAATTCTGGCATGGCTGTTCGGGCTGCTATGGACTACTATCATCTACTACCAAAGAAGATGGGATTGTTTTCCACTAAGGATTCCGATTTATCTGATGCTCTAATTGTTATTCATGATGATTTAGATGTTGATTTGGGTAAAATGAAGGTGGCTGTCGGCTCTCGTAGCGCCGGTCACAATGGAGTTCAGTCAATTATCAATCACACTAAGACTTTGAATTTCAAACGTTTGAGAGTCGGTGTCAGAACCAGCGAAAGAGAACATATTCCGGCTGATAGATTCGTTTTAGGAAGATTTAAATCAGAAGAATTGAAAGAAATTGACAAGCTGATAGATGATATAAAAAAGGAAATACAATAGAATAAATATATAAAAGAGGCCTTAAAAGGTTTTTTTTATTGTGTTTGTTGACAAGATATGGTTTTTCGCTGTAATCTTTGAATGAATATAGAACATTAAAATATAAATTATGAATTTAATTTAAAAAAGGGGGAAAATATGAACTTTAAAGGTGTTTTTGCTTTTTTTGGTGTCCGAAATGAAATTAAGTCTTCTGGATTATTGGTTGATTTAAGTGCTAAACCGTTTTGTCCAGAACAATTTTTAGTCGAAAAACATGTTGGATGGGGGTTTTGGGAATTCAATCACAAACTTAATCTTTATTATCTTAAAAAACGTAGAAAAGAAGTTGTTAGAATAAGTAGCTTGTGTGAAGAGTTTCTTGATAGTCAATTGCTTAATGCTAACGTTTTAGATTATTTACTAGCTAATCAAAAAGATATTCCCGAGAAATTGAAGGGTCAGCGAATTTATTTTTTAGGTACTATTTATGCTCATTCTCCTAAAACCCTTTGCGTCCGCTATCTTTTTTGGAATGATTCGGAATGGAGCTGGGGAGTTAATTGTATAGATAATTTTTTTAGCGATAAAGACTCTATTGCTCTAAGTTAATTTTAGAATTTACTCCTTGCTAAGACCTTGGTTTGCACAAAGCATCCAGGGTCTTTTTATTTACCTTTTGTGATTTATCTTGACAGTCTCCTGAGAACAAGTACAATAGGGTATATTATATATCTCATTTAGATAACTATGAATTTAATTATTGTTGAGTCTCCAACCAAAGCTAAGACTATCAGTAAGTTTTTGGGATCAGCCTACAAGGTTGAATCTTCCTTCGGTCACATTCGTGATTTACCGGTAAGTACTATGGGAGTGGATATTGAACATGATTTTCAACCTAGTTATGTTGTTCCTGATAAAGCTAAAAAGAATTTAAATAATCTCAAAAAGCTAGCTGAAAAAGCTGATGAGATCATTCTGGCCTCGGATGAGGATCGCGAAGGAGAGGCTATCGCTTGGCATTTGAGTGAGGCTTTGAAGTTAGATTCTAAGAAGGCTAAACGAATTGTCTTCCATGAAATTACCAAGGCGGCTATTTTGGGCGCCCTAGAACACCCTCGCGTGATTGATCAGAGATTAGTTGATGCTCAGCAAGCTCGAAGAATATTAGACAGATTGGTAGGTTACGAGCTCTCTCCTTTTCTTTGGAAAAAGGTAGCCAGAGGCTTGTCTGCCGGTCGTGTTCAGAGTGTGGCTGTTCGTTTGATCGTGGAACGAGAAAGAGAGATTAAAGCTTTTAATTGTGAAGAGTATTGGAGTATTACTGGAGATTTTTCTAAGACTGAAGATAAGGCAGTTAAATTTAGTGCTGACCTTAACAAGATAAGCGGCAAGACAGTTGAAAAGATGTTTATCAAGAATCAGGAACAAGCTGATGCTATTGTTAATTCTTTAAATGACGCTAAATATGAAGTTTCTAAGGTTGAGTATAAAGACAGCAAGAAGAAGGCTCCAACTCCATTTACCACTTCCACTCTGCAACAGACAGCTAATCGCTTTTTAGGATTCAGTGCTAAACAGACTATGATGGTGGCTCAGAAGTTGTATGAACAAGGCTTCATCACTTATATGCGTACCGACTCTCAAAATTTGTCAGCTAAGTTTATTACTGATGCTTATGAATATTTAATCAAAGAGTTGGGCAAGGATTATGCTATTGCCGGTGGACAAGTTTTCAAGACTAAGAGCAAGAATGCTCAAGAAGCCCATGAGGCCGTCCGTCCGACTGAGGTGTCTAATAACCCAGAAGATTTGAAAGCTAAATTAGATCCAAACCAATACCGTTTGTACAAACTAATCTGGCAGAGATCAGTAGCGACTCAGATGCCACCAGCTTTGTTGGCTGTGACTGTGATTGATATCGCCGCTCTTGATACTCCATACAGCTTCAGAGCTTCAGGCCAGGTTTTGAAATTTGAAGGTTACTTGAAAATATATCCAGAATCAACTAAAGATCAGACTATGCCTAATTTAGTTGGCGGTGATAAATTGAATTTAGAAAAATTAGGTGGCACTCAGCATTTTACCGCTCCGCCAGCTCGTTATTCTGACGCTGGCTTGGTTAAGGAGATGGAAAAATATGGTATTGGCCGTCCATCAACTTATGCTCCGACCATCTCTACTATTATTGACCGTAATTATGTTTTCCGAGATGACAAGAAACGTTTAGCTCCGACTGAAATTGCTTTTGTAGTCATTGATTTATTAGTAGCTCACTTCCATCATATCGTTGATTATAAGTTTACCGCTGAAATGGAAAATAATTTGGATGAAGTGGCGGTTGGAAAAAAAGATTGGGTTCCGGTTATCGCTGATTTCTATAATCCTTTCCATAAAAACTTAGAAGAAAAATATAAAGAAGTTAACAAAGAAAACATTATGCCAGAAGAAACATCAAGTGAGGTTTGTGACAAATGCGGTTCTCCGATGATTGTCAAAACAGGTCGTTACGGCAAGTTCTTAGCTTGCAGTAATTATCCGGCTTGTAAGAATATCAAGTCTTCTGGTGAACCTAAACCAGGAATGGTTGTTTCTCCTGAAGCTGAAGCTAAGCTCAAGGCTTTGCAAGAAAAGTTTGTCGGAATTATCTGTGATAAGTGTGGTTCAGCTATGACTGTCAAGAATGGCAAGTTCGGCCCATTCTTAGCTTGTACTGCTTATCCAGGTTGTAAGAATTTGAAGAATATTCCAGAGGACGATGCTGTTAAAGTTACTTGTCCGGCTTGTGGTAAAGGTGAGATCGTTAAGAAGTTTAGTCGTCGTGGCGCTTTCTATGCTTGCTCAGCTTATCCTGATTGTAAGAATGCTTATTGGGGCAAGCCAACTGGAGAAAAGTGCCCAGAATGCCAATCACTGCTGATTGAGGATAAGGATGGAACTAAGTGTAGTGACAAGGCTTGTGGATTTGTTAAATAATATTATCTATAGCTCAAATAAAAAAAAGACGCTTCGTGATTGAAGTGTCTTTTTTGTTATAACTAACTTTATTTGATATAATATGGTTTAATACCCAAAAATGGTTGGTAATAATTTAAGATAACCCTTGTATTTAC
>JBAXIF010000050.1:0-6218 GCA_037138515.1 Candidatus Falkowiibacteriota bacterium
TTTACATTATATGAACTCGTAGAGAAAGTGTCTAGGATTTGGGGTACCTGCCAATTCGTCTCTCCTGGTTGCGCTAATGCTGGCACTAAATTGAGGGTGGGAGGATCAACTGGTTTTGATGCTATTATGACCGGTCACAGCCATCCTGACGGAACCTTTGGCTCCTGGGGTGGAGATACTTTTTTAATGTCATCTTCGATGTATAGCTCTAGTCAGTATTGGTACAGGCAGATATCCATGTCTAGCGCTGCATCGGTTTATCGTGGTTATTATAGCTCGGTTTATGGATTTTCTTTGAGGTGTCTGCAGGATTAAGTTGGTGTTGATAAGCAAAATAATATAGAGAATATAAAAAATAGCGCCAGCTATTTTTTTTTGTTTGGGATAATTTATAAAACTCTTATTATTGACAAAATTCGGCTAGTATTATATAAATAACTGTTAAATATTAGCCCTTTAAAAATAGAATTAGTATTAATTAAAATCGAATAAATCATGAATGATGATCGTAAGTTTCTGTCTCTAGCCGAACAAGCTAGGGTGTTGCTTGAGAACGGCCTTCCCTATAGAGTGATCGCCGAGGTGTTGGATATCGATCCTGCGTCCGTCAGTAATTACAAGAGTAAAGTTGAAGAACATTTTAATTGTTCTATTAAAGTCTCCAAGAAAAAAACCGGTGTTTATTGCCGAATGTTAGATTTTTATGTCTATCTTTATCCGTCGCTGGCTATGGGATTTCCTTTCAAGCCCAATGAGGAAGTGATATTCAAAGCTGCTGTTAAATTTCTTGAAGTCGATGCTGTTATCAAAGCAGTTGAGGGCGCCACGACTTTAAGCAGAATATTGCAAGCTCCAAAAATTGAAAGTAATAATATTATCTTCCAGAGGTATGTACACTTAGTGGAAGAAATATTAAAAATCAAAATTTTAGAGCCGGATAAGAACAAGTGTTTTTCCGAAAATCCCTGGGAGTTTATTCTCCAAGCTATTACTGCTAAAAAGATTGATTGCCAGTCTTTCAATTCATCTAAGGATTTTATCGGTGCTTCTGTTAATTTCTTAGCTAAAAGCATTGATCGCCAAACGATCACCACTTTGACGCTAGGAAAAAAGAGATTAATGGAAACTGTCGACTTCCTTCTCGAAGGTTTGTTGAAGCGGGAATCTGAAATCTTACGTCAATCTTTCGGTTTAGACGGTGGAGCCATCTTAGAACAATATGACATCGGACTTGTCCATAATCTAGGGCGAGAAAGAGTTAGACAAGTCAGGGAAGAGGCTTTACGTAAATTGAGACTTGCGTCTCAAAAAAATGTTTTGTTAATGATTGTGAATAGCTCTAAAAAAATTGAGTTATTGGAAGAAGAATTGTCGGCTGAAAAGAATAAAAATTCAGCTTTGGTGAGCGATCTTCAGTCCGATTGGATATCTAGTAAGATCAATCTTTTAACTACTAAGATCGTGTACCTTAAACTTTCTGTCCGGGCTCGTAATATCGCCATGAATCAAGGATTTGAATATCTTTATAAGTTTATTCAGCTTGATCCTGAAGATATTAGGAAACACCCTGGTGCTGGAAAAAAATCAGTAGACGAATGGATCCTTTTTCTAAAAACTAATGGACTACAATTTATCACTGTTTTTTCTGATACTGATAAAGCGGTCATCGATGCAGCCATTAAACAAAAGCATCAAAAATAATCTTTAAACCAAAATCCACCAACTTAGTAAAATAAGTTTGGTGGATTTTTTATTTTTGCCAACAAAAAAACAGAGTATAAACTCTGTTTTTTTTCTCTGAGCGGGTAAGGGGAATCGGACCCCTCTCTCGACCTTGGCAAGGTCGCATAATAGCCACTATACGATACCCGCATATTTTGGAGTGCGGAGCGGACGGGACTCGAACCCGCGACCTCTGCCGTGACAGGGCAGCGCTCTAACCAACTGAGCTACCACTCCAAAACAAAAAATGATGTAAAATATATAAACTTTATACTATCTTACATAACTAGATAAAATATTAGCAAACATCTTTACCCTTGTCAAAGGGTTTGATATAGGCTATAATATGTCTATATAATAAGTTAATATTTAAACCTAAAACAGGAGAAAAAACTAAAAATATGGGAGAAAATAACACAAACAATGAAGTATTAGATGCTGCTTCTTTGGAACAGATCAAGACCGGTTTATTAAAACAAAAAGAACAGATCAATAAAGATTTGGCTGATTTGGCTCGTAAAGATTCACATGAGACTGATAACCGCACTACTGCCTTTCCGGAATATGGTTATAAGCCAGATGAGAATGCTCAAGAAATTAGTGAGTATTCAGCTAATGTTGTTACTGAAAAAGTATTAGAAGATTCTATTGAAGATATCGATGGCGCTTTAAAACGCTTAGAAAATGGCACTTATGGTATTTGTAAGTATTGCCAGAAACCAATCAGCCCTAAACGTCTTCAGGCTAGACCAACTGCTAGTTCCTGCGTGGCTTGTAAGACTGAACTTCAGGCGGAATAATTAAAATGAATAAGCAGACTCTATTAAAAAACATAGCATTGCTTTCAGCTGCTATGTTTTTTGTTGCCGATAGAGTTTTGAAAAATATTGCAGTTAAGGGTCTTTGGGAAATGCCGATAGACTTAATAGGTTCTTGGTTAAGGTTTGATTTCACCCCTAACTATTTTATCGCCTTTTCTTTGCCGATTGGTGGAAAGCCGATATTAATCCTGACTGGAATCATTATATTTTCCATCTTATTTTATGTTTTTTATCTATTTTTAGCCAAAAAATTGAGATGGGGACTATTTTTCCCCTTGACAATATTACTTTTTGGTGCTATATCTAACTTTATAGATAGAGCTGAATACGGTTATGTGATTGACTATTTATCTTGTCGATATTTCACCGTTTTTAATTTAGCTGATGTCTTAATTGTCTCTGTTGTTTTTTGGTTCTTGTTGAAGACCCTAAAAAACAAAGAGAAATAATCATATGGGATTTGAACGATCATCTTTTATTCCAAATGCTGAAGAGCAATCTGGTATCGCTTTAGAAAAAGAACTTTTTGGCGGGATTAATTTATCTCGCTATCAAGAGCTGGCTACTGATGCTTTGGTGACAGAAAAACTGAAAGCCCAAGGTAAGAGTTTGACCGTTGAAGATATCAAGAAGCGCAACAAGGAGATGTATGATGATTTAAAGAAAGGCGCTAATTTGGAATACTTGAGAAATACCCATAATCCTATTTTAAGTAAGGATGAAATGTTTGATATTATTAAAAGATCTCAGGTCAACCAGGCACCACGTCCATTTATCGCTGACATGAAGAAAGCCTTTGCTGAAAGAGTTGGTGTTGAAGATGAGGCTGTTAATTTTTATAGCGCTTTAGGCACTAATGCTGATTATTGCGGAGTTGATGGTATTTTTAGCATCAATATTCAGGGTTATAATTTTGATATTGCTGTTGATCTAACCAAGAAGTCTGAGGATGAAAAGAATCTGGATATCCATAACAAGATTAACCGTGGTGGAAAATATTTCGGTGACGTCATTCTTAGTTTCAGTAATCACGATGATGACTATTCTCGCGAAAGAGACGCTGATTTATTACCAGGATTTGCTGAACAGCTTTTTGAACATTTGAAATTTTTAGTAAATAAACATAACGAACAATTTGCACAACAAAATAACTAGTTAATGGACAAAACAAAGAAGGAAAAATTACTCGGAACGGTCGGTAAAATTCCGGCTACTCACGATCATCCAATTCCAATTGAAAAGTTAAACTCTCCTTTGCCAAGAGGTGCGGTTATTCGCAGTTTCTGTCAGGGGTGTGGTATTGCCATCGGACTTAATTTAAATGACGCTATAAAATATTTATCGTTATTAGATGAAGAGCCGGAAAACATATCAGAGAGTTTTGCTGGACATTATTTCTATATTGGAGCCTGCTCTTTCTGTGACAGTAAGAAGCTTTATATAGAATTAAAACCAATCCCAAAACTGGAAAAAAACTAAAACAAAAAAAGGAACCATCAAGGTTCCTTTTGTCTTTTATTTTATCTTTTTGATATTTATCTTCCGGCTCTCTTCGGTTTGATGTTTGATATTGATGAGGATAGTGTTCTTTGGCCAGATGTCTTCGACTCTTTCGGCCCATTCAATAATGGTGACAGTATCAGCTCGGTTGAGATAATCTAGGGCACCGATAGCAATGAGATCTTCGGCCGAGGTTAATCGGTAAGCATCGATATGGCAGAATTTTTTAATACCGTTCTTATTCTTCAAGTCATAAACCTTCATCACAACAAAAGTTGGGCTGTTAACCTTTCTCTTGATACCTAGCCCTTTAGCCACTCCTTGGCTGAAACAGGTCTTTCCCGCACCCAAGTCGCCCACCAAGGCTAAGACCTCACCACCGACGAATTCTGAGGCTAGGGACTCACCAAATTTAGTTGTCTCAATGCTACTCTTACTGATGAAAGAAGGCATTCTATAATATGATTATTTTTATATGGTTAATTATAGCAAAATATAAAAGACAGGCCAACAACCTGTCTTTTTTTTGAATAATTTATTCAATGATTTGTGCTAATCTTTGCGTTGAAACATTGAGCGATCCGAAGGCAATCTTGTTCTTCAAAAAGTTTAGAGCAAAATTCAGCTTCTCTGTATCATTTTGGCTCATTTTAATATGATCAGCCAAATCTCCTTTAGCAAAGCATAGCGCTGGCAATGACCATAATTCCCAAAACTTAGCATCATTTCCTCTCCTGGACCGCAAGCATTCAAAACCATATGACTTTAACTTCTCCGCATAGAACTTGTAGTTTTCCGGAGAATAGTTGTAGCCACATAAGGATTGGATGGTGATGGCTGGTGATGATACCTGCTGATTTTCAAAAATGAATTCATCGAATAATATGGTTTGAGCCGTTTCTTCATTAGTGGCTTTGCGCCAAAATGGTAACATTTTTTCGTCATCAGTTGGTTCTGGCAATTCTTTCCAGATGGGGACAGAAATTAATTTTCCCTCGTGGCACCTTATGTAATAAGCGCCGGAACTTATTGAAGCCATAAGCCTATCAAGGCTTTCCGGGCTTAGGCCAATGATGGTAATTCCGCCATTGCCATAAGATGAAATTTTAACTTTATCATTCGTTGCATCCATAATCAGGTTTGGTTTTGGTTTGTAATTAAAAGGACGTTTCTGGTTTGATATTAGTATAATTCTTTCGTCTTGTCAAAAACAAAAGACAGGCCATTGGCCTGTCTTTTGTGTATCTGATAAAAATAGATTATTTTTTCTTAGCTTTAGCTACAACTTTTTTAGCAACAGCTTTTTTAGGAGCGGCTACTTTCTTTGGAGCTACAGCTTTCTTAACTTCAGCTTTTTTGGCAACTACTTTTTTAGGAGCAACTGCTTTCACAACTTCTTTCTTTTCTTCCTTAACAACCTCTTTAACAATTTCTTTAGCCTTAGCTTGAGCTGGTAACATTCTTAAAATGCTATCAAGCTTTTCGTTTAACATTTCAAATTGTTTTTTGTACTGGTCATTGCTAGCAGCTGGAGCACTGCTTCTGTCTCCACCTCTGTCGCTAGTTCTGTCAGCACCGCCCTTTACTTCTTTTCCGAAACAATCGCTGCAGAAAACTGGTTTGTCACCGGATGGTCTGAAAGGAACTTCGCAAGATTTGTGACATTTGTCGCAAACAGCTTCAAACATTTGTTTGTCGCCACCGAAGCTAGAACGGCCAGAATCTCTTCTTTCGAAGTTACCGCCGCCTCTTCTTTCGTTACCACCTTCTTGTCTACCGAAACAATCGCTGCAGAAAACTGGTTTGTCACCAGTTGGTCTGAAAGGAACTTCACATGACTTACCACACTCAGCACAAGTTGCTCTGTGCATGGTTGGACGTTCTCTGTCTCCTCCACGACCACCGAAGCTACTGCCTCCACCGAATCTTTTTCCTCCGCTTGGTCTTCCGCCTCTATCACCACCACGATCTCCTCTATTAAAATTACCCATAGTTATTTTTGTGTTAATTAATTATATTAGTAATTATTTATATAATACCACGAATTCGTGGAAATACAAGTTTAAGGGAACAAAAAACAGGCGTATTGCCTGTTAAATGTTTGTGTGGGCACACAAGGATTCGAACCCTGGACCCCTTCGGTGTAAACGAAGTGCTCTAACCAGCTGAGCTATG
>JBAXIF010000051.1:0-6158 GCA_037138515.1 Candidatus Falkowiibacteriota bacterium
TAGAACCAGTTATGAAAGTGGAGGTTACTACTCCAGAAGAATATATGGGTAATATTATTGGTGATTTGAACGCTAAACGTGGTCAGATCGATGAAATGACTGATCGTCCTAATAATATCAAATTGATTCGCGCTAAAGTACCTTTGGCTGAAATGTTTGGTTATTCTACTTCCTTACGTTCTATGAGTCAGGGTCGTGCTAACTACGCTATGGAATTCTTGAGATATGCTGAGGTTCCAAGAAACGTATTAGAGCAAATCAAAGAAAAAGCTGGTAAGTAAATAAAAATACCATTCAGCTTGATCGCAATTAAATTTTACTAATATGTCAAATAAATTGCAGAAGGTGATGAGATTAGCTAGGAAAACCGGTGATAGAATTGTTGTTTTTGACAATAATGAACCGGATAACTCCTTCGTGGTGATGCCCCTGGAAGAATATGAAGAGATTATGGGCCTATCCGATCAAAATGGGGAAAACTCCAACTTGACAGAGGAGAAAATAGTTGATAGAATGGAAAACAGTGGTCAAGGTAAAATAGTGAAGAATGACCATAATTTCCACAAAGAAAATATTTATTCTAGCGGTCAGATTTTAAAGGACCGTTATAAGGGAAATAACAATTGGAGTATTCCTAAATCCGTGAAGGAAGCAGCGGTGGATATTGAAGGTGAACCACAGGAATAGTCCTATATTTTATAGTTAATAATTTAATTAATAAAAACAAATTAATTAAACGACTGGTTGTCGTCAGACAAATAACTCCTCTTCGGAGGGGGTCGTGAAGTAAAAACATGGCAGAAGTATTTCAACGAAACAAACCCCATGTCAACGTCGGTACAATTGGACACGTTGATCATGGAAAGACTACCTTAACCGCTGCGATCTTAGCTGTTGCTAATGCTCAAGGTATGAAGGCTAGTATTAAAGGCGTTAACGACATCGATAATGCTCCAGAAGAAAAAGCTCGTGGTATTACCATTGCTACTTCTCATCAAGAATATGAGACTGCAGCTAGACATTATGCTCACGTTGATTGTCCAGGTCACGCTGATTATGTTAAGAACATGATCACTGGTGCTGCTCAAATGGACGGTGCTATTTTGGTAGTAGCTGCGACTGACGGCCCTATGCCTCAGACCAGAGAACACATTCTTTTAGCTAAACAGGTTGGTGTTCCTTACATTGTTGTATTCTTAAACAAATGCGACATGGTTGAGGATAAAGAATTGATCGACTTAGTTGAAGAAGAAGTTCGTGATTTATTGAAGAAATATGAATTCCCAGGTGATACTACTCCAATTATCCGTGGTTCAGCTTTGAAGGCTTTGGAAAATCCAACAGGTCCTGAAGCACAACCAGTATTGGACTTATTGAAATCTTTGGATGAATATATTCCAGAACCAAAACGTGATATCGATGAAGCATTCTTAATGCCAATCGAAGATATCTTCTCAATTGAAGGTCGTGGTACTGTTGTAACCGGCAGAATTGAAAAGGGTCAAATCAAAGTTGGTGATGAAGTTGAAATCGTTGGTTTAATGGACACTAAGAAAACTACTGTTACTGGTGTTGAAATGTTCAACAAGCAGTTAATGGAAGGTATGGCTGGCGATAATGCTGGTTTACTTCTTCGTGGTACTAAGAAAGACGAAGTTGAGCGTGGTCAGGTTTTAGCTAAAACTGGAACTATCACTCCTCACACTGAATTCGAAGCTGAAATTTACGTTTTAAGCAAGGATGAAGGTGGTCGTCATAAACCTTTCTTCAACGGTTATAAACCACAATTCTATATCCGTACTACTGATGTTACTGGTGATATTACATTACCAGCTGGTACTGAAATGGTTATGCCTGGAGATACTGTTAATTTAACTGTTAAATTAATCGCTCCTGTAGCCTTACAAGAAAAGCAAAGATTTGCTATTCGTGAAGGTGGCCGTACCGTTGGTGCTGGTGTTGTTGTTAAAATTATCAAGTAGTCACTTAGGCTCGCTCTTGAACTAAGAGCGAGCTTGTAGTGTTTATTTAATTAATATAATAATAAACAAAAAGATAAAATAAAAATGTACATTATGCCGGAGAAAAAAATCAAAAAAGAAGAGACTGATTCCAAGCAGAGAATCCGTATTAAGATTAAAGCCTTTGATCATAAGATCATTGACCAGTCTACAAAAACTATCATTGAAACTGCTCAGCGAACTGATGCCACTATTTTTGGCCCTATCCCACTTCCAACTGAGAAGCGTAAATACACTGTTAATCGTTCTACTTTTGTGCATAAGAATGCTAGAGATCAATATGAAATGCGTATTCACAAACGCTTAATCGATATCGTTGATCCAACTGCTAAGACTATTGAAGACCTAACTAACCTAAGTTTACCAGCAGGGGTTGACGTAGAGATAAAAATGCAGTAAAATTATATTGTTATTACACACATCTATTTCGTCGTCGAAGTTTGAGTAACTCTATTCATAGAAAGTGCTCAAAATTAAGACATCGGAATAAGGAGAAAAACCACCAAGCAAAAAATTAAACAATAATTTTTGAAGTCTGTTAATTATTAATTAATTATGGCTTTGGCTGGTTTACATTATTTGAGACCAGTTTTTTTTATTTTAAATAAACGTATGAAATTCATTTTAGGAAAAAAATTAAATATGACCCAGATTTGGGAAGGCGATAAAGTTGTGCCTGTTACTCCAGTAGTAGCCGGTCCTTGTTTCGTTACTCAAGTTAAGGATGAGAAGAAAGATGGTTATTCCGCTCTTCAGGTTGGTTTTGATACCAAGAAAGAGAAGAACGTTAAAAAACCACAACGTAATCATTTGGCCAAGTCAGGTCATAACAATTTGAAATATGTTAAGGAGCTTCGCTTAGTTACTCCAATTGAAGCTAAGATTGGTGATATCATCACCACTGAAACTTTCGTTAAGGGTGACCTAGTTGATGTTACTGGTGTTTCTAAGGGTAAGGGTTTCCAGGGTGTTGTTAAACGTCATGGCTTCCATGGTTTTAGAAAGACTCATGGTAATAAAGATCAAGAAAGACATTCAGGTTCTGTTGGTCCAAAGGGTCCAGCTCACGTTTTCAAGGGAACTAAGATGGGTGGACAAATGGGTAATGAGCAGGTAACTACATCTAATTTGGAAATTATTGAAATTGATGCAGTTAACAATATTATCTATGTTAAAGGTTCAATCCCAGGTTCTGTAAATTCTTTAATTGTTATTAAAGGTAAGGGTGATTTAAAATTCAGCGCTTCTAGCTCTCCAGTTGTGGAAGAGCCAAAAGTTGAGATTGAAGAAACTTCAGTAGTTGAAGAAGTTACTCCAGCTAACGAAGAAGTTTCCGTTGAAGAGATTAAGACTGAAGAAGTTGCTCCAGCTGAAGAAACTAAGGAAGAAGTTAAAGAATAGTCTATTTTTATTAATTATTAATTCGTATATAGTATGTCAGTGAAAATTAACGTGTATAACCAAAAAGCTGAAAATGTCGGCACGCTGGATTTAAGCGACAAGATTTTTAAAGTGGCTTTGAATAACGATTTATTGCATCAAGCAGTAATCGCCCAGATGGCTAACGAGCGTCAGGTTTTAGCTCATACTAAAACTAAGGCTGAAGTTTCTGGTGGCGGTAAGAAGCCATGGAAACAAAAAGGTACTGGCCGAGCTCGTGTCGGTTCTTCTCGCTCTCCAATTTGGCGTGGCGGTGGTATTATTTTTGGTCCTAGAAATGATCGCAATTTCAAGAAAAATATTAACCAGAAAATGAAACAGAAAGCTATGTTTATGGCTTTGTCTGACAAGGTTACTAATAATACTTTTGTAGTTTTGGAAGACTTAAATATGCCAGAGTTTAAAACTAAGAATTTCAATGAATTATTGACTAACTTAGAGAAGAAAGTTTTAAACAATGAACGTCGCAATGTTTTAGTAATCAACGATCAAAAGGACGAAAAAGTTAAATATTCCGGTCGCAACTTAAAAGGCGTTGAAATTATTAACTTGGAAAACCTTAATTTAGTTGATGTCTTGAAATATAAGAACTTGGTTTTAACAAGTGAAGCAGTAAAAAAATTAGAAGAAAGATATAAATAAATTATATGGCAATATTTAGCAAACAAACTAAAGACGATTCACAGGTAACTCCAGTGAAAAAAGAAGCTAAGGCTCCAGTTAAAGTTAAACCAGCCGTAGAAAAGAAGGCAGAAGCCGGATCAATGAAAGATTTGTATTCAGCTGAAGCTAAGAAAGAAAAGTCAGCCACTAAAGCTAATAAGGGTTTGGGTACAGCTTATCGTATTTTGACTAAACCACTTATCACTGAAAAAGCTACTAACTTAGGTGGTCAGAATAAATATGTTTTTGTAGTTGATATTAATGCCAACAAGATTGAAGTTGCTAAGGCTATCACTGAAGTTTACGGTGTAAAACCAAGCAGCGTTAATATCGTTAAGATGAAAGGTAAGCAAGTTTCTCGCGGTCGAATCGTTGGTCGCCGCAAGGATTTTAAAAAGGCTATTGTTACCCTGAAAAAAGGTGAAACAATTAAAGTTTACGAAGGCGTGTAATTAAATTTTAAAACTATGGGAATCAAAAAAGTAAAACCTACTACTCCAGGCAGACGCGACGCGACTTTCGACGATTTTTCCGATATCACTAAGTCAGAGCCAGAGAAGGGTTTGGTAAAGTTTAGAAAACAGAAGAGTGGCCGTAATGCTCAAGGTAAGATTACTGTTCGTCATCGTGGCGGCGGCGCTAAAAGATATGTCCGCGTGATTGATTTCAAGCGTGATAAGTTCGGCGTACCAGCTATTGTTAATGCTATCGAATATGATCCAGGACGCGGTGCCCGTATTGCTTTATTGTTTTATGTTGATGGTGATAAACGTTATATTATTGCTCCAGTGGGCATTAAAGTCGGTGATCAGATCTTAAGCTCGAAAGAGTTGATCGAAATCAAGGCTGGTAATGCTATGCCTCTTAAATTCATCCCAGCCGGCATCGGTGTCAGCTGTATTGAACTTATGCCAGGTGAGGGAGCTAAGATCGCTCGTGGTGCTGGTAATGTTGCCTTCGTCATGGGTGTTGAAGGGAAGTATGCTCAGATTAAATTGCCATCAGGTGAAATCCGTTTAATCAAGAAAGAAGGTCTTTGTACTGTTGGTCAAGCTAGTAATCCTGATCGTATGCACATCGTTATCGGTAGTGCTGGTCGTAACCGTCATTTAGGTTGGAGACCAACTGTCCGTGGTACTGCTATGAACCCTAATGCTCATCCACATGGTGGTGGTGAAGGTAATCAGTCTATTGGTTTGAAAACTCCAAAGACTAAATGGGGTAAACCAGCTTTTGGTGTCAGAACTAGAAGAAAGAGCAGTTCTAGCCGTTTAATCATTAAACGTCGTGGTAAAAAGAAATAATCTAATATATAAAAATATATGGGAAGAAGTTTAAAAAAGGGACCATACATCAATGAACGGCTCCTAAAAAAGATTCAAGCTTTGAAACCAGGTGATAAATCTGATATCAAGACTTGGGATCGCGCTTCAGTAATTACTCCAGAAATGGTTGGTTTTACTATCGGCGTTCATAACGGCAAACAGCACACTCCAGTTTATGTTGTTGAAAACATGATTGGTCATCGTTTGGGAGAATTTTCTCCAACTAAGAAATTCTTAGGACACGGTGGAAAAATGGCTAAAGATCAAGCTGCCGCTAAAAAATAAATTTTTTATTAATTCAATCATATGGAAATTAAGGCCAGTTTAAATCAATTGCGCATGTCTCCCAGAAAAGTTCGTCTGGTGGCTGATGTCGTGCGAAAAATGAAGACCGATAAAGCTTTGGATCAATTACGTTTCGGTAATAAGAGTGCGGCTTTACCACTTTTAAAGTTGGTAGAATCAGCTATTGCCAATGCTGTTAATAATTATGATTTAGATAAGGATAACTTGTACATTAAATCTATTATGATTAATGAAGGAGCTACCCTAAAACGTTGGACACCTAAAGCTCATGGTCGTGCTACTACTATCAGAAAACGTTCTTGTCATGTTCATTTAACTTTAGATGAACTTAAAGATAGCGGTCCTAGAGCTGCTAAGAATGTTAAGGCTGAAGCCCCAGTTAAATTAGAAGATTTAGTAAAGG
>JBAXIF010000052.1:0-6015 GCA_037138515.1 Candidatus Falkowiibacteriota bacterium
TTACATTATATGAACTCGTAGAGAAAGTGTCTAGGATTTGGGGTACCTGCCAAAGCTCAATGCCATTTTTAAAATTAAAAATAGCCGGGTAAAGTAAATGGTAAGGCGAAACAACGTCCTTTAGCGGTTGATTTTTATTTATATACGGAATAAGTTGATTTAAAATTATTTTAGATGAGTCAAAATAAGAATCAGCTACAAACCCAGGTAATTTGTTCTTTTTGGTTGGCATAAATAAATTATTTACCCATATATGGGTTAACTAAAGATAAGAATCCTTCAGCAGAGCTACAGCTAGCCCCAAAGGCATTGCAATCCACTAACCTATCAGGAGAACCATCGCTAAATGACACATTTTTATTAAAATTACCCAGAGCCATTGGGTATCCATCTGGAGTCTTTCTGTAAATATCCGCCATCATAAATGTTACCGATAAATAACTGGGGAGATTATACTTAACACCAGATGTATTAAAATTATAAGAAATTAATATATAGCAACTATTATTCGTTTTATCATAATGATTTTCATAGCTTAAATTAATTGTCTTTAAAATATCTGTATTTAATATTTTAGCTTTCCATTCTTTATCAAAATAATTTTTTGAATCAACGTCACACTTAGCAATTGAGCCGATATTGCCACTTGTATTATTATCAGATGTTGATGCCACAGTTTGTTCATTAGATTTATTAATTTTACTACCTGGCTCAGTAGTTAAATTATTTTGGCTAGAACACCCAGCTAATGCAAAAACTAAAGCCAATAGGGGTAAAACTTGAATTAATTTTTTCATAAATTTAGTAACGTTAGATAAGTTTATTATATTCCTAATATTACCTCTAAATTCCTAAAAAATCAATCATTATCATATAGCCATTAACCATTATTTAACCTTGTGGAAAAGTCCCTTAACTATTATTAACTGAAAAAACTGAAAAATAATAACATAATAAAAATTAGTCGATTTTATTAGCCTTTTTAATCAAAACTTCCCACTAATCTTCCCCGGAACTTTTGTGAACTCTAAAATGCTATTGTGAAAAAGACGCTAAGCATTACATAGGCAGAAAATCAGCCAAGACAAAAGGTTTTATAAAAAGTGTTATTTCATTAGCCTTTTTATACAAACCTTTGACCAAATCTTTGGTCAAACTTTGTCAAAGTCTGCTTTGCTAAAGTGGTGTCAGGTTCTTTTCCGCCCCCGATCTGGTTTTTGGGTATTTTTTTCGACGAGGCTTGTCCGCTCGTCGAAAAAACCAAAATCAGACGGGGCAGAAAGAGATGACCGCTGTGTATATATTAACTTGACTATACGCACACAGCGGGAGAATTTTAAAAAAGTCTAATAAAAACAATATGAAATATATCCTCTATGCTCGCAAATCCTCAGAGGACAAAAGCAAGCAAATATTATCCCTAGAAAGCCAAGTTAATGAGATGAAAAAATTGGCTCATAATTTAGGGTTGGAAATTGATAAAATATATACCGAAAGCAAATCGGCCAAGTTGCCCAATAATCGCCCTGTGTTTGCCGAGATAATTAAATTACTGGAAAACAATAATGAATCAGAGAGCTACGGAATATTATGCTGGAAAATAGACAGATTAAGTCGCAACCCAATTGATAGCGGAAAAATTCAATGGCTATTACAGCAAGGAAAAATCAAAGCAATTCAAACCAGTGATAAGCAATATCTACCGAGCGACAATGTGCTTTTACTAAATATCGAGGGCTCAATGGCTAATCAATATATTTTAGATTTAAGTAAAAATGTTAAACGTGGAATCCAAACCAAAATAGAAAAAGGCTTATGGCCAAACTTTGCCCCAATTGGCTATTTGAATGACGGTAAAGGCGGAATCATAGTTGATAAATCTAGGTCTAGGTATGTTCGGAAAATATTTAAGTTATATTCTACGGGGCAATATTCTGTTAAGGAATTAGCAGATAAAATGTTTAAAGAAGGGTTTAAAAGCCGAGGTGGCAATAAATACCATAAAAGTAAAATCTATAAAATGCTTAGCGATAGTTTTTATTATGGTTTAATGAAATTCCACGGGAAAGTCTATGAGGGAAAGCATGAAACCATAATATCTCAGCAATTATTCTTAGACTGCCAAAGAGTGATGAATATTAAGCAACATCCTAAAAAGAAAAAAGAACATTTCCCTTTTAGAGGCTTAATGCTCTGCGAAAAATGTGGATGTTTATTAACTGCCACTAGAAAGAAAGGCAAACATATTTATTATTACTGTACTAATGGCCGAGGCAGTTGCGAAGAACATAAAAGCTATTTAACAGAATATGAAGTAATTAATATTTTAGCCGAGATATTTGACCACTTAATTATTTCCGAGGAATTAGTGGAACAAATGGTTTATAATTCTAGGGAATTATTTGTTAAGAATAATCCTGACAGACAGGAGTATCTGGAAGCCAAGAATCATATCCTAAACGAGCTCAAGACGAGAGAGGACAGAAAAGATGAACTGCTTAACCTCTTGCTCGACAAGACAATCTCTAAAGAGAACTATGAGGCTAAACTGGTTGTCCTCAAGGATGAGATAAAAAGTCTTAATGATGATTTAGAAAAGTTAGAAAATGAGCAACCTTTTTGTCTAACCGAAAAAGATTTGGAACGCACCAAAGATTTCTTTTTACACCCGAAAAAGCTGAAGAAAGCATTTTTCAAAGTGGACTTAAACGATAAATTAAAAATGGTGGCGAATACGGTTTGGAACGTTTCTATCGCCAACAAAAAATTGGCTAACATTAACTTCAAAGAACCCTTTGAAGTCTTAGCCAATTGTTCGAAAAATGATGATATTGACAATCTGCGGAGAGGGCGAGATTCGAACTCGCGGAGGACTTTCATCCTCGACAGTTTTCAAGACTGTTCCATTAAACCGCTCTGGCACCTCTCCAATATTTAACTACTTGTATAGATTACCAGTTAATTGACTTCAATGTCAATATACTTAACCCCCTGGTTTTCTGTCCTGATTCTAGTTTCAATCTCATCAATCTTTTTACCTACTAATCTCGGCACTCTGTCAGCATAATTCATACAAAACTTCTTGAATTCTTCAAAGTCATCCTTAACCTCATCATATTGGTCTTGCAACGAAGTATTCCTAAAAACTTCCGCCAACAAGGCACTACCATTAAATTCAATAATACATTTAATTCGGTAAATTCCAATATCTAGAACTGTCGACTTAAAATCAACCACGCTATCAATAGCGGGGTCAGATTCTAATAAACGAATAATCTTATCTTGCAAATCCAAAGGAATAGCTTTACCTAAAAGAAATTGGCGGTTCTTGGCAATCAAAATAACAGCGATTACTGCCAGAAGAATACCGATAATAATTGATCCGATAGCATCCCAATAATACTGACCAGTAACATTAGAAAGAATGATTGCTAAAAAAGCGATAGAAACACCAATAACTGCCAAACCATCTTCATAAACTACAGCTAAAGTAGAAGGATCACCATTCTTAACCAAGCGAATTAATTTTTCTCCTGGATGTTGGCGCTTCAACTCTCTTATAGCTATTAAAAAGGTGATTGATTCAATCATAAAAGACAAACCTAAAACAACATAGACAATTGGATGATCTAATATTTCTCTTTTATGCAAAAGCGAATCGACGCCATTATAAATAATAGCACCAGCACCAATAAAGAAGATGCCGCAAGCAGAAATCAAAGCCCAAAAGAATCTTTCTCGGCCATAACCATAAATAAAATTCTTATCTGGCCCCTTAACTGAACGCTTAATACCGACAAGTAATAGTAATTGATTGAAACTATCAGCAACACTATGAACAGCTTCAGAAAACAGGACCATTGATCCGGAAAACATAAAAGCCACAAACTTAATAATGGCAATAAAAATATTACCTATCAAGGCTGCTAAAACTGGCAAAAATCCTTTAATTTTATAATTTTCTGACATAAAATATTGTATTCAATATAGCTAATATAGAGAATTAGAGTAAAATTGTCAATTATTCTCTTATTGCCAAATACCAAAATTTCTAATATAATATAGACTTCTTTAATTAACGAACTTATTTTATGGGAAAAATCATTTGTTTATACGGCCTGCCAGCCTGTGGCAAAACTACTCAAGCAGAATTGATGACTAAAGAATTCGGCTGGATGCAATTCGGTATGGGCGATCGTTTGCGCGCTGAAATCGAATCCGGTTCAGAATTAGGACAAAAAATCAAAAGCTATGTTGACCAAGGAATTTTGATTACTGATGATTTAATGTCTGAAGTTATTAAACACGTTGGAAAAGATATCAAAGAAAAAGGAATCATCTTTGATGGCTTCCCTCGGATGATTTCTCAGGCTATAATGCTTGATGCTATCGCTGATGAATTAAATTTGAACGTTGATGCTTTTGTTTACTTAAAAATTTCTCCAGAAGAAGCTTTGAGAAGAATCGAAGCTCGTTCTCAAACTGGAAACAGAGCTGACGACAAAGATGCCTCAGCTATCAAAAATCGCATGGGGGTTTTCAATCAAGAATCCACCATCCTAATGGAACACTACAAAGCTCAAGGAAAATTAATTGAAATAGATGGCGAATTAAGTATTGAAGAAGTCTACACTGAAATTAAAAAACACTTAGAGAAATAAATTGATACATACAAAAAAACAGGGGTAACCCTGTTTTTTGTTTTAATCTTTTGATTGAAAAAAATCACAATGCGCATTAGACGGAACCTCACTCTTAGCTTCATTACAGAAGCCTTGGCCAGAATGATCTTCGAAGCTAGTACAATTATGGCATTGAGTAGCTTCACTTTCCCAATCCTCTCTATAATCTGATTCGATTTCGTGTGACATAAATTTACTTATCTAATAAATTATTAAAAATATAATTAATCCTGAATACAACGGACATAAAAACCAAAAGCAAAGGAATAAGGATTGCGATAAATATTGGCAACGCTAGCATACACAGTTCTCTCCCAAGCGCCAGTTCCAGTAATGGTCGATGACCAAAAAAGTCCGCTTCCTTTATAAGCGCCGAATGAACCACCGGCAATAGAACGAAAACCACCACCCCAAGCAGTAAATCCCGAAGAGTTGTCAGCTCCAACATTAGGACTATTCCAATGGACTGTACCAGCCTCTTTTAACTTAGAACCCTCGTCAGTTCCTCTCAACCCGGTAGTGGTAGTGTCATAAGGAAAATCAGTAACGCAAGTGCCAGACGTACAAACAAACCTCTCTAAATCGGTAAACTCATCGTGAGTTGGAACGTGCCATCCGGCAGGACAAAGCTTACCAGTGTTAACAGCATAAAAATTATATAAAGCGCCATAAACAGAACCATAAGTGGTATAATCATTATTAAACCAGGAATAGGCACCAACAGTATCATTTAACCAGGTAGTATTATCAGTTATGTTAACAATATCAGAATTGTCATTATATTTAGTCGTTCTTAAATTTTCCTTAAACCAACATTGCGTGCCTATCTGAACCGTCGGATAACTATAACTATTATAAGAGACGGAATCAGCACCACAATTAAATGGAACTTGGCAGGTCCCACCAATACAAGTCAGACCCACACTACAATTATCTGGACAGGTGCTACCGCAACCATCACTTCCGCTACAAAGCCCAGAACAACTCGGAGTGCAAGAAGCTCCACAACTAACATCAATTACTCCATCACGAGTCAAACATTTAGGTCCAGAAGAAAGCCCACCAGTCCGGCCACCAATACAATAAGACATGGTATAAGTAGACCCGTCGCTAGAAACGTTATAGACATAAGGATTAGAACTATTATCACAAGAACCATCAGCTGGAACTGGGGCAGCCGGAACACTCATCATATAAGTAACCAAACCTTCAGACGTAGTAGTTTGAATAGAACCAGAACTGAATTCGCTCAAGCTGGGGTAACGACCATTGTCGTTATAAAACAACTCTAAAGCGGTCTGGATCTGCTTAGCATTACCTACTCTTTTAGCAT
>JBAXIF010000053.1:0-5814 GCA_037138515.1 Candidatus Falkowiibacteriota bacterium
AGGATAGCGGTCCAAAGACTGCTAAGAATGTTAAGGCTGAAGCCCCAGTTAAATTAGAAGATTTAGTAAAGGCTAGTGATGAACCAACACCAAAGAAATTAAAAGCTACTAAAAAGATTGTTAAGGATAGTGAAGAAGTAACAGCTGAAATCGTTGACCCAAGAATGGAAGGCCGTCATGGTCATGCCAAGGTTGAGGGTGGTTCTAAGGGTTTTGCTGGCAAGATTTTTAGACGCAAAAGCGGTTAATATTTAAATTGTAATATTTTATAATATGGGCAAAAAAATAAATCCAAAAATTTTACGCATCGGTATTATCAAGAGCTGGCCTTCTATTTGGTTCAGTCGTGGTGATAAATATATCAGCAATGTCAAGCAAGATGTCTTGATCAGAAAATATTTGATCAAAACTCAGAGAGAAGCTGGTATTGATAAGGTAGAAATCGCTCGTGATGCTAAAAAAATCAATATCGATGTTCATACCGGAAAACCAGGTGTTTTAATCGGACGTGGTGGTAATGGTATTGAGGAATTAAAAAAGACTTTACACCGCAAATTCTTAAGCAATCCAGCTGGTATTCGCATGTCTGATATTAATTTAAATATCAAAGAAGTGGCACAACCTAATTTAAGTGCCCAGATCGTAGTTCAACAAATGATTTTAGATGTTGAAAAACGTATGCCTTTTAGAAAGGTAATGAAACAAACTATCGGAAAGATTGAAAGAGCCGGAGCTTTAGGTGTTAAAGTCGCTATTGGTGGTCGTTTAAATGGCGCTGAAATTGCTCGTACTGAGAAATTAGTATCTGGCAAGGTGCCACTTAACACGCTAAGAGCTGACATTGATTACGCTCGTGGTGCAGCTCATACTGCCTATGGTGCTATTGGTATTAAAGTTTGGATTTACCGTGGAGAAATTTTTGATAAAAAAGATATTAAGAAATAAGAAGCAAAATATATGTTGATGCCCAAGAAAAGCAAATATAGAAAAAGCCATAAAGGACGTCGTGGTGGTATTGCCACTACTAAGCTGTTTGTCAGTTTTGGTAGTTATGGTCTGAAAGCCTTAGCGGCTCATTGGATCACAGCTCGCCAGATTGAAGCTGCTCGTCGCGCCCTAACAAAATATACTAAGAAAACCGGTAAGGTTTGGATTCGTATTTTCCCTGATAAGCCAGTAACCGCCAAAGGTGGAGAAATCCCAATGGGTAAAGGTAAAGGTTCTGTGGATCATTATGTTTGTGTTATTAAACCCGGTACTGTGATGTTTGAAATGGACGGTGTCACTGAGGAGGTAGCTAAACAAGCTATGGCTTCAGCTGCTTATAAATTGCCAATCAAATGTCAGTTTGTTAAGAAATAATTATTATTTATATGGATTTTAAAGAAATAAAAAGCAAAACCGAACACGAACTACACACTCTTTTAGCTAGCTCACGCGAGAAATTACGTGAATTACGTTTTAAGGATTCTAACCGTCAATTGAAGAATGTTCGTGAAATTAGAACTGTTAAGCAGGCTATTGCTCGTGTTTTGACTTTACTTAGAAAAAAGAAAAGTGAGCCAGCAACTGCGCCGGCTGAAATCAAAGATTTAAATAAGTAATTTTATTTTATATTAATTATATGGCCGAGAAAAAAACTACACCAGCGACTACCAAGAAAATCATCCGCAAGAAATTTAGCGGAGTAGTGGTTTCTGACAAAAGTGATAAAACTATTGTCGTCAAAGTAGATCGTGTTAAAGTTCACCCTAAATATCAAAAACGTTATAAAGTTAGCCGTAAATATAAGGTTCATGATGAAAATAATGAATGTCATGTTGGTGATAAGGTAACTTTTGTAGAATGTCGGCCTTTAAGCCGAGATAAACGTTGGAGAGTGACGAAATAGCTTATTAGCTTTATAAATTACCAAATTATATGATTCAAGTTCAATCTATATTAAAAGTAGCCGATAATTCCGGCGCTAAATCAGTAATGTGTATCAGAGTCTTAGGCGGATACAAGAAACGTTATGCCCGAGTTGGTGATACTATTGTTTGCGCTGTAAAATCATCTACCCCCCATACTCCTATTAAGAAAGGTGATGTGATTTATGCTGTTTTAGTCCGCACTAAAAAAGAGATTCGTCGTCCAGATGGTTCTTACTTACGTTTTGATGATAACGCTTGCGTTGTTATCGATAAGGAGAAGAAAGATCCAAAGGGAAGCAGAATCTTTGGTCCAGTGGCTCGTGAATTGCGTGATGGCGGTTACATGAAGATTATTTCTTTAGCCCCTGAGGTCTTGTAATTCAAATGAATTAATTATCAAATTTATGAATATTAAAAAAGAAGACAAGGTAAAAATCCTAGCCGGTAAAGACAAGGGCAAGAGCGGTAAAGTATTGCAAGTATTGCCAGCCCGTGGAAAGGTTAGTGTAGAGGGCTTGAACTTATTAATTAAGCACATGCGCCCATCTAAACGTGGTGAAAAAGGCCAAAGAATTGAGTTTCCATCTTTTGTGGATGCTTCCAATTTAGCTCTAGTTTGCCCAAAATGTGGCAAAACCACTCGCGTCGCTTATAAAATAGCCAAGAGCGAAGGAGCTGAGAAGAGTAAGAAATATCGCGCTTGTAAAAAATGCCAAGAGGCCATAGATTAAAACTTTTTAAATAATATGAGATTAAAAGAAAAATATCAAAAAGAAATATTACCAGCTTTGAAAAAAGATTTGGGAATTAAGAATAATTTCTTAGCCCCAAAGATTGAGAAGGTTGTTTTGAATGTTGGTTTTGGTAAGCATACTAAAGAGAAGGAATATGCTGCTAATGTTGCTAAGACTTTGAATAGAATTACTGGTCAAAAATCAGTTTTTACTAAGTCTAAAAAATCTGTTGCTGCTTTTAAAATTAGAGAAGGTATGGTTATCGGAGCTATGGTTACTTTACGTGGAGAAAGAATGTATGACTTTATTGAACGTTTAGTAAATATCACTTTCCCTCGTGTTCGTGATTTCCGTGGTATTTCTGATACTATAATTGATAGAGATGGTAATATGACTATTGGTTTTAAGGAACATTTACCTTTCCCAGAAATTAAACAGGAAGATATTGATAATATCCACGGTTTAGAGATCACTATTGTAACCAGCACTCAAGATCGTGCGGCTGCATTAGAGCTATTTCGCTTATTAGGTTTTCCTTTTAAGAAAAATTAATTATTAAAAATATATGGCGAGAACCGCATTAATCGTAAAAGCAAAAAGAAAACCGAAATTTTCCACCCGGAAAATCAATCGTTGCTGGCGCTGTGGTCGTATTCATGGCTACATGCGAGATTTCAATTTATGTCGTATTTGTTTCCGGGAACTAGCAGATAATGGTGATTTACCAGGAATTAAGAAATCTAGTTGGTAATTTTCCAATTAGTATAAATAAATTATATATTATTTTAATTATAAAATTATGATGACAGATCCAATCGCAGACATGCTGACCAGAATCCGGAATGCCTCCATGGTCAAAAAAGCGGAGATCGTCCTGCCTTTAAGCAAATTAAAATTGGAGATAGCCAAGATCATGGAAAAAGAAGGCTGGGTGGGTGCAATCGACGTTATTAAAGGCGATAACCAAGCTAAAAATAAGAGTGCAGCATTCGATCGCTTGCACATAGTTTTGAAATACAACGAAGAACGCCAACCTCGTATCAGCTCTCTAAAGAGAGTTTCTAAACCAGGTGCTAGAATTTATGTTGGCAAAGATAACCTACCAAAAGTTTTGAATAACTTAGGTATGGCTATTATCTCAACCCCAAAAGGATTGATGACTAATCGCGATGCTCGAAAAAATCAGTTAGGCGGGGAAGTAATTTGTGAGATTTACTAGTTTTATAAATTTTATATTCAATATATATGTCAAGAGTAGGAAAACTTCCAATTAAATTAGCCGCCAGTACTCAAGTTAAAATTGAGAACGGGCAGATTGTGGTCAAGGGTCCGAAAGGCGAATTGAAACAGGCGACGCATCCTCATGTTAATGTTGATATTACTCCAGAAGAAGTTAATATTACTGTTAAAGATGTTAGCGATAAGAAGCAATGCGCTTTGTGGGGTTTATATCGCAATTTGATTAATAATATGGTAATTGGTGTTAATGATGGATTCACAAAAAAATTAGAATTTAAAGGCGTTGGTTATAAAGCGACTGTTGCTGGTGATAAACTGATCATGAATTTAGGCTATTCTCACCCAATCGATTTTATATTACCAGCTGGTATTACTGCAGTAGTTGAAGGAAACTTCATTACTTTTTCCGGTATTGATAAACAATTAGTTGGAGAAAAGGCTGCTCAATTACGTAGATTAAGATTACCAGAACCTTATAAAGGTAAGGGTATTAAATATGATGATGAGGTTATCAGACGTAAGGCTGGTAAGACCGCTGCTAGTAAATAAATAAATATATGAATAAACAAATTGCCAAAAATGCTAAAATGTCTAGACGCCATGGCCGTGTCCGCGCTAAAGTGAGCGGTACTGCTTTACGTCCAAGATTGAGTGTTTTTAAATCTAATGCTGGCTTATACTTACAATTGATTGACGATGAAAAGGGCTTAACCTTGGTTAGTGCTCATAGCCGCGAAATTAAAGCTGATAATAAGAAAAAAACTGACATTTCTTTGGAATTAGGTAAACTTTTAGCTAAGAAAGCAGTAGAAAAGAAAATTCAGACCGTAGTTTTTGATCGTGGTAGCTATCGTTATCATGGTCGCGTCAAGGCTGTGGCAGATGGTGCCAGAGAAGGCGGACTGCAATTTTAATTAACATAAAAAGTAACGATTAAAATATGTCAGAAGAAAAAAAACAAACTAGTGAAGTCAGGGAAGCTGCTGTGGCCGGAGCTGTTGCTAAGACTATTTATGGTGGCAATACTAATGCTAACCGTGGTGGTCAAGGCGGCCAACAACGTGGTGGCCAAGGTGGTCAACAACGTGGTGGTCAGCGTGGAGGCGGTAGATTTGAAAAGAAGGATGAAATGGAACAGAGAATCTTGGATATCGCTCGCGTAACTCGTGTGATGAAAGGTGGTAAACGTATGAGCTTCAGAGCTTGTGTTGCTTTGGGTGATAAAAAAGGAAATATCGGTACTGGTTTAGGTAAGGGTGCTGATGTGACTATGGCTGTTAATAAGGCTGTTAACCAAGCTAAGAAACACATGATTACTGTTAACATGGTTAATGATACTATTCCACACGAAGTCAGAAAGATTATTGGTGCTTCTAGTATTATGTTTAAACCAGCTCAAAAGGGTAGAGGTGTTATCGCCGGTGGCGTAGTACGTGTTATCTTGGAGCTTGCTGGTGTTAAGAATGTTACTAGTAAGATTTTAGGTACCAACAACAAGATCAATAATGCTCGTTGTACTATTGAGGCTTTAAACAGCTTAAGAAAGGTAGAAAAGAAGGTTAAGGTAGTTAAACCGGTAGAAAAGGAAGAAAAGAAAGTCGTTAAATAGTTCTAATATATATAAATTAATTAAGAATATATGTCACTAGCTTTGAATATTATAAAAAAATCCAAGGGCGGCGTTCAGAAGAAAAAGCGCGTTGGTCGTGGTAATGCTTCTGGTCATGGTACTTACAGTACTAAGGGTTTGAAGGGTCAGAATGCTCGCGCAGGTGTTTCTGGTATGAAACGTATGGGTATGAAGAAGCAATTGCTTCAGATTCCTAAAGTACGTGGTTTCAAATCATTACAGCCTAAAAATCAAGTAATTTCTATTAAGACTATTAATGAAAATTATAAGGATAATGAACTTGTCAGTCCAACTACTT
>JBAXIF010000054.1:0-5794 GCA_037138515.1 Candidatus Falkowiibacteriota bacterium
CCCGCGCGCTTATAGATATAAGCAGGGAAAAAATCATGGGAATAATTTTCGCCTCCGACGCTCTTATATATATAAGCGCGCGGAAAAAAGCTTAGTTGGTTTACTCCTTCTCCAAAAGCTAACAATCCTTACTTTACTTTGACATAAAGCGAAACGGAAAATTCCTTTTTAAGAAAGATAGAAAATCTTTGTTATCCAACGAGCGAATTGTGTTAAGAACAAAACCTTTTCGATTAATATCGAAAATCGACCTTGCGGGGTTTCGTTAATCCTATCAATACCAGGATAAATCCTAGATTAATATGGATTTGTAGAAAGACTTTGTTTATCTTGCCACAGATCCATACTATAACGATAAAAAACCAATTCTCGTCGGCTGATTTTTAAAGACCTATTAATTTATTGTGTAATTACTTGGTTAGCTTCATCTATTTTATCTAAAGCACCAGAAATTCTTTTCATTGAAGAGCTTCTCAGCTTCTTCTAGGATTACCTTGGCATCCTTGACTTCGACAACTGGAGCAGGAGTAGCAACAACATCCTTATTGTCAGATCCATTGGTATAAACAGTCAAGCCGGAAGTAGCGATTTCTGAATCAGCAATAGTCACAACCTCATCGTCAGTATTTTTTACAGCTGGTAAGTTTTCTTTCACTTTAGCTATTTCAGTTTTGAAAGTATTGTTTAATTTAGTGACCTCAGCTTGGTCGGAGTTATTATCAGCCTCAGATAAAGTGCTAGCGATATCTCGAGCATGATCAGTAGCGTATTGAACTGTTAAACGGCTCTTAGCTTCTCCTTCAGACATAGTAGAGAGTCTAGCCTTCTCACTAATAACCCGAGCTATATATAAAGAGTTGTTTGGACCGACAGGTAATCTATCACCAAAGAAGATTCCAGTAGTCAAGAATAAAACGATAGCAATTGAGGCCCAAGCGAATTGAGGAACTGAAGCTAAACCATTACGAGTCAACATCCAGAAATTTTCCATCATAGAAACATGGAAGCCAGCACTAGTGTTCTGGACTTGGGAAAGCAAAATCTCCCGATGACTGGTCTTCCAGTTTTCATCGGGTTTAACATTTTGCAAATTATTTAATTTTTTGATCAGTTCTCTTTCAGTCATACTAATTAATCTTATTTTTATTTCTCTTCAATTAATTCTCGTAAGGCCTTCAAGGCGCGAAACAGTAGAACACGAACGTTACCTTTACTCTTCCCGGTTATCTCTGCGATCTCTTCCATTTCCAAATCGTTAATGAAGCGCATGATGATAACCTCGCGGTATTCCATTTTCAGTTCCGGTAATTTCTTCCGGATGATCTCTAAATCAGAATTTAAATTTATTTGTTCAATTACACTTTGGCTGTCATCAATTACATCAATGGGATGGTTTTCATCATCAAGTGATGAGACGACTTGATTCTGGCGATAGTAATCGATAATCGAGGTGCGAGCTACCTTATATAATAGAGCGCGCAATGTTCGACTGTCAGTCAGTGAATTGTTCTTAATATACTCCCAAGTTTTCAAAAAAATAATTGAGGTCAAATCATTAGCCTCTTCCTTATTTCCAATCTTGAAATAGACGAAGCGATGGATATCATCGACATACAAATCGTAGGCCTCAATAAAAGCATCCTTGTCCTTCTTTTTCAAGCGGGAAAATAAATTTCTCTCTTTAAATTTTTGTACAGGGTTTCTGCTGGTCATTTTATTTTCCAATTAATAATACGTTAGTTTCGACAAAACGTTACAGTAGGATTCTATCATATGCGCTTATAAAATCAAGTTCTAATTTGACTTAAAAAATAACTATGCTAGAATTGATAAATACTGCTTTAAGTCTAGAGATTTTTAGACTTAAGTAGTAAAAAAATGAGAAAATCAAAGCTTTTTAAAACATTAGTTTTAAACCTTCTCAGACTTAAGTCCAGAGAAGCTTTGACCCAAAAAAATAAATATAAAAAATAGATAAAAAATATTACTTTTTTTTCACCAATATCGAGAAACCTAAGAACACTACTAAAACTGAAACAGCCTCCGAAAACCACGTTTGGCTCTCAGTCTCAGAGGCCGCCAAGGTGGGCGGAGTCCAAACCAAGACCATTCGCCGAGCTATCAAGAAGGAGCTCGAATTCAAGGTCAAAGGCAACCGCTATTTCATCAACTTGTGCTCCCTCATTATCTACCTCCATCGGAACACTAAACTTAAGAACAAATTGAACGAACACGGTATAGGACAGTATATCAAGGAGTGGAAAAATATCAAGCTCTAAACACCTCCAAAAACCATCCCCCAGGGATGGTTTTTTTGTGTTCAAAAATAGAATGAACTGTTTCCAAATTGGAAACAGTTGGGGAATAAAAATTTATAATTTTTTTAATAATTATTGACCGGGAGTTTATCTGTCTTCTGCCATAATATATTTAATTAATAATTAAATATATAAATTATGGAACCAGAAAAATTAGCCATCTTCCAAGGCCAAAAAGTGCGTCGTGTTATTCACAATAACGAATGGTGGTTTGTGGTTAACGACACCGTTGCAGTTTTAACTAACACCCCAGATGTAAAAGATTATATTCAAAAAATGAGAAATCGCGACAAAGAACTAAAAGAAGGATGGGGACAATTTGTCACCCTCCTTCGAATCCAAACCGAAGGTGGAACTCAAAAATTAAATTGCGCTAACACCAAAGGAATATTCCGTATTATCCAATCAATCCCCTCCCCCAAGGCTGAACCATTTAAACGCTGGTTAGCTAAAGTTGGATATGAGCGCGTTCAAGAAATTGAAGACCCCGAGCTAGCCACTAAAAGAACTGCAATGCTATACAAAGCCAAAGGCTATAGCGATAACTGGATAGAAAAAAGAATGCGCGGCATAGCTATCAGAGAAGAGCTAACAGAAGAATGGCAAAAACGAGAAATTACAGCTGCCAAAGAATTCGCCATACTAACAGCCGAAATATCTAAAGCTACATTCGGTATGACCCCCAGCCGATACAAGAAACACAAAGAGTTAGAACGAGAGAATCTACGGGATCACATGGATAGATTAGAATTGATATTTTCAATGCTAGGCGAAGCTTCAACCACGAAAATTACTAGGGGCAAAAACGCCATAGGATTTAAAGAAAACAAAATTGCCGCCCAAAAAGGCGGCAAAATAGCTGGCAAGGCGAGACAACAACTAGAGATAGAGTCGGATGAAAAAGTTATAAGCAAAAACAATTATCTAACCGAACCAGAGAACGGGAAGTTTTTAAGAGAATAATCCCAAATAATAGGGCCTATTCTCTTAAAAAACATCAATTGAGATGTACGATTTTATCGTATAACTGAAAATAATTAAAAAATAACAAAAAACATCAATTAAGCAAATTAGTAATTAGAGTAGTCATTACCTCTTTTTCCTTATATGAATTGAAACTGTTATTTGAACTTGTGCAATTTTTGCACAAGTTGTTATTTTGTCAGACTCATCTATTAATAAAACTAGTATGTTCCAAAATGGAACACACTGATTTTCTTGTATTTCAATCCAAATAAAAAAGCCATCCTGAATGGACGGCTTTATAAAGCAAAAAGCGAAGACCAGATTCCGTTGGTCTTCGCTTCTTCTTATAGAGAGTCGCTAATTAACAATTATAGAACAGCGTCTTTAACAGCTTTAGCTACCTTGAATTTAACAACAGTCTTTGCTGGAATTTGAATTTCAGCACCAGTCAATGGATTACGACCAGTTCTAGCCTTTCTTTGAATTTTAACCAATTTACCAAAACCTGGTAAAACGAATTCACCGCTAGTTTTAACTTCTTTGTAAGCCATTTCAGACAACATGTCCATGAAACTTACAACCTGCTTTTTAGCTAATCCGCTTTTTTCGGACAAAGCAGTCATCAACTGTGATTTTGTCATTTTTGCCATAAATTTGAACTTGGAAATTTAATAGAAAATAATTTATATTAAATTTCTAAGACTTTAATAATTATGCACATTTTTTAGAACTTTCTTAATGTAATTATAGCATTTTAAAAAAAATACTGCAATATTCAAGCCATTTTTAGAAATATCAAAAAAGCCTAAGAAAAATAGGGCTTTTTGGCCCTATTTACTAATAATAATGGCGTTTTTCTTGATTTTCAAAATCTTTTCATGATAACCACTAGGATAATCCACAATAGCAGAATATAAAATCTTTTCAGAATATTGATAGTTTTCCCCTCTTTTAGTTCCAGGATCGTTAGTAATGAAGCGTTTAGTTTTGTAATCATAACCCTTAATTACTAACATATGACGCTCCGGTCCAGGTGCTGTGAAATAAGGATTCTTAAGTAAGCGGCCATCAGTTGGAACGATAACCAGCTTTCCCTTTTCTAAATAAGAAATAATTTCTTTAACAGTAATATCCTTTTTGACCTCCCACTTATCATACTTAAAATAACCACTCAATAATCTAGTGCCGGTATCAAGAGCGGAGGTGTCATGATAATTCTTGTAATTTTTGGTTTGATAGGCCGCCATCTTAATAATTTCATCATGAACTTCTTGGGCAGTTCCCATCTTTTTCCCTTTAGCCCATTTAACCGCCATAATAACACTAGCTTCCTCACAAGCATCCTGAAAGCGATCATCTTTCCATTCCCTTTGTGGCGCCTGAACAGTAAAAGGCGCGGACAGCAAAATATTACTCTTAGCAGAAGCCATTAGAGGCAAAAATAACGATAAAATAAGAAGATATTTGATGTTTTTCATATAGATAATTATATTATACCACAATTTAATAAAAAGTTATTGTTGACAATATACTATAAATATGCTATAGTGTCAACACTAACATAGTACTATAACAACTAAATAATAACTGGAAATAATGAAAAGAATGATTCTTGTCTTTGTGTCACTGCTAGTAGCTAGCTTGTTGACTGCCCAAACATCAATGTTAAAAGCCAAAGATATTATGGGAAAAAATTTTTATGGTCCCCAAGAAATTGGTAAAGCCTTAAATCTTAAAATTGACTCCAGCGCTGTACCCTCAATTCCCTTTTCGGGAAAAGAATTAGAACGCGCTAATTCTCTTGGCTTAATACTGATATTGCGACTACCTATTTCTATCGACTCTTTAAACTGCATGCTAAAAGGTAGGCTGCCCAATAACAGTAAATTGCTTTTCAATTATGACCTAAAGCAAGGACAATTAAAAAAAGAACTTGGTACGCCGAAAAAGATTGGTTTCTAAAATCTGAGAGTGATAAAGCTTATTGGGCTCTAACTTCCAACAAGTTGATTATGGCCTCAACTAATAAGAATTATCTACAACAAACCAACCAGTTAGCAAATTATCTAAGAACCAAGATGTTTTCTGATTCAGATACTTTGCCAATTATCTACCAAAGAGCTATCTGTGAGTGGGACAGTCTTCGACCCATCATTGAAAAAATAATCAAAAACGAAGATGAAAAAATTTACGAACCGATACTCAAGTCATTGAAAATCAACCAACTTTGTCGCCCCAGCCCCTTTGCTGTTGTTTATGATCTGGCTATTATCTTCAAAAATAATAAAGGCCGATCGTTCCAAAGCAGTAATATAATGACTAATGTCGTTGGAGTTTCTGTCGGATACTTTGATGCCGAAGGAATACTAATAGACCAAGTGTCAGCTGAAGATACTGATGAAGAAATTGGTTGTACCTTCAATCGAAAACTATAAAAAATAAACCCGATACTAAAAAGTATCGGGTTTTTTTATCTAAAAATATATTTAACAAAATTTATTCTAAAATCG
>JBAXIF010000055.1:0-5780 GCA_037138515.1 Candidatus Falkowiibacteriota bacterium
TAACTGGTTCAAATATAACGATTAATTTACCAACCATTTTTGGGTATTAAACCACTAGAATAAGGTTTTTTTATTTCCGTCAGGCTTTATATTATGTTATAATAAGGATATAAATAACCTTATTTTTTATGATAAATTTTTATAATATTGGTCGCCGCCAAGCATTTAAAGAGCTTAAAAGCTCTTCTTCTGGTTTAACTAACAAAGAGGCTGATAGTCGTTTGCTTAAATTTGGTTCTAATAAGCTTGCTGAGTCTAAAGTTGTTAGTCGTTTTCATATTTTTATTTCTCAATTTTTGAATCCTCTGATTTTTATTCTGTTGTTAGCTGGAGTTATATCTTTCTTTGTTAAAGAATATACTGATGCGGGCGTGATTTTAGTGGCGGTTTTGATTAATACTATTATTGGTTATTTTCAAGAGAATAAGGCTAATCAATCACTCAATCAGTTAAAAAAAATAGTTGAACATCATGCTCTGGTTGTACGTGATGGCTCTGAGATGGAGATTGATAGCGTTAATCTAGTGCCGGGTGATATTATCATCTTGCAGGCCGGACAAAAGGTGCCAGCTGACGCCAGAATGATTGAATGTGTTGATCTGCAGGTTAATGAGGCAGCCCTAACTGGAGAGTCGGTGCCAGTTTTTAAGACTGTTAAGATTATGCCAATCGGCTCAGTTCTAGCTGATCGTAAAAATATAGTTTATTCAGCAACTGAAATTGTTGGTGGTACTGGTCGAGCTATGGTTGTAGCAACTGGAGAAAGCACTGAAATTGGTCAGATTTCTAAATTAGTTATGGAGACGAAGGAAGTTGCCACGCCACTTCAAAATAGATTGTTTAAATTCTCTCGTTTGATTGGAATGATTGTTGGATTAATTTCCGTTTTGATTGTTATTTTTGGTGTTATTCAAAAACGTAACTTATTTGATATTTTTGTTACGGCTATTGCTGTGGCTGTAGCGGCTATTCCGGAAGGATTGGCTGTGGCCGTTACTGTTATTTTAGCCTTGGGTATGAAGCAGATTTTGAAGAAGAAAGCTTTAACCCGTAAGTTATTGGCCGCAGAGACGCTGGGATCAATTACGGTAATTTGTTCTGACAAGACCGGAACTTTAACCGAAGGAAAAATGCGGGTGGCGCATATCTTTGCTGGTGGAAATGAATTGGCTTTTGAGAGGTTTGATGATCAAGATAAGAATAGCAATTTGGAAGCAATTATCAGGGCACTGGAAATAGGCATTATCTGCAATAATTCTATTGTTGAAAATGCTACTAGCGGACTAGTGAGTGAAAAAATTATTGGGCAGCCGACTGAAGTCGCTTTGATTTTGGCTAGTTTGGATTTGGGTTTGGATAGGAGCAAGTTGCTAAAAAATGAACCAAGAATTGGTGAGTTGCCTTTTAATAGTGATAATAAGTTTATGATCACTCTTCATAATTTGGCTAATAACGGCTATATTATTTATGAAAAAGGAGCCCCAGAGAAATTATTAGCCAAAAGCTCTTTTATTTATATTAATAATGAGGTGGTGGCTATTGATAAAAAAGAGAAAGATTTGTTATTAAAAAAATATGAAGAGTTTACAGCTCAGGGATTGAGGGTTATTGGTGTAGCTTATCGGGAGATGACTGAGCTTCCTTGGGCGCTTGATGCTGAACATAAAGAATGGGAAAAGATTGACAGTGAATTAGTTTTTGTCGGGCTAATTGCTTTCAAGGATCCGCTTCGAGCTGAATCTCGGGCAGCTATTTCTGAATGTCGTCGGGCTGGAATTAGACCAATTATTATTACGGGTGATCACAAGTTAACAGCTCATGCTATTGCCGCTGAAGCTGGAATTCATTGTGCGGTTGAGGATGTTATTACTGGTGATATTTTAGATAAGGTTGATGATGTAGAGTTAAAAGTGTTGGTCAAAAAACATAATATTTTTGCTCGGGTTAGCCCGCATCATAAACTTAGAATTGTTGAAGCTTTGAGAGCTAACGGAGAAGTGGTCGCCATGACTGGTGATGGCCTGAATGACTCACCAGCTTTAAAAGCCGCTAATATTGGTGTTTGTTTAGGGTCTGGAACGGAAGTGGCCAAAGAAACATCTGATCTAGTTCTTTTAGATAATAATTTTCAAGTGATAGTTTCAGCTATTGAAGAGGGGCGAATTATTTTCCAGAATATTAGAAAGTCCATTACTTATTTAATTTCTGATTCTTTTTCGGAAATTGTTTTAATTGCTGGATCTATTTTTCTAGGTATGCCGTTAGCTCTTTTGCCAACTCAGATTTTATGGATTAATATTATCAATGATGGCTTTCCCAATTTCTCTTTAGCTTTTGAAAGAAGTGATAAGAATATTATGGACCAGAAACCTATTAATCCTAAGGAGCCGCTAGTTAACAGGGAGATGAAAATTATTATTGTTTGGTTTGGATTGATTAGAGACTTAACTCTCTTAGCAATTTTTGTTTATTTATATCGTAATCTAGAAATGTTAGGTTGGGATATTGGATATTTGCGGACATTATTTTTTGCCATTTTAGGTTTCAAGTCATTGACTGGTATTTTCAGTTTAAGAAGCTTCATTTTGCCAATTTGGAAAATTAATCACCTACATAATGTTTACCTATTGGGAGCGCTCTTTATTAGCATGTCTTTGCTAATATTAGCTATTTATTTACCATTTTTTCAGTCAATTTTACAGACCGAAGCGCTTAATTTTAATGCCTGGCTATTGATTTTATCGGTAGCTTTTACTAATATCTTAGTAATGGAATTTATTAAATATTTCTTTATTGTTAAACGCCATGCTTAATAACAAATATCGTTTAAGCCGAACTAAAAAAGTAGCCTATGTCCAAAAGGGCATAGTTGGCACTTCAACTTTTAATTTAGGTCACCTGATGTCTAATCAGGGATTATTGTCTATTTTAATTTTTGGTGTTTTGGTTTTGGTTAGTGTTCCGGCTATTAGAAACTACGCTCAAGAAAGAGCGGTTGATTTAGAGATTAATGAGGCTAAGGCTGAGATTGAGCGGTATGAAAGCAAGAACAAGGAATTGAGCAACGTCATCGGTTATTTAGAGTCCGACCAAGCGATTGAAGAAAAGGCTCGATTAAATATGGGTCTGAAAAAACAAGGAGAAAAAGTGGCGGTCATTGCTGACCGGCCTCAGGTCAGTGAAGAGTCAGTAGTTGGCAGTAATCCTTCTAACGAAAAATTATCAAATCCTCATAAGTGGTTAAATTATTTCTTTTCTATCAAGCCTCTTTAGCTCAGTGGCAGAGCAGCGGTATCGTAAACCGTCGACGTCAGTCCGATTCTGACAAGGGGCTCATTTTAATAGTGATTAACAAATTTTTATGAACTTAAAAAAACAATTTAAAAACTTGAAACAAATTATCAGTAGCGCTTTAGTAGTCGTCTTTATGGCTGCAGTTTTTCTGATTCCCGAAAATGTCATTTTGGCTTTAGTGGGCGAAGGTAATCCAATTAATTTAGAGGCTAGCTCTTTGATAAGTGCTGATGAATTGGGCGCTGGAAAGACTGTTAGTGTTTTTAATAATAATTTACGCTTGGTTTTTCCGTCAGCCACCAGCACAACTGGTTTTGCTGACAGCTCTGAGATTAAATTTACTCAGCTTAATGAAGAGATCGGAACTCCTTGGAACTTAAATAAATTGAGTCATGTTTACCAGTTTGATTTTGGTTCTCAGGTTTTGCCTAAAACTTTTAACATCGAGGTTGGCTATCAAGAGAAACAAACAATCCATGAATACAAGCAGGTCTTTTTCTATGACAAGAATAATGATAGCTGGAAGCCACTGCCAACCACTGATCATCCAGACAAGAATTATGTCTCCGCTGTTATTAGCATGCCTTATGCTCGGATTGCCGTTTTGTCTTACCCTGGCATTATAGTGAGCGGCAAGGCTAGTTGGTATGCTTATAAGGGTGGTCTTTTTACCGCTTCGCCTGATTTTCCTAAAGGATCAAAATTGCGTGTTTATAATTTAGCTAATAATAAGTTTGTAGACGTGATTGTTAACGATTACGGTCCAGAGAGATTAAAACATCCTGATCGTGCGGTGGACCTTGATAAGGTGGCTTTCAAAAAGATTGCTTCTACTGGCGCCGGTATTATTAATGTTCGAGTTGAACCATTAGAGGTTAAGGCTGATAGTTCTGGTCGTGTCATGGGAGTTCCGGCTGCGGGAGCGACGGTTAGTCCGGCTTTAAGTTCTAAAGCAGCGATTGTGATGAGAGAGAGCGATCAGAAAGTGATCTTTTCTAAAAACTCTACCACCACATTACCTTTGGCTAGCTTGAGCAAGATGGTGGCTGTTAAGACCTTTTTAGATATTGATAAGAATAGAAATAGATTAGCCGAAGTGGTGTCTTATAAATTACAAGACGAAAAGAATAATTATAATTATTGTAAGCCTTGGGAGTCAGCTAAGTTGAGCTTGAAGGATGGTGATAAGTTGACTATCAAGGATTTGATTTATTCTAGTTTAGTAGGATCAACTAATAATACTGTGGAGAGTTTGGCTCGAGTTTCTGGCGTTAGTCGGGCTAAATTTATCAGTTTGATGAATGAGAATGTCAAAGCTTGGGGAACAAAAAATACTTCATTTGTAGAACCGACTGGATTATCTCCAAAGAATGTTAGTTCGGCTTTAGACTATGCCTTGATTACTAAGCGAGTTAATCGCGATGGCATTATCGCTGCGGCCAGTTCTGCCAAGACTTATAATGTCAAAGTGATTAACACTAAGAAGGTTAAGACTATTAAAAACACTAACAGCCTTTTAGGATTATCTAAATATAATATCTCCAGTTCTAAGACCGGTTATTTAGATGAGGCTGGCTATTGCTTAATGACTCGCTTCAAAGAAGGCAAGGAAAATTTGATAGCGGTAACTTTTAATGCTAAAAATAGGACTGCTAGCTTCAATGAAACAGCTGAACTCATGAGCTATAGTGCTCGATTGATTCGTGATGGTAAGGTAGGAATTGCTAGTGTGAAATAATATTTATTTTATTAAACTCATTGTTTTTTGACAGTGAGTTTTTTGTTTGTCTACTATCAATAATTTTGTTATAATAGAAATAAGTTAATTTTATGATCAAACTAGTTAATGTTTCTAAATCATATCTGAAGAACGTCTCAATACTCCAGGACATCAATTTATATATTGAAGCTGGAGAGTTTGTGTCTTTGGTGGGCCAATCAGGTAGTGGTAAGACTAGCTTGGTTAAGATTTTGATTGGCGAGGAAAAGGTTAATGATGGCCGAGTGATTATTGGCGATTGGGATATTACTAAAATTTCTCGCCGAGAAGTTCCTTACTTGCGTCGTCAGATCGGAGTCATCTTTCAAGATTTTAAATTATTACCCCAGAAGACTTTATGGGAGAATGTCGCTTTTGCCTTGGAGGTTTGCGGTGAAAATCAGGCTAAGATTGATAAGATCGTTTCCAGTGTGATGCGTTTGGTGGGATTAGAAGATAAGAAAGATAGATACCCCCATGAAGTGTCCGGTGGAGAGCAACAAAGAACCGCTATCGCTCGATCATTAGTCCATCAACCAAAAATTTTGTTAGCTGATGAGCCAACTGGTAATTTAGATTCTATTAATGCTAATGAGATCATTGATTTGTTAACTAGAATTAATAATTTTGGTACCACTGTTATTTTAGTGACTCATAATCGAGAGATTGTTAATCAGCTTAAAACACGGGTTATCGCGATTGAAAAAGGCCAGGTAGTTTCTGATCA
>JBAXIF010000056.1:0-5618 GCA_037138515.1 Candidatus Falkowiibacteriota bacterium
TTGAACCGGTGACCTTCTCCTTACCATGGAGATGCTCTACCAGCTGAGCTACAACGGCCTGGTACGCTATAAACTATCGATAATTCCTTGCCATTCTCCTAACTTTTGGTTTTCAGGATTAACTTCACTCAAACGATCTAAAGCTTCTTGAGCCAAGGTCTTATCCTTCTGCATAATAGCTAAATCCAATAAAGTATTCAAGTAGCGAGGATGATTGGGTTCAATCTTTAACGATTCTATAATATTATCTCTTGCTTCGTCAAGGTTATCTAAATTTTCGTTGGCCAAAGATAGTTGATAATTAATTTCAGCTTCAGTGCTTGGATCATCCTTAAGCTCTAACAAACGCAAAGCGTAAATAAAAGTCTGCTTAGCCTCAGCATATTTTTTGAGCTTAGCATAAACTTCTCCCAATTCAATAAAAGCTGGTAAATATTTCTGATCTAAACTAACAATCTCAATCAACTTAGCCTCAGCTTCGCTCAAAGATTCAACATCTTCTTTCTTAACCAAGTCTTGAGCCTGGTTTAAAAATAATTCAATCTTCTCTTCTAGACTGATGCTGGCCAACTTTTTATCCTCCTGATGTTTTTCCTTCATCTCTCTCAACTTTTCTAACCAGGTACCGAAAAAATTCAAACGCTTAGTTGCTATTTTTAAAAAATCAGCAACACGGACATTCCATTTAGTGAAGTCTCGTTCTAAACGGCTCTTGATAATTCTCTCCTTAATCTTCTCAGCTTTTTCTGAAGGCATGTTTTCCACATCTAAAATCGCCAATTGAGGAAATTTGCGGATAACAATAGCTATGATAATAATCAAGCTAATTAATATAAGGATGAAAGGAATAATATCGTACATATAAAGTTATCTTAGCATACTGGTGAAAATCGTCAAAAAATCTTTAGGATTAAGACTAGCTCCACCCACCAAAAGTCCATCTACTACTTCAATATCGCGAAAATTAGCCGAGTTTTTAGCATCAACACTGCCACCATAGATTACTCGGCATTGACTCGGATTAAACAATTTAGTCAGGAAGCCCTTAATCAAAAGATGAGCTAAAGTAACTTCTTGAGAACTAACAACCTGGCCTGTGCCAATAGCCCAAATAGGCTCGTAAGCAACAATGATTGATTGCTCGGAAGATAATTTAATATTTTTCAAAGCACCTTTCAATTGTTTAAACAGGATTTCTTTAGGATTATTTCCCCGAACTTTTTCCCCTACACATAGAACCGGAATCAAACCTTTAACAGATAAGACAGTTTGTAATTTTTTATTAATAACCTCATCTGACTCGGAAAAATATTCCCGTCTTTCACTGTGGCCTAAAATAATATAATTTACCCCTAAATCTTTCAAGTCAGAAGCTGATACTTCCCCAGTATAAGCCCCCTGAAGAGCAATAGAAGCATCTTGGGCCCCCAACTTTAACTTAGATCCTTTTAAGCTCTTAGAAGCTGTGGATAAGGTAATAAAATCAGGACACAAAACAGCCTCAGCGGAAGCAGAAAATTTTAAGGCGCTAAAGCGCTTTAACAAAACTGGCGCTTTTTTATAAGGCGCCTTCATTTTCCAATTAGCGATAATAATTTTTTTAGCTGGTGTCATAATTATTTCTTAGGTAATTTAATCGGCAAGGAAGCATAAAAAGTTGATCCTTGACCCTCTTTAGATTCAAACCAGAACTTCCCATTATATTGATTAATGATTGATTTCACTATATACAAACCTAAACCATTACCATCCGGTTCAGTCTTGCGAGCATTATCAGCTCGGAATAACTTAGTAGCAATCCGATCTTGATCTTGTAGCGGGATGCCATAACCACTATCAACTACCTTAACTAAAACGTTATCCGGCCCATCACACTTGATTTCAATAGTAACTTCCCCGCCAGACTTACTGTATTTGACAGCATTAGTCAGCAAGTTTTGAATAATCATGTAGGATAATTTTTTGTCCAATTCAATAATTGGTAATTTCTTATCATACTTTTCAATCAATTTAACTTTCTTCTTAACAACCAACGGTGTCACTTCGTTAACCAGATCTTTAACCAACAATAAAATATCAGTCGGGACGCCTTCGATCTTCAAAGTTCCTAAATCCAAACGAGAAACATCTAACAATGAGTCGACTAAATCAATCATTCTCTGATTGCTGTTATAAATTTCTTGGGTAAAATCTTTCTGATCAGTGCTCAACACTCCAGCATCACCATCAAGCATCATTTCAGCGTGCCATTTAACCGAGGTTAAAGGGGTTCGAAGTTGATGTGAGGCCAAAGAAACAAATTCAGTTTTAGCCATATCAACTCTTTTTGCCACAGTAATATCACGGCCGATAGAAACGAAGAATTCTACCTCATCAATTCCATTCAAAATCGGTGAGATATTGACAGCTGCCACAAATTCCTCGCCATTCTTGCGATGATTATTGAATTCACCGGTAAAATTATGTTTATTATTCTTAATTGTCTCCCATAGTTGTTGATAGAATTCCACTGACATATGACCTCCCCATAAATCTTTAGTACCAACCTTTTTTCCAACAACCTCAGAGATCTTAAAACCAGTAATATTTTCCAGACCATGATTGGCATAAAGAATAGTCCCATCAATATCAGTGATAGCAATATAATCCGAAGCGTTATCCACCGCTAATTTAAACTTCTGCAAATCTTGAGCTAATAAATCAGCCCGGCTTCTCTCTTCATTAATGTCTTCCAAAACATTCATAATAGAAGCTTTGGTCTTTTCCATATCCTCCTGCTGCTCCTCTAAAGATTCGGATTGTTTCTTGCTCTGAGCTAGTTGGTTGTCCAATTCTAAGGTTTTTTCTTTAACTTTAGCCTCCATGGAATTATTCAAACCTTGCAACTTTTCGGTCATCTGGTTAAAAATCTTACTTAACTCACAAAATTCTAAAGGTCCAGCGTTTTCTTTTAAGCGCTGGCTCAAATCACCAGAAATTATCTTGTAGACAGCTTGGTGTAAATTTTTAAAATAACGCATGATCATCTTATAAACCAAGAAAGGAGAAATTACTGAGATAAAAAAGTATAGTAAAAAAGTAAGAACGAACCAACGAGAATCAGTTGCTTGTTTTTCAACTATTTTTCGACCAGCATCAAAATTCTGCTGCCTAACTTTATCAACAAATAAATTAATACTGCTATTCAAACTGCTTTGTAATTGAGTAATTGCACCATGACGTAAATTATAAGCCTCAGTTCTCTTCCCCTCTCTAATATAATTATAAAACTCCGGCAGATAGGCATCTAGTAAATTAATATTACGACCTAAATTTAAAAACACTCCAGCTAAATCGGTATTTTGATTATAATTTTTATCAGACGAGGAATAATAATCTTTTAAAACTTCTAAATTACGTCGAGATTGATCTAGATAAAACTTCTCCTGCTCAACTGTCAGCTGATGTGTCTCATCCTCTAAACTCTTATCCATCAAGAAAAAAATCTTATTCCAATCAGTTGATAAATTACTAGCACTCTCAATCAACAAAAAATCACTTTCTTGGCTAGAGACAATTTCTGACCCCATACTAAGGTAGCGCAAGTTAGCGAAGACAAACAAAAAACTAAACCCTAAAAACACTAGGATCATCACACTAACAAAAAAAATTGTCGGCCTTCTATTAACAATATTCATAAAAAACAATTGGGTCGGATTTATTCTTTGTTTTCTGAGCTCTCCAACTTCTTCTTCAAGTCCATCATCTTTAACTCCCGATTAATCATAATCCTGTTTAATCGTTCTAATTCATTAATCTTTTCTTCGATTTTTCTCTGCGCCTTAACTGAATCACTAATATCAGTTAATACTATTAAATCCACCTTCTCGCCATGATAATCAATAACTTTGGCGTTAACCCTAACATCCAACGGTTCTCCCTTGGTTGAAATCTGGACAACATAAGGCGAAACATCAACCCCGGAAAAACGTAACTTCATATTTTCAGCGGCCATGTCTTGATATTTTTTTTCAACAAAATCAAAGACACTCTTACCTAAAATATCTTCCTTACTAAATCCAGTACTGGACTCAAAAACATCATTAACATAAATAGCCCGACCAGCTTTAGCTAAAACTACAATATCTGGCAAGCGAATCAAAAGATTTTTATAAAAATTACGGGATCCAGAGATTTCTTTAATCAAATTATTAAACTCCTCAGAAAGCTTAGAGAGCTCATCTTTTCCGGTAATAGAGATATTAATATCATCCGCCTCTGGGTTCTTTTTATATTCTTCTACCTTATTAAATACTTTAATCAAACGACTAACAAAAATCTTATTAATCATCCATAAGAAAGTCAAGACGAAAATCAACATAACAGCAAACAACAATATTGAAATATAAAGCAAAATATTCATTTCATACTGATAAAGAATCCTGTCGGTTTCAACCCTAAAGACAAAAGCCGGACTATCACCATAATCTTCGAAGAGAGAGTAACCATAGATATTGTTTGGTCCGCCAGGACTGATTACGAATTTTTCATTCATAATTAGCTTATTTCTGGCTTCAAAAAAATCTGGAGGAATATTAAAATTATCTACTCGCTCTATCATTGTAGAATATAGAGCAATATCACCAAAACGATAATCCACAAAATCTTTATCCAAAAAACGTCCCATAAAAATATAACCCGAGGAAGGACCTGTTTTATCACCTCTTAAAACTTGTTTAGAAACTAAATAAAGCGGTGGTCGATCACCTGGAAACAACACTATCCCACTCTGAAAATCGGTGGTCATGAAATAATTTTTGAAATATGGATCATTCAATTTACCCTTGAATAGGTTAACAAAACTAGTATCCTCTTCTTCTGTCAAAAAATCATAAGCATAAGAACTGATCACTTGGCCGCTATTATCAACAAACGCCACAGCATTAATATCTAAATTAATCACTGACGTTGAATTAATATTACCCGCGGCAAACTCCTCATTGCGGTCAACTAAAAAGTCGTAGGCGTCATCCCACTCACCCCAATCCAACACTTTAGTTTTAAGAGAGTCAAAAACTTTTTCCGAGACTTTGTTAATCCGCCCTAAACGACGACTAACAGTCTCATTTTCTAAATAAACAAAGTTTTTATTCAAAACAAATAATAAAGAGGAATACAATAATATCAGCAAGCCAGCCGATACCAGAATAACGAATATAATTATTTTTTTCCGAAAAGACATAAAAAAGAGATAAGAATAAATACGTAATCAAGTCTGCTTGATTTCATAGCTACAAAAATCAAGCAGATTCTATAACGCATTAATTAACGAGTCACAGAGATAACAGCACTCTGTTCTGGATCATTAGCCCAAACAGTAACGCGGCCGTTAGCAGTCTTTTGGATTCTGTAGTTGCTATCATTAGTATTAATAACACCTGATGGATCAGTTGGAATTGATACTAAGTATTTTTCATTAGTAGTCAAAACTGACAAATCTATACAACTAGTGGTAGCTGTTGGACTACTCTTACAAATACCATAAGTAGGAGTAGTAGAAACGATAGACGCTGGTAAAGTACCATTGTTATCAATAGCATATTGGTAAACAGCATTTAAAATGGTGTTAACATCAATAC
>JBAXIF010000057.1:0-5609 GCA_037138515.1 Candidatus Falkowiibacteriota bacterium
GTCGGTTCGTCGAGCACATACAAAGTGCGAGATAATTGTGAACCGATTTGTGACGACAAGCGAATACGCTGCGCTTCACCGCCAGACAAAGTTTCCGCTTCGCGATCAATGGAAAGATAATTCAAACCAACCCTAAGCATGAACTGCAGGCGGTTGATAATCTGATTAACCACCGCTTCAGCAATGATCAATTGGCGAACAGTCATCTTCTCTTTATATTCAATAAAAAAACTACAAGCCTTGTCCACACTTAAATGAGTTACCTCAGAAATATTCTTGCCGTTGATCCGCACCGCTAAAGCTTCCGGACGAAGCCGAGCTCCATTACATTTTGGACAAACATCATCAGCTGAAAAACCGATCTTGCCCAAACCAGAACAAGAGTCACAAGCGCCATGCGGCGAGTTAAAAGAAAATAGGCGTGGCTCAACTTCCGGAAAAGCAAAACTGTCATTCGGACAAGTCCAATTAGATGATAATAAATATTCCTTTTCGCCAGACTGAGAAATAACCAATCCTTGACTATATGATAAAGAATTTTCTACCGCTTCAAAAAGCCGGGTCTGGTCATTCAACATCACCTTGTCGATTACGATCTCAATACTATGTTTTTTGTTAGGTGATAATTTCACTGGCTCGCGCAAAGAATGCATCACGCCATCAATCCGTGCCTCGGCATAACCAAGACTTAAGTAATCATATAATAATTGATAGTATTCACCTTTACGATCAAGCACTACCGGGCTCAAAATAGTCACATATTCTTGTTCCTCTTCCTTGGCCCGGGAAACAATAATATCAATCATTTCTTCCAGTGATAATTTCTCAATCTTTATCCCGCAGACCGGACAAAAGACTTCCCCTAAGCGAGCATACAAGACGCGCAGATAATCATAAATATCTGTCAGGGTTCCAACAGTCGAACGAGGATTGTGCGATAAGGCCTTCTGGTCGATAGAGATGGATGGAGCTAGACCGATAATCTCATCAACTTCAGCCGCTTTTTTCTGACCCAAGAACTGGCGCATATACGGCGACAAGGATTCGACATATTGTCTCTGACCTTCCGCAAAAATAGTATCAAAAGCTAGAGTCGATTTACCCGACCCTGAAACACCCGTAATCACCGTCAATTTATTATGCGGTATTTCCAGGTTAATATTCTTCAAGTTGTGCATCCGGGCACCCCGGATGATTATTTTTTCATCCATGTTATTTAGAGATATAAGCCTTCTTCGGATTCAATCCTTTGGATAATAATAAGGCATCGCTATTATTAAAATAAAACATCTTAACGACGGTAAGCCAATCTAATTTGTAATAAGCCGCAAAAATCATCTTACCAATATCACCATGAGCCACCAATAAAACATTACCTGACTTATTATTCCGCTTGATCTCAGCCAAAGATCTCTTAGCTCTCTTCAAAAGTTCCGGGAAAGTTTCGGCGCCATAAGGATTTAAAAAATAATTAATTTTTTCTGTTACTAATATATCCGGGGAACACAAAGGAATAATATCGGAAAGTGGTTTGCCAGTCATAATACCAAAATCTCTTTCGATCAACCCAGAAAAAACCTTAGCTTTCTTTAATTTCAACTCTTTAGTGATAATATCAGCTGTTTCCTTGGCACGCTTTAAGGGTGAAACATAGGAAGCGGTAAACTTAATTTCAAGCTTCTTTAAAGTCTGAGCTAATTCCTTAGCTTGTTTCCGGCCTAAAGCAGTTAGTGATTTATTCCGATGACCATTTAAGATCAACTTGGCATTATCCTCATCTTGGCCGTGGCGCACAATGTAAATGTTTAACATAAATATGGATTAATTATCAGCGGACAACTCTAGGAGGTCCTCAATTTTTTTAATAATAGTCTTAGGCACGATATTATATTTCTCATTATAAGCAATTTGTTTTATCCTTCTTCTTTTCACTTCCGCTATCGCTCTTTTCATCGAATCAGTTTCCCTATCAGCATAAAGGATAATTTTGCCGCTCACATTTCGAGCAGCTCGACCCATAGTTTGCATTAATGAAGTTTCACTACGCAAGAAACCTTCCCGATCAGCATCCAAGATTGCTACCAAAGTTACCTCTGGTAAATCAAGCCCTTCGCGCAAAAGATTAACCCCGATTAGAACATCAAAAAGGCCTAAACGGAAATTCTTCAGGATCTCGGTGCGCTCAAAAGTCTTGATATCAGAGTGCAAGTAATTACTCTTGAATCCCTTGCCCCGTAAGAAAGAGTCTAGATCCTCAGCTTGTTTCTTGGTTAGGGTATTAACGATAACTCTCTCGCCTTTTTTGGATAGAACAGCAATCTCAGCCATAATGTCATTAATCTGACTGTAATTTGTCTCTTTATTAAACAGTGGTCGGATTTCAATCTCTGGATCAATAAGTCCAGTTGGACGGATAACCTGCTCAGCGATCTGTTTGGAGTTTTCTTTCTCAAACTCACCCGGAGTAGCAGTGGTAAAGACCACCCGACCGACACGCTCTTTGAACTCTGGAAAACGAAGCGGTCGATTGTCCAAGGCAGATGGTAATCTCCAACCATATTTTATCAAAGTTTCTTTTCTAGAACGGTCGCCAGCATACATACCCCTAATCTGTGGTACAGAAATATGGCTTTCATCGATAATAGTTAGGAAGTCTGGCTTGCCATCTTTCCAGGGAAAATAAGCTAATAAAGAATCCGGGGCTTCACCACTTAACTTACCGGTCAGATGTCGAGAATAATTCTCAATTCCATGGCAATAACCGATACTACGTAACATCTCCATATCATAACGAGTCCGGCGTTCTAAACGTTCTGCTTCCAAATACAATTTATTCTCATTAAAATATTCTAATCTTTCTTTCAGCTCCTCCTGGATAGTCTTGATAGCGCTTTCAATCTGCGGTTTAGTGGAAACAAAATGCTTTGGTGGAAAGACCACAATTTCATTCAAGTGTTCCAAGATATTCTTACTCACATTATCAATCACATTAATATCGGAAATCTTTTGCTCAAACAACTCTAAGCGGTAAATAATGTTCTCCGACATCGGACGAATCTCAAAAACATCCCCCCGAACTCGAAATTGACCACGAGACACTGGCCCAGTAGTTCTTTCAAATTGAATTTTGACGAGTTGTGAGATCAAATCAGCCCGAACCATGGATTGTCCGATCTCCAAATGCATAGCAGATTCAATATAACTGTTTGGAACGCCTAAATTATAGATACAAGAAACCGAAGCCACAATAATGACATCTCGGCGGGATAATAAGGCAGAAGTAGCCGCATGACGCAAACGGTCAATTTCTTGGTTAATCATCGCTTCTTTCTCGATATAAGTGTCAGTAATCGGCAAATAGGCCTCTGGTTGGTAATAATCATAGTAAGAAACGAAGTAATGAACGTCATTTTCCGGAAAAAAGTTCTTGTATTCTCGATACAACTGAGCTGCTAAGGCCTTGTTTGGAGCGATTACTAAAGTGGGCTGTTCAATTTTTGTGATCAGGTTAGCCACCGTAAAAGTCTTACCCGAACCAGTCACACCAAGCAGGGTCTGATAATCATAATTCTTCTCCAAACCATTAAGTAACAAGGAAATAGCCTGAGGCTGATCTCCGGCTGGTTCAAAGTCTGATTTTAGAGTAAATAAGCTCATATAATATTAATAATGGTAGTTCTTCCCCTTTATAATCGCGATAGAGCGGTATATTTGCTCCAAGAGCACTACTTTAGTCATTTCATGTAAAAAGGTTAGCTTAGACAAGGAAATCTTCTCATGGCGGGCTAATAGCTCCGGCTCCAATCCCAAAGAGCCGCCAATCACAAAGATGATTGGCTCATTGATCTTATCTAGCTTTTTAGACAATTCAATTGAATCTAACTCAACACCTCTTTCGTCCAACAAAAAAACTCGGGCTTCTGGCCTTCTAGACAAGTACTCTTCAATTCTCTTTCCCTCTTTCTTCTTGGCTGCGACCTTCTGACTCTCAGTAAAGGATTCAGCTGGCAACTCGACCATGGCAACTTTAGCGTAAGGACCTAGTCTTTTCAGGTATTCCGCTATCGCCGCTTTGAAATAATCAGTTTTCACCGCGCCAATCGAAAGGATGGTGATATTAAACATAAATTAAGTATATAATAATATCGCTAAATTGTCCAATATACCAAAAACCCCGCCGAGAGGCGGGGTTTTATAAATACTCAAAATTAAACTAATCCTTCAAACATCTAATCGACAAACCTGATGCTTGAGGCGTAGAGGCGCGACGAACAGTTGTATAACCAGAATAAATTTCTCGACGCCAAGCACTAGCTCCATTAACAGAGGACGTCCAAATCATAGCTGCAGATCCTTCATCATAAATTCCTCCAGTGTTATAGCGTGATCCTCCGAATTCAATATTAAACCCAGTTGATCCTCCTGCCTTCAAAGCAGTTCCGGCATCAGTACAACTCCAAACATTAGAACGATTAGGATCACAACCAGAATCACCTGGTGGGGTTGTCATGGCAGCTTCCAGGATATGCCAATCAGTATCACTTGGAACATGCCAACCAGTTGGACAAATTCCCTGCGCTCCAGCGACTACAGAATATTGCATAGACTCGCCCCACTGATACAAACCGCCATCAGTCTGACAATAAGCACCATTATTATTATAACAATACTTTTCTAACACACTATTGTTAGTCTGATTGCTATTGGTAGCCCCAGAAATCATAGAACCCAAATTAATATCCTGCTTCATCCAACATTGAGATCCAATCAAGACGGTATCGTAAGTACATCTATCATAATTAGGTGCTCCAGCGTTACAGACGTAACCAGCAATAGCAGTCATATTAACCGGATTACCACAAACCCAAGAACCACAAGTTCCACCATAGCAACCTTGACCTATCGGACAGTTAGCGTCACGAGCACAATAAGTACCACCCTGACAAACGGCAGTGGCTGGATTACATTGATTACAACAAGGAGTGCCAGCATCAGAACAAGAGCAACTAGGAACAGAAGCAACTTGCTCAGAACCAGGACCACTATAGGAAACACCAGCTGGCGTGGCAGTATTAACACCACCATTAAGTGAGCCAACATTACCACCAATACAAAAAGATAAAGTATAGGTTGAACCATCATCAGAACTATAATAAAAAGAATTGTCAGTGTTAGAACAAGTACCATCAGCCGGAGTTGGAGCGGTTGGGATATTCATCATATAAGTAGTAGTGCCGACAGTAGAAGTAGAGGATAGTCCAGTAGTGGTAAATTCACTAGTAAGTGGGTAACGATTTACATCATTAAAATACAATTCTAAAGCAGTTTGAACCTGTTTAATATCAGCTATTCTTTTAGCGTCACGCGATTTGGCACGAGCATTCTGAAAAGCAACAACTGAAATAGTAGCTAAAATGCCAATAATAGCAATAACGACCAAAAGCTCAATAAGAGTAAAACCTTTTTTATTTTTAAACATAATTATATTATAATTTTAATTAATAATATTATAACACATTAAATGATAGTAGCAAAAAACAAAAACCCCACCGAGATGAACTGTACCCCAAAAAGTGGACACGAAAGTGTCTACTTTTTTTGTGGGCAAA
>JBAXIF010000058.1:0-5529 GCA_037138515.1 Candidatus Falkowiibacteriota bacterium
AGGTTGCCTCCCAATTGCCATTTAATAATTTAACCTTAACAGATTTTTTTCTTTCACTTATAAAATCACAAACTAATTGGGTGGTAAAAAAATTCTTCTTCAGAAGCTTCTCAAACTCTCCGGTCGGATCTTCGTGGCGCAGACCATAAAGCTCTCCATCGGTGGCGGTAATAATTACTTTGTTCTTATCAAAAAAATCCTCTAAATTATCCGGTACATAAGCACTACTAAAACGACGACTGCGGAAGACTACTTTTAGCCCACTATTTTCATCCAGATAAGCCTGATTAAAATCAACCTGATTCAATTTACCATTAAACAATATTTCATCAACAATAATCCATTTATAACCGAGTTTTTTAACAATCTTAGCCACCTTCGAACCATAGGCCATTTCTGGAAAAAAGAAACCGGTCGGCTTGAAATCAGCGCCGAAATGTTTTTTTAGAATAACTTCGTTTTCTTTAATCTGACGAGTAGCTTCATCTTCTCCCACTAATGGCAGAAGCGCGTGATAAGCGGCAGTTCCAGTGATATCTAATTGTTTCTTTTCAACTAATTTCTTCATTCTAGAAATCAAATCAAAATAGCCCAACTCTTCCAAGCGCTCCAAAAGGCAACCATTGATATTAAAAGTGAATTTAATATCAGGATGTTCTTCTAGCGCTCGCACCACGCGGGCATAACTCTTATCAACCGCTTCTTGGATATGATAAGGATCCGTATTAGCTGGCTGGTATAAGTGCAGGAAATTAATCCATAAATTTTCAGTATTTTTTTCCATACTTATTTTTTGCCATTAAGCTTTAAAGCTTTACGGTATAACTTAATATATTTTTTAGCCGGAATCTCCCAACTATTAGATTCTTCCATCGCTTTTTCTACCAACTCTTTCCAAGATTCTAGATGGCGATAGTTTTCTAAGCCTCTAATAATCGCGGAGTAAAAGGCAAAGTCATCCTCACCTTTAAAGGTAAAGCCATTACCAAAACCAGTGCTGGGATTATAGTTAGAGACAGTATCATATAAACCGCCAACTTCGCGAACGATTGGAATACAACCATAGCGCATGGCAATCAACTGATTAATACCGCAAGGTTCATGGACTGAAGGCAACAAGAAAAAGTCGGAACCGGCATAAACCAGAGTTTCATATTTTTGATTTTCTTCATGAGACGGAATCACCACTAATTTCTTCGGGTGCTTACGAGCTATCTTCAACAACTCTTTGATGTATCTCTTATCACCCGAACCGATAATAACTATTTGAGCATCTAATTTCAAAAATTGGGGTAGAAGGCGGATGATCTGATCAAATCCTTTTTGAAAAGTAACCCGAGAAGTGGCGCATAGTAGTGGGACTTTAGGATCAACCGGGAGTCTAAATTTTTTCTGTAAGGCCTTCTTATTATCAATTTTACCGCTCACCTTGTCAGACTTATAATTACGGAATAAGGCTGGATCGTTTTCTGGATTATAAGCATTATAATCAATACCATTAATGATTCCAAACAAATGATCAGAACGATTCTTTAAAATCCGTTGTAAATCCTGACCGAAACGCTTAGTCATAATTTCATCCCGATATTGTTCACTAACTGTATTAACAATGTCGGCTGACAAAATTGCCCGCTTAGCAAAATTAATATTTTCAATCGCTGGATTATCCAAATGAGGAATACGCTTGCGACCATAATCACGGTCGGCGAGTGGAACTTCCCACCAATTATGTCCTAATTGAAAAACTAGATTGTGAATAGTAAAAATAGTTTTAGCTTTTTTCAAAGTCTTGGAATAACGGAAATCATTTTTTAATAGGAAAGGAATAAGTCCAGTTTGCCAATCATGACAATGAACAATATCCGCTTTGAATTTTAAAAGTGATAAAAGCTTTAAAGCAGCTATGTCAAAAACTAAGAAACGAGCGTTCTCGTGAGAAGAACCATAAAGCTTTTTCTTTTTAGAAAAGTATTTTTTATTTTCAATAAAATAAACCGGCAAGTCCTCCATTAAATATCCCTTCCAATAAGTAATCTCTACATAATCGACAGAGTTCAGATAAACCTTCACATTGCTAAACACTGGTTTCAAATCGTGCTTTACCATATCTATGGCCTTTTCATAAAGAGGAGTGATAATCATCACGTCATGACCCAAACGATTTTGAGCCTTTGGGAGAGAACGAGACACATCACCAAGACCTCCTGTTTTAGAAAAAGGAGCAACCTCGGAAGCGATATGAACGATTTTTAGGATATTAGCCATAGTTTTTGATAGCACTAAGACAAATAGCTAAGGCCAAGGCATCAGCAGCATCATCGGGCTTAGGTATTTCTTTTAAGTTTAGAAGTAATTTAACCATTTTCTGCACTTGCAGTTTTCCGGCTTGGCCATAAGCAGCCACGGCCTGTTTAACTTGAGTCGGCTTAAATTCATTAATCGAGATTTTTTTATTTTTTAAAGATAATAAAATAACTCCTCGTGCCTGGCCCACGATTAAAGCTGTTTTGACGTTCTTACTAAAAAACAACTCTTCAATAGCCGCGGCCTGAGGTTGGTATTTATCTATTATCTCATTAAGTTGAGCGTAGAGGGAAACTAATCTTTCGGGTAAATTGTCGGTCTTAGGGGTTTTGATAGATCCATGGGCAATATGAAAAACCTTACCCTTAGAATCCTTTTCGATTAAACCCCAACCAGTATCAGCGATTCCTGGGTCAACTCCCAAAATTATCATATGATATTAGTATAGTAGTCACTGACATCTTCATTGTCTTCCAGCGCCTCCATTATCTTCTCAGCGGTATTTTTTTCATTATCTTTTAATTCTTGTTTTTCTTTAGCTACGTATTCAATTTCAGATGACTCCACTTTTAATCCTTTAGCCTCCAAAAAAGCGGTGATAGTCTGCAACTTTTCCATCTGGGTATAAATAGTCAGACCTTCATCTTCTTTTAAGACATCATCAATTCCAGCATCAATTAACTCTAATTCCAATTCATCAAAATCAATATTTTTAGCAACTAATTCACTATTTTCTAACATAATCACGCCCTTTTTCTCAAAATTCCAAATAACATTACCGAAAGCTCCACCATTCTTGGTAAAGATATGGCGAACATTTCCGGCACTACGATTTTTGTTGTCAGTAACGCACTTGATAACGAATTGAGAATTACCGGGACCAATAGCTTCATAATACAATTCTTCAATCTGATCTCCACCTAATTCACCAGTACCCTTTTTAATAGCTCTTTCAATATTATCTTTCGGCATAGACACGGCTCGGGCTTTCTCTATAGCACTTCTCAAGGATGGGTTGGCATTCGGATCTCCGCCTTGCTTGGCAGCAATACTGATAATATTCGCAAACTTAGTAAAAATAGCTCCGCGCTTAGCATCAACTATTTCTTTCTGGCGATGGGTTGTCGCCCATTTAGAATGTCCTGACATATTTTCTCTGTAATTAATGAATATATAAAGCACTTCAATATTATAATAAATTGCTAAAAAAATCAATCTAAATTATAATTAGAAGAGTCACATTAATTTATCAATTCATATGAAATTAATCAACCTCAACCAAGCTGTTTACAATGCTCTCCAATTTTTTAGCGAAAACAAAGCCCCTAAGGCTGAATTCCAAAAAATAAAATTTCCATTGGTAGTCGGCAGCGGTAACGCTTATAACACCGGCACTATCCTTTTTGCCAGTCACCCCGCTATCTTTGCGGACGAAAGCAACTTCAAGGCTACCCTCAAAAAATATAATTCTCTTTTAAAAAATAAAGTAATTAAGGAAGCGGTCGTTATTTCCGCCTCCGGTGAAAAAGACTCTGTCTGGGAATTAGAGTTGGCTAAAAAGCATAAACTAAAAACCACCCTTCTAACTTGTTCGCCTAACTCTTCGGCTAGTAAGATTGCCGACAAAGTCTACTCCTATCGTAAATTGAGCGAACCATATACTTATAATACCTCCACCTATCTAGGAATGATTCTGTCTTCAACTAAAGAAAATCCAGAAAAAATTTTACACTTCTTAAAACAAATTAAACTGCCTCGTAATTTTAGAAATTATTCTAACTATTCTTTCGTCTTGCCTGATGAGTATATTGAAATCTGCGATATGTTAAATATCAAAGGCCGAGAATTGTTTGGTCCACACCTTCAAGTCCGAGCCTATTCCGAAGGTCACTCTCGCCATGCTAAATTTGTTCATCAAGATAAGAGCGAGTTAGTTATCGGACTGGGAATAAAGAATAAATATTTTGGCGACCTTAAAAATCGTTTAGACATCAAGATTCCTAAATCCACTGATTTTGCCTTGATGTTATGCTTAGGCTATTCCATTATTGGCCGCATCCAAGAGTCAAAACCGCCTTATTTCCAAAGGAATATTGCTAAATTCTGTGAAGACTACGGACCTAAAGCTTATGGCAGCAACAAGCCTTTTGAAGTTATTGTTCCGGGAAATTAATTCAAAAAATTACATCGCTAAAAATGATTTTCATATTTCTGAAGATCATTTTTTTGTAAATAAAAAAGCCTTGAAATGTTTAAAACACTCCAAGGCCAAAGGACCAAATTCAAAGGTCAAAAGAACAAAAGAACCAAACCCCAAGATCAACTTGCAACGACAGCAGGATTACTGGAGCCAAAATCGTAGTGCAACCAGCCGGAGAGCCAATGCCAACTGGAACCATCCCAGTCGAGATAACGGACGCAAAGATGGCCAAGGGAGTTGCGGTAAATCGTGCCCCAAAAAAAGACATTTTTATTTTTCCATTCTTCCGGAATTAAATCTGGATGGGCCAATAAATAATCTAAAACATTGGCATTTAAAACCTTCTGCCCTTTTAGCTCCTTCCTCAATTCATTTCCTTCAATACTTCCTTTTATCTGTTTTTTGGACCGATAAAACCGATAAAGTGGAGCAGATAAATAAAACAGCCAATTTCCAGTGCCTTGGTGTTCTTCCACAGAAAAACCTTCAGGACAAAATGGTTTGGCGCCCAGATCGATTAAATGTTCCGGGTAGCTTATCGTAGCCTTTTTTTTCATTACGGCCAGAACTTCTCCAAGAATATCACCCTCGGATAATTTTTTTATATCAGCATTACTCCACCCATGACGACGGAAGGCCATTTTTAATTCTACAGCCTGGCTAACATCGAGCATTAAATCTTTTTCGCTCATCGTTATATCTCCTATATTTTGCAACTATGTTTAATAATAAAACTAAGTTGCGGTTATCACTGTTGGGCTCATCTTAATTGATTTTGCCACAGTAGAAAAAAGCCGAATAAGCTACTTTCTGCTGTGGCCAATTGGGATGTTAAGGTTCAATTTTATTAGCCTAACCATATCACAATATATACATCTAGTCAATAGTCAAATCAGAATTGGGAAACTATTTTTTTCTTAATTTTTACATTCTTAATCTCTTAATAAATCTTCTTCTAATCAGATTATATTTTTTAGGTTTAATACCCAAAAATGGTTGGTAAATTAATCGTTATATTTGAACCA
>JBAXIF010000059.1:0-5385 GCA_037138515.1 Candidatus Falkowiibacteriota bacterium
AAGTATGATTATCTTATCAGTGATAAGTTTGCTTTGTTCAATCACTGATAATATCAGTCCTTTTATTAATTTTTTTTAGTGTTTTTACTTTTTTCAGATTAGTCACTGAGCCTTGCATATTTATTCACAAAGAATAATTTGTAAGCTCGGTGGCTTTTTTATTTTGTTTGACATTTGAAATGGCTTTAGTTATTATCACTTTAGAGTCCATGATTCTAACACGTTCTTTGACGTTTTTTAAAATGAAAATCATTAATGTTCCTTAGTAGTGGCGAGCGAACAGGAACGAGCAACGGACTATCCCAGCACCATCTGGAGTTGCTAAATTTATGTGATTTTTGTCGAATTGGCTGGAGATAAAATCCCAGTAAGCCAGTTTGTTCTAGCCACCAAAATTATACATTTTTCTCGATCAGCACAAGCTGAAAAAAGTACCCGATGAACTGAAACATCTAAGTAGTTGGGGAATCAAGAAAATGAATAAAGCTTTGGTGGCTTTTTTCTTGCAATTAAGATTGAATTGGTTTTAGAATTAATTATTTTTTTTGTTTTTTGGTATATAAAATGGTATAGTTAGGCCAGTGGTGTTTGTTTATATTTTTTAATTTTATGAAGATTTATAAAAAAGCCTTTACTCTCATTGAGCTTCTGGTCGTGATTGCCATTATCGGTATTTTGGCGACTATTTCTGTTTTGGCTCTCTCTAATGCTCGGGCTAAGAGTAGGGATGCTAAAAGAGTAGGTGACGTAAAGCAGGTTCAGACAGCTCTAGAGTTATTCTTCAATGATAATAATAGATATCCCACTATCGAAGAATGGAACACTGGCAAGATCTACTCCACTACCACTGATGCTACTTCTACCTATATGCAAGTAATTCCAACTGCTCCAACTCCAGCTGATGGGTCTTGTAGTGATGGTCAGAACGTTATCGGCTACATTCCGGCATTAGATGGTTCTGCTTATTCTATTTCATTTTGCTTAGGGAATACTACCGGCACTCTAGCCCCTGGACCAAAATGTTTAACTCCCGGAGGAATTTTAGATATTAATTGTGGTTCTTTTTCTTTAAATTATATCGCTGGGCCGAATGGTTCCATTACCGGAACCTTATCCCAGACGGTTGACTATGGCGATAGTGGCTTAGCCGTTACAGCTGTCCCTGATGCTGGTTATTATTTTGTTAATTGGAGTGATTCTTCTACTGACAATCCCCGAGTTGATATTAATATCTCTGAAAATATTTTAGTTACTGCTAATTTTGCCACTACTCCTTTTTCTTGTGGTACTGACCAGGTTATAATCGCTTCTATTGCTGGTCATAATTGTAACACTGGCGCTCCATATTATGATAAATGTACTTATGACACTGTCCAAATCGGTACCCAATGTTGGATGAAACAGAATATGAATATTGGTTCTATGGTAACTGGTGTTACCAACCAAACTAGTAACAGTGCTTTAGAAAAATATTGTTATAGTAATACCCTCGGAAATTGTCAGACTTATGGTGGACTTTATCAGTGTGATGAAGCAATGCAATATTCAATTATTGAAAGATCCCAAGGTATCTGTCCGGCTGGTTGGCATATTCCAAGCGATGCTGAGCAATACACTTTGGAGCAGTATTTAACTGATCCGCCTAATACTTGTAATCCTAGTAGGATCAGTGGTTGGCTGGATTGTGTTGGTGCTGGTACAAAATTGAGAACGGGGGGATCTTCCGGATTTGAAGCTCTCTTAACAGGGTATCGAGGCGTTGATGGTTCGTTTAATGTTTTGGGGGTAAACGCTTTTTTTTGGCCATCTAATGTCGGTAGTCCTAATTTTATATATAGGACCATGAACCCAGGATATACAACTGTTTCTCGACATGAAACTGATCGAGCTAATGGCTTGTCTATTAGGTGTCTTCAAGATTAATTTAATTATTTCAATAGTATTAAAACACAAGCTTTAAGGTTTGTGTTTTTTATTTTTTGTATTATTTGACAAATCGCAGCCATTATATTAATGTTCTTGTAGTTCTTAAAAAATTATCTAACTAAAAAGGAGGTATAAATGAGTATGTATGCAGGCTTGGGAATTGATGCTAGAAAGCAAAAAGTCCGAGAGATTTTTGAAAAATTGAATGACAATGAATGTCCTGGCGCTTTTGTTAATATTATTACTGATCCGTACTGTGATCAGCGGGTTTTAACCCAGCACCAGGATGGTGATGGTAGTAAGTTTATTCAGAGAATGATTCATTACCTGGAAACTGGTGATGAACAAGTTTTTTGTGGCATGGCTGATGATGCTTTGTCTATGAATACTGGCGATATTGCCGCTAGCGGATTCGTTTTTGGTCCTTGGATTATAACTGACGTCTTAAATTTAGCTCTCCCTAAAGAGCTGAAAGAAGTAGTAATGATGGCCGTTGCCTCCCGTTTATTGGAGCTTAAAGAACTTTATAGTGAACATGGCTTCAAGATTAAATTCTTAGGTGGTGAAACTGCTGATTTACCCGACCAAGTCCGGTCCGGAGTTTTCGACATTGCCATTACCGCTTGGGCCGATAAGGCCGATCTGATAGCTGGTAATATTCAGGATGGCGATTTGATTTTTGGCTTTCCTAGTGATGGGCGAGCTTCTTGGGAGCAAACAAGAAACTCCGGAATTATGAGTAATGGATTAACTCTGGCGCGTAGTTGCTTAATGAGTAAGCGCTACAATGAAAAATATCCTAATCTGAAAAGAAGCGGAAAGTTTTATAAGGGCCAGTTTGATTATAATGATTACCCTAAGATCTTAAATGGAATGTCGGTCGGAGAGGCTTTATTGTCTCCTACCCGTCAATGGGCGATTGTTATTAAAGAGATAATCACCGCACTGAAAGAGGTTGATGCGCTTCACATGCTTCATGGTATTAGTATGAATACCGGTGGCGGAGCGACTAAGATTTCCAATCTTGGTTCTGGTGGTATTTTGTATAAAAAAGTCATGAGTACTCCTCCGCCTTTTTTCCATTTGATTAAAGAAGAGAGCAGTGAAACTTGGAAAAACATGTTTGTGGGTCTTAACTGTGGTATCGGGATTGATATCGTTGGAGAAAACAATCCTATTTTTACCGAAGCCTTACAGAAGGTTAGCGCTAAATGTTGGTTGCCACTTCATCCATTGGGTTCTTGTCAAAGATTTTCTGATGAGCCTGGTGTGGATAATAAAGTAAAACTAACTACTCCTTTTGGTAGTTTTGAGTATTAAATTGATTAATTTTAAAACAAAAAGCTCTTGGTAACAAGAGCTTTTTTATTGATAAATTAGAGTCTTTGTATTATTGACCGTTAACCAATTTTTTGCTAAAATTTGAGTACCTTGAATGTTGGTGAGCGAAGAAGCGATTGGTCTTTCTTTTAGAAAGCGCTTCCAAGCAGTGACTCAACATTAATTAGAACCGGTATTATGCCGGTTTTTTGCGTATATGGGACTTTAATTAATAAATAAATATATGGGTATTAGGATTCCAGATTTAAAAAGAATTTATTACACGGTTAGGTCTAATAAAAAAGCTTCTAGGATTATTCTTTTAATTTTGCTTTTAATTGTTTTAGCTTTTCTAGCTGTCTCGTATTTAGTTTATTTTTTAATTACTAAATTATATGGCCAAGTATCCAGTAGTGCGCCAGATTTATTATCATCTTTAAAGAATGTTTCAGCTAATTGGACGGCTATAGAAACTTTTATAGCGGAAAAGATTGGTTTTGTTACTAGTATTTTAAATCAATTTAATTAATTATATTAGCATTTTAAAATTATGAAATGTCCAATTTGTGAAGTTGAACTTAACATGAGCGAGCGTCAGGGAATTGAGATTGATTATTGCCCAAAATGCCGAGGCGTTTGGTTGGATCGCGGCGAGTTAGATAAGATTATTGAAAAATCTAATACCGAGAGCCAGGTAACTCCAACCCCAAATTCAGCTTCAGAATCAATTTTTAGTAAATTTAATGAGCATTCCGACCACCAAGACGGTCATCATAATGATAAACACAAAAAGCGTTCTCCTTGGGGTGAGCTTTTTGATTTCTAATTAATATGGATTTAATAGAATTAATCAAGGCGGCGGGTTATCTGGGCTTGTCAGGTATAATTTTTGCGGAGTCAGGATTATTTTTTGGTTTTTTTCTGCCAGGAGATAGTTTATTGTTTACTGCTGGATTTTTGGCTTCGCAGGGTTTTTTAAATATCTGGCTGGCTACCATTTTAGTCTTTGTAGCAGCTGTAGCCGGGGATAGTGTTGGTTATGCTTTTGGAAAAAAAGCTGGTCCAGCTATCTTTAATCGAGAAAATTCTAGATTTTTTAAAAAAGAAAACTTAATAAGGGCAGAAAAGTTTTATGAAAAAAATGGTCCTAAGACGATAATCATCGCTCGTTTCTTACCGATAGTCAGGACATTCGCGCCGATAGTGGCCGGGGTTGGAAGTATGAATTATTCTAAGTTTATCAAGTATAATATTATTGGTGGATTTTTGTGGTCCTTTGGGCTAATGTTTGCCGGTTATTTTTTAGGTAGAATAATTCCAGGAGTTGATAAATATTTATTGCCAATTATTTTATTAATAGTTGTTTTGTCGGTCCTGCCTTCAGTGATGCATATTATTAAAGAGAAGCGTCAGAAAACAAAATAAGTTATTGTAAAAATTTAAATAAAAAAGACAAACGTGATGTTTGTCTTTTTTGTATTTGAAAAATGTTTTTTAACTATTAATCCGCTCAAGTATTCTGGTAAATTTTTCTAGATCAGCTCTAATTTCTTCAGGAATAATATCCTCCAGTTTCATTTCAATACTAGCACTAGCATCTTGGAGCAAATTCTTACCAGCTTTAGTGATTGTGGCGTAACGAGCCCGAGCGTCAGAGTCATCTAGATTACGTTCAATGATCCCTAGTTTTTCTAAGGGGAGAAGCATTCGAGTAATTCCAGAAGCAGTCAGTCCTAATTTCTCGGCTAAGTCGATGCGGCGCAGTTTTTGTTCTGGAGCTTCGTTTAGATATGAGAGAATCATAAAATCGCTGAAGTCTAGACCGTGGACGCTTAAGCGGCGGGATAAGATGGCGTTGCTTTTAATTAGGGAAAATAAGAAGGGGAGAGTAGTTTTCATATTTGTTTGTTTCAATTATTAGTTGCTATAGCAAGTATATTAATTAATGATTGCTATGTCAAGTATAATCATTGTTTACTTGACTAATTATTGTAATTATTGTAATATTTTTTGCAGTTCTTAAACAATAGTAAAAACAAAAGCGGAGGTAATTATGGACGGGATAAAATTTCCTGTGGGTTCTAAGTTTATTAAGGTCATTGCTGACCCTTATAATGAAAATAGATCTCTCGGACAGTA
>JBAXIF010000060.1:0-5330 GCA_037138515.1 Candidatus Falkowiibacteriota bacterium
AAGAGACTTGCCTCCGCCGGTGGGCATCAAGACAAAATTATCCTTACCATTAAGGACGCTTTTGATTATATCGGCCTGCATCGGTCGGAATTCATCATAACCGAAATAGTTTTTTAGAGTTTTTAAAAGTTGCTTATCCATGAGTTTATTTTAATATTCAGGTATTAACTGTATATAAGATTAACAGTTATAAATCAAGCTGTCGATTGTTTTTCTAGATATTAATTAATTAGTAATTATTTATCTTGTTTCACCTTATAAGATTTAAATCTACCACTGTTGGGGGTGATATGTTATACTATAATAGTAGTAAAATATTATTTATTTTAATCTTATGAAACCTAAAAAAGCCTTCACCCTAATCGAACTCCTAGTCGTCATCGCCATCATTGGTATCTTAGCCACTGTTTCCGTTCTAGCTCTCTCTAATGTCAGAGCTAAAAGCAGAGATGCGAAACGTGCTGGTGATGTCAAACAAATCCAGACTGCTTTAGAGCTTTTCTTTAATGATAATAATAGATATCCAACAATAGAAGAATGGAATACTGGAAAAATATATTCAACCACTACTGGAGTTACCTCTACCTACATGCAGATTATTCCTAATGCTCCAACCCCAGCTGATGGAAGTTGCACTAGTGAATATAATAATTATGTTTATAGCCCGGTCGATAATGGTTCATCTTATTCAATATCGTATTGTTTGGGTGGGGTAATTGGAGAATTATCTGGAGGAAATGTTTGCGCTACTCCTGGGGGTGTGATTAGTGGTTATTGTGCTGAGGCAATAACTTTTGTTAAGCGATATGGAGTCTTTTTTAGGTCGGCACAACAAACTATTGATGGTGGTTATATTATAGCTGGTGATAGTTATGGTGATGATGCTTATTTAATAAAAATTGATGCTGATGGTAATGAGCAATGGCTAAGGACCTTTAATAAACCAATGAGCCAGTATATTAGATCAGTTCAACAAACTACTGATGGTGGTTACATTTTAGCTGGAATTACTGAAGCTAATGGCAACTTTGATGCTTATATGATTAAAGCAGATTCTAGTGGTAATGAGGTTTGGTCAAAGAATTTTGGTGGGGCTGGACAACAGCAATCGTCTTACGTCCAGCAAACATCTGATGGTGGATATATTTTAATTGGGAATGAATTAGAGATTAGTAGGCCTTATTTTATTAAAACAGATTCTAGTGGTAATGAGGTTTGGTCTAAAAAAATTAATATTAGTGATAATTATCCTAGTTATTTTTCTTCTGGACAACAAACATCTGATGGCGGTTATATTTTTTCTGGACTAAAAGAGCTTGATGATTTTAGTAGGAATTTTTATTTAGTCAAAACAGATTCTAGTGGTAATGAGGTTTGGTCAAAGAATTTTGGTGGAGCCGGAGACCAACAAGCATATTCCGTCCAGCAGACCTCTGATGGAGGCTATATTATGGTTGGCGATGATTATGGTAATAGTAATACTGTTTTTTATGTAGTCAAAACTGATTCTGGTGGTAATGAGGTTTGGTCAAAGAATTTTGGTGATAGTAATTATAATCAATATGCACATTTTATCAGGCAGACCCGCGACGGTGGATATATTGTTGCTGGAGAGACTGATACTTCTGATATTTATTTAGTTAAAACTAATTCCAGCGGTGATGAGGTTTGGTCGAAAAAAGTTGGTAATAGTAATGATGAGGAGTCAGCTTACTATGTTCAAGAGACAACAGATGGTGGTTATTTTATGGTTGGGTCTTCTTATATTATTAAAACTGATATTTTGGGTAATTATAAAGACTCATTAATTCCTTAATAATTTATAAAATTTAATTATTTAGATAAGTTTTGATTAAATTTTACGACTATTTTTCATCAATACTAATTGGGCTGCTCGTTAGCAACCCAATTTTTTTTGTTTATTTTTTTCTGATTAATAGGAAGAGACCCAGTGCTGTCAGTATAAAAATACCGGAGACTAACCAAGATAGGGAAATAGAATATTCCCGAGCGATTAATCCGCTGACCATCAGCCCTAAGGTTAATCCAATACTGGATACCATCGAGTTGGCAGAAAGCATGGTAGCTCTCTTGGCTTGCTTCAGGCGACGGTTTAAATAACCTTGCCTTAACAAATCAAACGATCCTCGAAATAATTCATGACCCAAGAATCCGATTAGTGACAACCAAGGTAGTCCGAAGATTGAAGCTAGAATAAATCCGATGCTTATTCCGACTTGGGATAAGATGATTGGCGTTAATTCTGATTTAAATCTTTTTTGAAACTTACTTGCCAGTGCTGTCCCTAGACGTAGCGATCCTAGAATTAATAAAAAGAATAATCCTAATCCCCAAACTTCTATCTGCCCCATATCTTTGTAGACTATCGGCCAATACATGTTGGTGGCCGGTATAGCACAACCCAGGACAAAACTCAGAATCATCATCCCTAGAATTTCTCGGTTTTTGACCGACTCATAAAAGCTGTCACGCCCGATAGTTATGATCTGTTTCCAGGCGTTAGCTTTTTCGGGTTTGATAAAATAAATCTCTGGGAGCTTGTAGAATAAATAGCCGCTGGTAATAAACATCATCAAAGCGCTTAATATCCAAGGATAAGATAAGTTTAGAGTGCCCAGTAAAGAGCCACCTAATACTCCAATTATCACTCCGATAGTTTTGGTTTTTTGTCCTTGGCTAAATATTTTTTCCAAGCGCAAGCGACAACCGCAGAAGTTAAGCGAATCAACTAACCAAGCGTCAGCCGCTCCAGAAATAAAAGTGCAGCCTAGTGCACCGATTAGTTCGGCGCCGACGCATTGCCAGAAACTGGTGGCCAAGAAGTAAGCTAAGAATGATAATCCGGTTAGCAGGCAGCCGATGATCACTGAAGTTTTTCGACCCCAGATATCAGCAACTGCTCCGGTGGGAATTTCAAAAAACATAACTCCTAATCCGAAGAAAGCGTTGACCAGGTTGATTTCTAAAAGATTCAATCCTAACCCTTTTAAGAAAAGTTGGTAAGTGGCGAAGAAAAACGCTGGTGCCATGGCTGTCAAAAAAGACAAGCGCAAATACAAAGAGATAATTTTTCGATTCATTGTTTGGTCCTCCTATTGTTTAGTTAATTGTTAAAGAACATTTTGATTTATATAAAAAGCTCGGCCTTTTTTGGTCGAGCTGTTTTGCACGTAGATTTTTTTTATTGATTAATTTTATCCGCTAATATTTTCTGGTAAGTTATTAATCTCATAAGAATCCACGCCAAACAGCCCTGGTCGATCGACGACATTAAACATAGAATAAGACGGGCAGGTTAATGCTGCTAATCTCTTCCAAATGTTTGGTTGTTCGCTTTTATGGCGTTTCATATAAAATAAATTAAATTAGGATTATTATTAATCCACGCAATAATATACGGAAAATCTTGGAAAAAGTTACACTACTATTTTTTTATATATATTTTGCAAAAAATTTATCTTTGATTTGTTATGATATTTCTGTGGGATTAGATTCCGGGTTAAGTTTAGGGTCTTAAAGTTTGTATTGACAATTCATTGAAAACGCAATACAATATAATCTAGTTATAATTTAAGACACTTAAAAAATATGGCCTCTAAAAATAGTGAACAAATTCAAATTAGAATTGATGCAAAGACTAAGAACGAAGTAAAAAAAATTTTGGATAGCTTGGGAATGGATATGAGCTCGGCTATCAAGATATTTTTTCGCCAAGTGATAAATGCTAAAAATTTCCCTTGTGAGTTAAGAGGGGAGAATGGGCTTACTTTGCAGAATTCTGCAGTTTTGCGCCAATCAATTATTGATGCTAAGAACAACCCCAAATCATTTAAAAAGGGCTCAGCACTGATTAAAGATGCTCTTAATGATTAATTGTTTATGTTTATCTTAAGATACTCCAATCGTTTTAAAAAAGATTTAAAGTTGTATAAGCACAATCAGGCTGTTCTTTTTGAATTGGAGAAAATTCTCGATATCTTAATTAAGGGAGAAAATTTGCCGTTGAAGAATTACAATCATCGCTTGATGGGAGAATTTAAGGATTGTTTCGAGTGTCATGTTAAGCCAGATATTCTGTTGGTTTATAAAATAGAAAAATTAGAGGTGATCATCCTGTTATTGAGAATTGGATCACACTCAGAAATTTTTTAATAAAATACTAAATATTATATGTTAAATTTTGATTTTCCAGACAATCTAATCTTGGGTATATCGGAAAAGTCTCAGGGTAATATGAGAGTATTTCGGAAAAAAGATCATGCTGATACGATCCATAATCGGGAAGTCTTTTTTTCTCCGCTTAATAAAAAAGTTATCGCCGCTGATTTGGTCCACGGTAATCGAGTGGTGAGGGTCGATGACGCGACTGATGATATTATTGCTTCTTGCGATGCTTTAGTTACTAACAATCCTGAATTAGTTTTGTCTATAACAGTGGCTGATTGCTTACCGGTTTATTTTTATGATCAAGAAAATAAAGTGGTGGGTCTAGCTCATGCTGGTTGGCGCGGAGTAGAAAGTGGAATAGTAAAAGAAGTAGTTAAAATTTTTAAAAATAATTATGGGTCATTAGCTTCCGATATTTCTGTTTTTATCGGACCGCATATTGGTGCTTGCCATTTTGAAGTAGGGGATGAGGTGGTGGAAAAATTTTCTTTGTGGTCGGAGTTTATTCTCGAAAGAGAAGGGAAGACCTTTATTGATTTAGCCGGGATAATCAAGCGGCAATTATTGGATGTCGGCTTAGTCGATGTCAGTATCAGTTCGGAATGTACTTATTGCTTGAGACATAAATATTTTTCTTATCGTCGGGATAATCCAGTTTTAGACAATTTAGAAGTAGTGACGGCTTATATTGGATTGAAATAGTTTTTATATTTTAGATAAAACAAAACAAGCTCCTCTCGGAGCTTGTTTTTATGTATATCAATTATTGATATTAGTTGCGAGGTCTTGGGCCTTCAGTCATAGGGCGAGCGATGCTTACATTTAAGCGTCTGCCTTCAACTTCCTGACCGTTGAACATTGAGATAGCTTTCTCAGCTTCTGCTTCGGAGGACATTTCTACGAAACCGAAACCTTTTGAACGGCCAGTCATGCGATCCTTAATGATCACAGCTGATTCTACATTACCACAGTCGGCAAATAAAGCACTTAAAGCGCTATCGCTGAAGCTGTAAGGTAGGCCGCCGATAAATAATTTCTTCATATTCTTGGCGAATTAGTCTTTTTAATGGGTAAGTCGACTATTTCTTAAAGCGTTGCAATTCTTGGTTGCCCGAGAAAAATTACACCTTAAGAAAACTTAC
>JBAXIF010000061.1:0-5228 GCA_037138515.1 Candidatus Falkowiibacteriota bacterium
GGAGTCAGTGCTCAAAGAACTAGTATCAGTTTTGAAGCTGGCCCACTTACGATAATTTTCAAAATCATAAGTACTGATAATTCTTAGATTGTTACCATAATTACCATTATATTCACGGCAACCATTTTCTGCCGCAGTACAAGTTTTTCCCTCACCAGGAATAGCTTGGTAGATACAACTGTTTTGATTGCTATCCCAAATACCACCATTTTTACAAACGTAACAAACACCTAGGTTACCATTCCATCCCTTATCACTACCAGCACAACTAGCCTGAGTGGTGATACTCTCGTCAACTGGATTTTCACTGATTCGATAAGAATGACACTCGTCAGAACAAGTAATAGTTTTGGAGTATAAAGCATAGAAAATAACACCATTTTTATTGTATAACTGACGACAATCAGCGTTATAAGTAGCGTCTGACGGAGCAGCATTAAAAATATCTTCACTACAGACAATAGCACCATTTTCTTCATGGTTTCTAGCATTGAAAGAGCCTGATGTTAAAACTGGAATATCGGTAGCGGCTTGCAGCTTGTAAGGTTGAAGTTCATAACCGGAACCAGCACTACCCCAACTATAGAAGATGCCACAACGATTAGTATCCGGCTTAATACATTGGCGCAAGAAACTATAATATTCTTTGCCTTCACCTCCCTGAGCTACAGAATCAATATTAGTAAACTCGGTACAACCAACTACATCAGCACTACAAGCGGTCGCTGTACTTGGAATAAGATTGGAAGCTAAAGGACCATGGAAGGCAGTTTCTTTTTGAACATAAGTATCATAACCATCACACTCCGCAAAACAAGAATCAAACGGAGTTACCTTGGCTGGCAAAGAAATTCCATCGCGAACTGATTTATAAATATTACAATCAACTTCAAAAGCGTTACAACGTCTAGTATAATTAGAACATTTAGCTGGAGCATCAGCCTTCAAACGATAATCTGGAGTGGCTGAACTAGAATTAACATAACAAGTTGAGGCTAAATAATCCGGAATCAATTTTTGATAAGCCAAATTATTCTGACCATAGTCACTGTATTCTGTTCCAACTTTAGATAATTCTAATTTCAAACGATCCAACTGACAAGTATTAGATTGGATAGAAAAATAAACATGATTATCAGTTAAACCTAATGGGAAATTATAATTAATAGAGTAATAGCTCCAATCTGGGTTAGTACCTAAATCCAAAACTTTATTATCAACTTCCGCTCCTCCCAAAATAGCTTTGTCGCCAGTGGAACAATTTTTAGCATAGAAAGAGAAAGTATAAGTTCGGCCAGAAATATTATAATCGTTAGGACCAACAGCGACATTTTTTCTCAAGGCGCCATTAACAAACAAAGAAGCATTACTAAAGTAACCGCCTTCAGTTGAAGTAGCATTATTAGGAGTGGAAACATTAGCACTATCAATATTAATATTCCAAGAACCCAAATCTAAAGAGCTCTCAAAATCGGAGTTAACCAAAAAATTATGACCAGTATCCGTATTGATTCTAATCACTTCATTACAACCCTCTTGACTAGCATCACAAGACTCGGCTTTCTTAGAAAAATAAATAGGACTAATATTATTCCAAGTAATCTTATCAGAAGAAGTATTATAAGCACCAAGAGTAGCATAAGGACGACAACCGGAATTATCAGCATTACAAGTACTATAATCTAAAGTATTTTCCAAATAAGACACGCTAGCACCGTTAGACTTTACAAGGGTCTGACAAGTATTATTAATCGCATCACAAGAATCGGAAGCGAAATCCCAGGTTCTCTTTTCTTCGGTACAATAACCATAGGCCTCACAAGTGCCATCAGTTTTTTCTTTAATACAGCTCTGTTCATCAGCACAATATTCATCAGCTCTAGTTAAAATAATATCACCAGGAATATCAGGCTGACCATCAACTTTAATAGCTGGTGTTAGAGTTTTATCTAAAACCTGTCCACCGAAACCTTGGCGTTTACAATAATTTAAAGGGGCTTTTAAAACCCAATTAGGATCAATTAATCCTTGACACCAAGTAGCAGGAGCAAATCCTTGACTGAATTCATTATAGTTATCATTAGGGTCGAAACAAGAAACCATATCCATCAAAGTCGCATTAACATTATTTTCTTCCGCCTTTAACAAAGCAGTTTCCCATCCGACTGGAATGATGCGGAATTTTCTTAAAACCAATAAAGATCTTAAAGAATAACCTCCATTAAAATCAATATCTCTAGTCAATCTCCAATTCTTATTTAAAAATCCTTCTTTAATAGCTTCAATCACAGTCTTTCTCTCTGAGATAGCATTACTAAATTGCATATCCAAAATACAGTTGGTTGGACCTGGTTTATTTGGATCAAGACAAACTGAAAGTTCACCTAAAATATCATAATCACCCCGAGACTCGAAACTTGGCTTAATCATATCAGCCAAATTAGCTTTGACTGAAGCATCACTCCGAAGACCACTAGGATCAAGATTAGGATTATTTAAAAGAGAGTCTGATGATGGTCTACCACCATTGGCAACTAGTGCAGCCACTTCTTCATCAGTCTTATCTTTATAAAGACCATAAGTTAATGAGGACCAATCACCAGCCGCAATATTCTTCAAAGCCTTGTTGAAAGCGGTGGTAGCTAAAGTGTTTAAAAAGACCTTAGAAACATCAGTTAACACTGAGTTAGTAGGACTAACCTTCTGGGCATCAGCTACGCCTTGAGCGGCTGTTTCAGTTTGTAACTTTTCTGTTCCTGGAGCAGCTTTAGTTTGACCACCAATATCTTTTTTAGAAAACCAACCTTGACCAACTTCAACAACATCCGTTTTAACAGCTTCTGTTTTTACTTTTTTAGCATAATCAATACCATCCATAACATCGAGAGCTAAAGAGATGTCAGAACCACCAACTGAGAACATGGAAGATAAATTTTTCAAATAATTAGGATCAGACATCGCTGCATATTTAGAAGTGATATCAGTCTTCCAAGCCTGGAACATGGTAGTGGCTTTACATCTAGAGTCAGGAATTTTAGTGCTATATTTATCATTCAAACCCAAACCGATCTTAATTTTAACATCCAAATTAGGCTGACAAAAATCAACATTTAACTCTTTAGCAAAAGTATCAATAAAATCTCCAGCCGCACTATCAGCTAAATCACCAATATACTTACTAGCATCTTTAGTTAAAAACAATGGTTTCTGACCTTCGTCACCTGAGCCAATCCAGGTAGCAGTATCATAAGCCACTCTCTTTAAAGAGTTAGTAATAACTGTTTGAAATAAATTAGAACCAACCTTATCCCAAACTTTGGTTAATTTGTCCTTAATTGTTGTCAAAACTTTATTAATAACCGTAGTCGGACCACCAATTGGATCAGCGGGGATGGTGGCGTAAGCCGACTTAATCGGGGCTACTAAAAAAACAAAAACAAACACTAATGTTAAAAAAGTGCCCTTTAAAAAGAGACTCATGATTGGCTTTTTCATTTATTTAAAAATTATTGTTATATAAAAAAATTTTTATTGTTGAGCTTGGGCTTCTTGTTGTTTCTTTAACGACTCCTGATAACTTAATATCAGGTCTTCATCGCTAATCTGATCTAATTCAGTTTTTTCCATTCCATTGTCTAAAAGTAGTTTACGCAAAACAGCTGGATCACTCTTTCCGCTCAACATGTCTTGAGCAGTTTTATCAACCTGATTAATTTCAGCTGAAATTGGGTTGTCTAAACTATCCGGAGTCAAAGAATTAGAGGAAGAGGAATCAGTATTAGTCGTGATTTGAGCACAAACCTGCCCAGTTGGACAATTAGGATCAGTGCTATTTAAAATTTCATCTTTATCACTAAAACCATCGCTATCGCTGTCTTCTAAATAAGGAGAGGTTTTATAAACATTAATTTCGTCAAAATCATTTAGACCATCATTATCACTATCTAATTTAGTAAGATCAGTGGTTGTAACGCCAGAAGCGTTACCACTAGCATTATTTTTCTGATTAGCTGCAATCTGCCTGCTGTAATCAAAAGGAGAATAAAGATTATACTGGAATTGTAAAATTCCAAAAACCATTATTAAAACAGAAAAGACTCCCAAAGAAATTAAGGAGATTTTTTGTTGCTTACTTAAAGTGTTTGGATCCGGTTTTTGTTCAAAAGCGGAGACCTCACTATTACTTAGCGATGATTGATTTTTTTCTTGATTCATATGCCGTTATTATAACATAAAACTAGAAAATTTGGCAAATAAAATTGCCCAATCTTCTAGGCTTAATTCTTGGGCTCGAGCCTTGGAATTATATCCAGCTTCCACCAATATTTTTTCAACCTCAGAAGGGCTCAAATGTAAGCCGTTTCCAATATTATTCTTTAACATTTTACGCTTAGCGCTATACCCAATCTTAATCAGACGAAAAAATAATGTCTGGTCAACTTTAAGCAATTCTTCTGGTTTTTTCAGAACGATTTTAATCAGAGCGCTATTAACCTCCGGTCTAGGCCAAAAAGCCTCAGCTGGAACAATACTCACAATTTCGGTATGGGCATAAAATTGGACAGACAGAGCCAAGATGCTCATCTGAGGAACAGTCGCCACAATTCTTTCCACCACCTCTTTCTGTAGCATTAGCACTAATGACTGCGGCTTATACTTGGCTGTCAAAAATTTCCGCAAGAAAATAGAAGTAATATTATATGGCAAATTAGCCACAATTTTGTAGTCAAAACCAGCAAAAAAATCATCATTAATTTTCAAGATATCATCACTAATCACTTCCACATTAGAAACAGCTTGAGCGACAAACTTAGCTTTCAATAATTCAGCTAATTTCTGATCAAGCTCTACTGCTACCACCTTTTTGCTAACATTAGATAATTTCTCAGTAAGAAAACCTAACCCGGGACCGATTTCCAAAACAGTATCAGTTGGCTTGATTTCAGCTGCCGCAATTGCTTGATCAAAAAAGTCTTCCTCAATCAAAAAGTTCTGCCCCTTAGAATGATCCGGCTTGATGTCATATAACTTAGAGAGTTCTAATGTTTTTTCGAGAAGATTCATGTAGTATATTTATTAAAAATGTTTTTTATAAAATCTAAATATTCTTGGGTATCCTTATCTGATACTAAAAAGGCGCAATCATATAAATCCATATTTCTTTGCCGTCTCATCTGATCGCCAACCGACTTGAACGAATCATCACTCAAAATCAAACTGACGGTTTC
>JBAXIF010000062.1:0-4956 GCA_037138515.1 Candidatus Falkowiibacteriota bacterium
TAGTATGGAATTCTATATAGAGGTTATTTCAGTTTCTAATGCTCTTGATTACCAATGTCGTCGTGGCGCTATGCGCTTTAAGAACAAAGAAACTGGTAAGACTGAGTTCATGCACACTTTGAATGGCTCAGGATTGGCTACTAGCCGCTTATTACCAGCCATCCTAGAACAATTTCAACAAGAAGATGGTTCAGTTATCGTTCCAGAAGCTTTGCGTCGTTTTATGCCTAACAACCTGTCAGTTATTTCATTAAAAAAATAACTCTTATGATTGATGTTGTTTTATGGTTAATTTTTTATCTTAGTTATTTAGCTTTTCCGATTTTAGCTGGTCTCATTTATTTTGGCTTAAAAAAACGCCGTCCTATTTATTGGGTCTTGGCGTTTTTTATTTTGTTGTTCATATATACTAGATTTGTTGAACCGAATCTGGTTATGATTAATCAAGAAAAAATTAATTTAGATGGGAAGGGAAATGGCTTGAAAGTTATAGTTGTTTCAGATCTTCATTTGGGTTTATTTTCTTCTGAGGTTAAATTGAAAAGAGCCGTTAAAAGAATAAATGAATTGGAGGGCGACTTAGTTCTTATTCCTGGCGATTTTGTTTTTAAGCTGCCAGTAGAAAAGTTTTCTGAATTTTCTGAATTAAAAAATATCAAACTACCGCTAGCTGTAGTCCTGGGTAATCATGATAATGGCCGACCAAGAGGAACCGATGTTTCCACTGAATTAGTTGCGGCACTGACCAGTAATGGAATTAGGGTGATAGATAATAAGGTTTGGGATTTAGAAATCAAGGGTAAGAAAATAAAAGTGGTGGGGTTAAATGATTATTACAGTAATGATGCCAACTTCATGTTGCTCAGAAAAGATAGCCCAGATCAATTATTAATATCTTTAACTCATAACCCAGATACCTCTTACCAATATCCAACTAATTCTCAGGCTGATATTACTATCTCCGGGCATACCCATGGTGGACAAATCCGTTTGCCTTGGCTTTATAAATCAGCTATCCCAAGCGACTATTCTTTTGATGCTGGATTATACCATGTTGGCAATTATCCGGTCTTTGTTTCTTCTGGTTTCGGTACGGTTGGTTTGCCAATGAGATTTTTCCGTTTACCAGAAATAAATGTATTAGAGCTAAATTAGCTTTGACAAAATCATTTATTTGTGGTAATATTATAGTACTATGAAAAAGATTAAAATCATCACGAATATATTTGTAATATTAGCTATTTTTTGGCCTATTTGTAGTTTTGCTCAAGAAACTAAGGCCTATCCTCGTTTAGCTAATTACTTCTTGAAATGGACAATTGAAGATGGAGAAGTAGAAGAACTCGCTAAATGGGATCTTTTAGTTTTGGATATGGAAGTTCAGCAGAATAGCCGGGCTAACGTGGAAAAGATCAGAAAATTGAATCTGGATATCAAGATTTTAGCTTACATTACTTCGCAGGAAGTTATTGGTGATATTTATCAAAACCAATATAGTTTTTATGGTAATTTACGCAAACGTCTAGTTGATAATATCGACAACTCTTGGTGGTTAAAAGATAAGGCAGGTAACAAGATTTCTTTCTGGCCTGGTACTTACATGTTGAATATTACTGGCGGTTGCGGCAGCTCAGCTTCAGGTGATAAGTGGAATGAATATTTGCCAACTTTTGTTAAGAATGAAATTTATGACTCCGGACTTTGGGATGGAGTTTTTTATGATAATCTTTGGGGTGATGTTACTTGGGTTAGAAACGGTGATATGGATATCAACCGGAATGGTAGCATTAGACCAATTGCTGAAATCAATCGAGAGTGGGCGGCTGGTAACAAAAATATGTTAATCAGAAGTCGAGAGTTGATGGGTAATAATTTTATTATCATGGGTAATGGCATGGTCTATGACGGCTATCAACCATATTTAAATGGTATGATGTTTGAGAGCTTTCCAAGTCCTTGGGAAAATGGCGGTACTTGGGCTGGTTCTATGAATACTTATGCCAAGATTTCGAGCACTAATCGTCAACCAAATACTATAATTTTAAATACTTATAATAAGGATCGAAATAATTATACTAAGGTTCGTTTCGGATTGGCCAGCACCTTGATGCAAGACTCGGGTTATTTCAGTTATGATTATGACAATACCAGTCATGGACAATTATGGTGGTATGATGAATATGATGTTAATTTAGGCAAGCCTCTTTTTCCAGCTTATAACATCCAAGATAAGGCTAACGATAAATTCAAGCCAGGTCTTTGGCGTCGTGATTATGAAAACGGCATCGTGATGCTGAACTCTACCAGTAAGGAGCAGAAATATATCTTTACTCGGGAAGAATTTGAAAAGATTAATGGCAAACAGGATAGAAGCGTTAATAATGGATCTATCGTCAACTGGGTTAAGATTGCTCCTAATGATGGCGTAATACTTTTGAAACGTAATACTGAGATTATAAACAATAGCTTCTATAATGGTAACTTCATCCGAGTTTACAATAGCAAGGGAACTCAGGTTAGAAATGGTTTCTTCTCGTACCTAGATAACTTTCCCGGCAATGAGCAGGTTATCGTTATTGATCTGGATGGTGATGGTAAAAAAGAATATTTAGCTAACGGCAATGGTACCTTGTCTTTCTTTAAGGATGGTAAAAAAATCAAAACTTTTAATCCTTATAAGAGTAAGTTTAAAGGTGAGATTTCTACAGCCTTAACCGATTTGGATAATAACGGTAAATATGAGATAATTACAGGAGCAGGTAAAGGTGGCGGACCTCAAGTTCAAGTCATGTCTCGTGACGGAGCTGTGGTTGGAACCTTCTTTGCTTATGATAAAAAATTTCGTGGTGGAGTCAGTGTGGCCGGTGGCAATATTGGTGGAGATGCCAAGAAAGAAATTGTGACTGGTCCTGGTGCCGGAATGGAGCCGGAGGTTAGAATCTATGGTTCTAATGGAAAGTTATTCTTTAAATTTTTAGCTTACGATAAGAAATTCAAAGGCGGTGTTAACGTGGCTGTCGGTGATGTTAACGGCGATGGCAAGAACGAAATTATTACTGGTCCTGGTGCCGGCGGTGGTCCAGAAATCAGAGTCTTTGATATCTATGGTAAATTAATTAAGAAATTCATGGCCTATGATGCCAGTATGAAAACTGGAGTTAAGGTTATTGTTGAAGATATCAATAATGATGGTATTGATGAAATTCTAGCTAGTAGTGCTAACTTTTAATCATAAAATAATTTATATATTAATAAATTTTTATAACCCTCTAATAATATGCGTAAATATCTAAAAGCACGCCACGAAAAACATTATAAAAATAGTAAATTCCATTTAGTTGCTGACATTACTTTTGTTTTTGTTATTATCTTATTGTTTGTAGCCTTCATCTTGATTAGTTCTTGGAGACCAAAAATGAACATCGTTATGGAATCTCAAGCTTTAAGCGAGCAGGTTAAAAGTGGAAACTTGGAATCATTCGAGTTGAGTTATCATGCCAGCAAGGCAACAACCAATAACTCCTTGGCCATGAAGTTGCCAGATGGCTTCATCTTGGACAGCGTCGAACCGACTGAAAATTTTGATAAGAGCGCTAATACTTTTTACTTGAATGATTTAGAAAAAGGTTCTAATGGCAAGATTAAGATTACCGGATTAGTTTTAGGTGAGGTTGGTTCTAAGTCTGATTTCGCTTTTACTTTTAATTGCTCTCAATGTTCTACTGGTATCTTGCAGTCACTACCTTATGAAATCAAAAGTTCCGTTTTGGATGTTAATGTTGATTTACCGGAAACTGTTTATCGCGGAGTAGAATTTACTGGCAATGTTAAGGTTAAGAATAATGGTCCAAAAGAGTTGATAAATATCAAGGCAAAGATTAATGATTCTTGGCAGATAAAGGGTGGTAATGAACTTAGTCTAGATAAGATTGGCAGCGGGGAAGAGAAAATTATTAATTTTTTTGCGATAACTAATAGCGATAAGAATGGTGAAGCTCTATCCCTTGATTATTACTTGAATGTTAATAACAAGCTCTTGAAACAAGGAAGTTATAGCCAAGATTTGAATATTAAGACCCCTAATTTTAAGGTGTTTATTGACGCTGACAAAAAGTCGGCTAGTATTAATGATGAGGTTGTTTATGTGGTAAAATATCAAAACCAAGAAGATGTTCCATTGTCAGATATCAAATTCAATCTAATTTCTGGTAATTCCAATTATAAGATCAGTAATTGGTCATTGGTTGGTTCAGATTCTAAGGTTAAGAATCAAAATGGTTCTTTAGTCTTAGATGGATCGCTTGAACCAGATAAGGGTGGACAATTCAGTATCAAGGTTAAATATGCCCGCGTTAAAGCTGCTGCTAATCAAGAAGTTTATTTAGATTTAAATAATAACTACACCTTGAATGGACAGTCTTTGAAATATAATTTATCATCACCTAAGACTAAATTAGCTTCTCAGCTTAAAGTAAAATCAGGCGCCTATTATTACAGCTCTCAAGGTGACCAATTAGGTGTTGGTCCTTTACCTCCACAAGTTGGTATGGCTACTAATTATTGGATTTTCTGGGAACTAGAAAATAGTGGTAACGATTTAGAAAATCTAGCTGTCTCAGCTGATGTTCCAGATAGCGCTGTTTGGATGGATAACAAGAGCTTGTTAGCCGGAACTTTGCGTCATGCTGAAATTGGCGGACGGGTTATCTGGGAAGTTCCAACAGTTAATTCTCAAACTGAAAGAGGTCAATACCGAGCCGGATTTTCTTTGGGCGTGATTCCAGAAGATAAAGATTTAGGTAAAACTTTATTGTTGCTTCAAAACGTCAGATATACCGCTTTCGATAAGTTTACTGGACAAGAAATATCTGGATCACTTAAAGATTTATCGACATCACTGGAGTCTGATATTCTAAGTAGTGGAAAAGGAACAGTGATCGCCGCTGATTAATTTAT
>JBAXIF010000063.1:0-4845 GCA_037138515.1 Candidatus Falkowiibacteriota bacterium
AATTCATGTTTACCACCTTTACTCATAGTGATTTATTATTCTTCACTACCAGGGGCCGAGCCTTCCAATTGAAGGCTCATGAGGTTCCTCAAGCTTCTCGTACTGCTAAGGGAACCCCAATTGTTAACTTCTTGCAGCTATTAGGTGGTGAAAAAGTTACCTCTACTTTACCTCTGGATAAATTAACCAATAGCAAATACTTATTCTTCGTAACTGAAAAGGGCTTGGTGAAGAAAGTGGAGTTATCAGCTTTCTCCAATGTCCGTCGTAGCGGCTTGATCGCTATGAAGGTTAAGGACGATGATAGACTGATTTGGGCTAAACCAACTAGTGGTTCAGATGATCTAGTTTTGATCACTGCTAATGGCCAGGCTATCCGTTTCAAGGAAAAAGATGTTCGTGATATGGGCCGTGGCGCTTCTGGTGTTAAGGGTATGCGTCTTAAGGGTAAGGATATTATCGTTGGCATGGGGGTTATTAAGACTGATAAGGAGAAGAAGCGTAGTTACCAGATTGTAACCATTATGGCTAATGGTTTTGGTAAGCGCACTCCTTTAAATTTATATAAGGTTCAGGGTCGTGGCGGTAGCGGTATCCGTACTGCTAAGGTGACTGATAAGACTGGTGACATCACTAATGCTTTTGTAATCAATTATGATAATATGGAAGCTAGAGACTTGATTGTTATTTCTGAAAAGGGTCAGGTTATCAGATTGCCATTTAAATCTATTAGTGAATTAGGTCGTGATACTCAAGGTGTTAGAATTATGAGATTTAAGGAAGATAAAGATCAGGTGGCTGGCGTTACTTGGTCTTAGAAATTACTTTTATTGCTTTATAGATATGAAAAAACCCAGTTTTAAAACTGGGTTTTTCTGTTTCTTATCGGTTTACCGTTCCTTTCAGGACAGTAAAACCGTTTATAGCGTTTTAAATCTTTATCGGTGATAATTGGCTCATCGATTGATTTTCTAAAAACGCAAGTGTCATTTTTGTCGTTTATAAATTCAACTCTAATCAAATAATATTTATCCTGCGGGAGTCTAAATTCGACTGAGTCGTTAGGGGCTAAAGGAAATCTCATAAATCCGGTTTGGACTTTGATATTCCTTTGGGTGTGATTTTTTACCATAATGCCTTGGGCACTAATCATTGAACAGTTACAAGTTGCAAGTAGCAACCAGAAACACATTTTTTTCATTTACTAAATTGATTTTTGGTTGGGTTAATCATCCGAATCTTTTGATGTGAACATTTTTAGCTTTTCGTCTGATATCTCTATCAGAATCATTCATAAAATCATTGAGAATAATTTTAGAAAGCAGTTTAGAGTGTTTCTCCAGCAGAATTGTTTTAGCTTTTAGCTTGTTGCCGTAATCCTTACTCTGGATGATAATTTTTAGATTGTTGAATTTAGGGTAGTGCTCTAGTAGTAATTGTTCTATTAGGCTAGTTTGATTGTAATTACCAAGATCCCTTAGCTCTAATAACCGTTTTTCTGGTAGACTGTTCTTTGGAGAGTTTTTGGCTAATTCTAGAGCCTTTTTAGGATCTAGGGCGGCCATTTCAAAAATAGTTTCTGTTATATCTGTCATAATCTTTGTTTTTAAGGTTCGTGCTCTTAAATTACCACGTTTGTTTTGTTTTGTAAAGTATGAAAAAATGATTCATTGTATTATAATAGAGGCATATGAATACTACATTTTTAGTTATATTTTTTATTTTAGTTTTGGGCGGCTTGATTGCAGTTATTTTTTTACTTTTGAAAAATAGTGGCAGTAGCACCGTCGGCGACGCTCGGTCAGTAGCCTTGATGGAGCGCTTGGCTCAACAGTCAGAAAAGTTAAATCAACTCTCTGAGCAGAATCGAGAGATCCGTTATGAATTGGATAAGAAACTATCTGAAACCCATCAGGCTAATAAAGATAATTTTGGCCAGACCGCTAAAATCATGCAAAATATTTCAGGTCAATCTACTAAAGTAATTACTGATTTGACTGATCGTTTAGGGAAATTAGAGGAAACTAATCGTCAAGTTTTGGATTTTTCTACTCAACTACAAAACTTGCAAGATATTTTAAAGAATCCTAAACAGCGGGGTATTTTAGGTGAGTATTTTTTAGAAGAAACCCTGAAGAATGTTTTACCACCAAACTCCTATCAAATGCAATATGCTTTTAAGGATGGCTCCATTGTTGATGCCGTTGTATTTGTGAAGGACAAAATTATTCCAGTTGATTCTAAATTCTCTTTGGAAAACTATGAAAGGATTCTGAATGCCAAAGATACTGAGACTAAGGAGAAGTTTGAAAAGCAATTTAAGCAAGATTTGAAAACTAGAATTGATGAAACGGCTAAATACGTAAAACCAGGTGAAAAAACCATGGATTTCGCTTTTATGTTTATTCCTTCTGAGGCAATTTATTATGATCTATTGATTAATAAGGTTGGCGCTGTCCAGGTTAATACTCGTGATCTGATTGAATATGCCTTCCGCGATAAGAAGGTTATTATTGTTTCTCCAACTTCATTTTTGGCTTATCTTCAGACCGTGCTCCAGGGCTTAAGAGCGATGCAGATTGAAGAGAGCGCTAAAGAAATTAAGATTAATGTGGAAAAATTAGGCAAACACATCTTGAGTTATGATGAGCTTTTAAAGAAGTTAGGTAAAAATATTAGCACCTCGGTTAACTGCTATAATGATGCTTATAAAGAGTTTGAAAAGATAGATAAAGATGTTATTAAGATTGCTGGCGGCGAACGCCGAGTAGAAGCCCTTTTAATTGATCGTCCAAGATTAGATTAATTTTAATATGGAAAACAATAATCAAATACAAAGCTTGAAAGAGGCAATTGTTAGAGCAATTGTTTTTTTTGATTTATTTGATTATCCTTTGTCACCTTATGAGATTTGGCAATATTTAGATCAGGGAGCTAGTTTATTGGATGTTAAAAATATTTTGAATAATGGTTTAGACGGTGTGGAAAGTCAGGATGGTTTTTATTTTTTAAATTCTCGGAGTGAGACTATTTTAGAAAGACAAAAGCGTTATCATTTTAGTGCTGAAAAATTCAGGTTAGCTCGGCGAGCTGCTAAGCTTTTTAAACTAGTACCGTTTGTAGAAATGATTGCTGTTTCTAATATTATCGGCTCTCATAATCTGAGAAACGGTAGTGATATTGATCTGTTTGTTGTAGCCTCTCCGCGGAGATTATGGTTGACTAGATTGTTTTGTGCCGGTTTGGCTAAGATTTTAGGTTGGCGCCCAACTAAGGATGTGAAGCGTAACCGGATCTGCCTGAGTTTTTACGCTAGTTCTGCAGCTTTGAATCTAGAGGGATTAAAATTAAGCTCGGAAGATCTATATTTTAATTATTGGTTGGCGGGACTGGTTCCGGTTTATGATTGTAATCAGACCTATGTCCGGCTTATAAAGGAAAATAACTGGTTAAAAGAAAGTCTGCCTAATTGGCAGGAGCTTAAAGTTAACTCTAATTTTAAAATTAAGAAACAGTTAAGACATTTTAGAGTGTTCTCTGGTTTTTTAAATATATTAGAAAAAAATAGCATGGCCTGGCAATTAAAAATTATGCCTTTGGGCCTTAAATCGCTTATCAATATTGATACGCGAGTTAGGGTTGATGATAAGATAATTAAATTATATTTGGTGGACAGACGGCGGGAATTTTTGGATAAATTCTCATCTCGTTTAGACCAGATACTAAATAAATAATATGCGTTATTTAAAAAGGGGAGTAGAGATTCTTCTATATCTGCTGGTTTTTCTTTTGCCAGTTCAAACTAGACTAATGATTAGCCCGGGAATCGTTAATTTTGGTTATTTGGAATATGGTTCTATTAGTTTATATTTAACTGATATTATTTTAGTAGCTTTATTATCACTGTTGGTGGTTTATCTTTTATTACCTAAAGCTAAAAAGTTTTTAACCATTAATTTATTTCCACCCAAGGTTAAAAAAGATTATATTTTAATTATTTTAGCTTTGTTGGAGTTAGTTGTTTTTGCTTCTATCTTTTTTGCTCCTTATATTGTTTTGGCTGTTTATAAATATATTTTATTTTTATTAGGAGCGGTTATTTTCTTGATTGTTTCTCGAGGTGAATTTTTTGATCGTTTAAAATTGGTTTATAGTTTTTTGGCTGGAATATTTTTGCAATCAATTTTAGCACTTTATCAATTTATTACTCAATCTACCTTTGCCAGTAAACTTTTAGGTCTTTCTTTACATGATCCAGCTGTTCCTGGTGTTTCAGTAGTTGAAGCTTATAACCGTCAGGGACTACTTCTTCGCTGGCTTCGATCTTATGGCGGACTAGATCATCCTAATATTTTAGGGGGAGTGTTGGCTATTGGTATTATTATTTTGGTGGGGTTATTGGTGACCAGAAATAAATGGAAGATTAGTGCAAAAAATCAGAGATTATTTGTTATTGTTAATTATTCTTTGCTTTTATTCTTCGCTGTCGCTATGCTTTTTACCTTTTCTCATGCGGCCTATCTAGCTGCTGCGGTTGGTGTCATTTTGGTATTATTGTTATCTAACTCGTGCCATCTGAAGAATAAGGTTGATCCTAAATCTTTGGATTGTGGTTTTATTTTAGGGTTTAGCTTTTTGTTTATAGTTGTTTGGTCAATGCTTTTTAGTTCTATTGATGTCCGTTTGTTCAATGCTTCTCGCTTAGAGCAAATATCCAATCAAGAAAGAATTAGTGGTTATGTTGATTCACTACAAAGTATTGCCAGCCGCCCCATATCTTGTTGGGGGGTGGGTAATTATTTTATCAGTTTGTATTCTAGACAACCACAGTTCCCAAGTTATTTT
>JBAXIF010000064.1:0-4667 GCA_037138515.1 Candidatus Falkowiibacteriota bacterium
GATGAAATAATTTCTTTTGTTCAAAATGAATTTGATAAAAGGAAACAGCAACGAAGAAATTTTGAACTTAAGTGGCAGCTTAATTATAATTTCTATAAGGGCAATCAATATTGTTTTATGGATTTAGGAAAAAACATAGTACAGATCAAAGAACCTGATAATGAGAATATTGAAAGGTGTGTATATAATAATATTGCACCTATTATCGATACCAGAAGGGCGCAACTTCGACAGCTTAATAAAAATATGACTGTTTTATCTGCTACTAGTGAAAATGATGATATCAATAATGCAGAAATATCAAGTGAGATTTTGAAGAATACATATAGTAAATTAAAATTTGATGATGATTTGGTATTAGGTTCTGATTGGGCAGAGTTTGAAGGTAGTTCATTTGTAAAATCTATTTGGGATACTAATGCTGGGGAAGTAGTTGGCAAAGATGATGATAGTAATATTATATTGAGTGGTGAGGTTTCTACTAGTGTTGTATCATGCTATGAGATGTACCCAGAGGACTTAACAAAGGAAACTTTGAAACAACAAAATAGTATGATTCAAGCAAAAGTTATGACAAAAGATGATATTTTCTTAAAGTATGGCATTGAAATATCTGGGGCATCTAATCAGATTTATAATTATACTTATGAATGCGGTTTGTATGGTGATGAAAAGTCAAATATACAGTATTTGCAAGATAGTGGAATCGTTATTGAATATTATGAGTTGCCTAATCGATTTTATCCTAAAGGAAGATTTATTACAATTTGTGAAAATAAAATCATAAATTATACTGATTTGCCATTTGTGAATGCTGAAAACAATATGAGGAGCTTTCCATTTGTTAAGATTGATTGTATTAGGATACCAGGTTGTTTCTTTGGGGACAGCATAATAGAGAGGCTTATATCAGTACAAGAAAGCTATAATAAGGTAAATAATAATATTAATACATATCTTAGTCGTGCCGCAATAGGGGTGCCAATTATTGAAGAGGATAGTATAGAAAATGAAATTGATATTGTTGATTTGTTAATCAAGAATAATGCTAATGTTAATTCTAAAGATAATAATGGTTCTAATGCTTTGATTTTTGTAGCTTTCAATGGCAAGATAGAAATTGTTAAAATATTAATTGCGGCTGGTGTGATTTTGAATGAATCTAGTCGCCCAGGTGATTTTTCTTCTGTTTTTGCTTCTCAGAGAGCTTTAGTTTTTGCTGCTCAAAATGGACATTCTGAAATAGTCGGCCTGCTTGTTAAAAATGGTGTTGATGTTAATGGTCGTAGCAAGAATGGTATGACCGCTTTAATGGCTGCGGCCCGTAATAATCATTTGGAGACAGTTAAATTATTAGTAGAATCTGGTGCTGATGTTAATTACCGCTCAACTAATGGTACCACTGCTTTGATTAAGGCTGTTCAAGATGGTCATTTAGATGTTGTTAAGTTCTTAATTGAAAAAGGAGCTGATGTTAATACTGAAAATGAATATCATTCTAGCGCTTTGACGATTGCTCATAATAATCATTATGATCTGATTGAGGAGTTGTTGATTAAATCTGGGGCTAAAGCTAAGAAATAATAAATAAAATTTATGAAAATTTTAGTTGTTGATAATGATGTTAGCATCGGTATAACTATCAAGGCTGCTCTAGGTCTAAATGCTTCCTATGAAGTAGTTATCTCTATGAGTGCGGAGGAGGCTCTAGAGGAGATGAAAAAGAACGAATACTCCCTGATTCTATTAGATTTTATGATGCCTGGAACTAGCGGGGTGGATTTATGCAAGATAATGGCTAGTGATGAAAAGTTGAAGAATATTCCAGTGATTATGGTTTCAGCCCTACCGATAACTTCAGAAGTTTTTCAGCAATCTAATGATAATTTTAATAAAATTAGTGTTGTGAAAGGTCTTTTAGAAAAGCCATTTAGTGTGGCTGAATTATTGGGGAAGGTTGAAGCGGTTTTAAATATGAATAAATAATTTTTACAACTATGGAACAGGTTGTTCGTTTTTTTTCAATGAAGGTCACTCGTAAAATCATTCCAGTTTTATTATTATTGGTTTATTTTGCGGTAGTTGTTTGGTTTATTTTAAATTATTCTTATCCTCCTCAGTCTTATTTCTTAATTTTACTGTTCCTTTTTTCTAACTTTCCCTCTGCTTTGATTATTATCTCTAAAAAGAGCGATAAGGAGTTATTGAATGAATTGAAGTTTACAGAAAAAGCTTTAAGAGAAACATATAAGCATTGGGATAGTCTTTTAAGTTTGTTACCACAAGCTGTTTTTGGTTATGCCAATAATACTGAGGGAAATATCTTGTTTGTTAATGATTTTGGTATAAAGCTTTTTGGCTATAATGACTTAGAAGATTTCAAGAAGATGGGGTATTTGGATATTTTTGATAGCTCTCAGAAGGCCAAGATTATTGCTGAGAGAGATAATCTGATTGAAAGAAGAAGTACGGCTATCAGTGAATATGTTGGTTTAAAAAAAGATGGGACTAAATTCCCAGTAGCCCTTTATTCTACTCCAATTATGGATGCGGAAAATAAGGTTTCGGGAGTTTTAGGAATATTGATTGACCTTTCAGAGGTTAAACGTTTTAAAGAAACTATTGATCAGCTTCATAGTCTGGATAAGGCTAAAGATGACTTTTTAAATATTGCGGCGCATGAACTTAAAACCCCATTAACTTCTATCTTGGTGGTTAGTGAGCTTTTAAAAACTAAGACTAAAGGCATTGTTGATCAGGAAATCGGTAAAGAGATTGATTTAGTCTTTGGTGAGGCAGAAAGATTAAAAAAGATTGTAGACCAGATTCTAACAGCTACTCGTTTTGAAAATAAACACAATGTTGTTAAGAATCAAACCTTTGATTTATTGTCATTGATTAAAAGTCATATTATAACCTTAAATTCTTTGGCGGAGCCGAGAGGTAGTCACATTAATTTTGAGTTAACTGACGGAAAGGAGGCTCTGATTAGTGCTGACCCCGATAAGATTTTAGAAGTTTTAAATAACTTTGTAGATAATGCTGTAAAATATGGTACTAGCGGCCAAACTATTACTGTTAAAACAATCTTAAGCGGAGCTGAAGTGAGATTAGAAATTTCTGATCAAGGAGCTGGAATTGAACCGGAAAAGATTGGTCGGATATTCTCTAAATTTAGCCAACTGGAAAATTCTTTAGCTCGTACTCAAGAGGGAATTGGCTTAGGATTATATATCTCTCGTTTAATAATAGAGTCATATAAAGGACATGTTGGAGTTGAAAGTGTCTTGAAGAAGGGTAGTACTTTCTACTTTTCTTTACCTTTAATACAAAAATAAAAATAAATTTATGCCGGAAGAGTGTATTTATGGAGTAAATTTAAATGCTCCAGTCACGCCTATTATGGTGCGAGACGCCATTGTTGAATGTTTTTTTAAAGCTCATTGTGCTGATTCTGGTCTGGGAAGTGATGACCCTAATTCAGTTAAAAAATATTGTGCTGAGTTAGTGGTTGGAGCTTTTACTAAAACTGGAGGAGATTTTGATAATCCAACTAAAGACTCAATTTTTAAAGTCTTGGGCCAGTTAGCTGAGTTCGCTAAAAATTTCCGTGATCCATCAATAATCAAGGAACATTATAATGAAATCATGAAATTGGTTGAGCGTTTGCAATAATTTTTATTAATTAATAATTATAATATGGAAGAAGTTTGCGGAGTGGAGATCAAAGAGCCGTTAACTATTGGAAACATTCGCGACGCTTTATCTTCTTGTTTTAATCAGGTTCATTGCGCCAGTACTGGCTTAGAGGGAGCTGATCAAGCAACTCTAGATAATTATTGTGTGGAGATAGTTAAGAAGGCCTTCACTGATTTAGGTGTTGATTATGCTAATCCTGATAAAGAAGGGTTAATGAAGGTTAATGATTTTTTAACAGCCTTTTCTAAGAGATTCCACGATGAAAAAATTATTCAGGAATACCACAACAAGATAGCTGGAATGGTTAATCGTTTAAATTAAATTTTTTAGATCAAGACAGGCCTTATTTTTAAGGCCTGTCTTTTTGTTTGGTCTGGGCTTATGATATAATGTTATTATTACAATAATTAATAAGAATATGAAAAAGATTAAATATCAAGACTTATCTAAGATTGAAAAGAGCTTATTGTTAGAGGCGGAGGGTATGTTGGAAAAGTCCTATAATCCTTATTCTCATTTTGCTGTTGGAGCGGCTATTCTAACCTCTGACAATCAGATGATTGGAGGGGCTAATGTTGAGAACGCTGCTTATGGCTCTTGTTTATGTGCGGAGCGATCAGCCTTGCTTCGGGCTAATGCTATGGGGTGTCGATCTTTTTTGAAGATTGCTATTATTGCTCGGTCTGAAAAAACAGGCACCGCAGAAGCAACTGCTCCTTGTGGTTCTTGTCGTCAGATGATTTATGAATTTGCTCAGTTAGCCGGAAAGGATATTGAGATAATTATGGCTAATACTAAGAAAAATAAGATTGTTAAGGCTAAAATTAGCGAATTATTGCCAATGGCTTTTGGCCCTAAAGATTTAGGTGTAAATTTAAAAAAGTTTATCTAGTCTAATTTGACATAAACATTAATATGTTGTATAGTTGTTTTACACACCAAAAAATCTGATACCATGAATAAGATTG
>JBAXIF010000065.1:0-4663 GCA_037138515.1 Candidatus Falkowiibacteriota bacterium
AGATTCAAACAAAGCAATATTAGCTAAGCTGCCAATCTGGCGTCTTTCGCTACCGCTTTCAGTATATTCGCTCTTCAACTTTTCGATAAACTTTTTGTTAATCATATCTATTATCTTTCATTATTATTTATTATTTACAAACCCTAAAGACTTCATCAATAGTAGTTTCACCTTTCAGGGCTTTCAAGACACCATCTTGTAACATGGTAATCATGCCATTCTTGATAGCTTCTTGCTCAATATCATAATCTGAGAAAGCTGGATTCTGAATAGCCTTTCCAATTTCCGGATTAGAACCGATGGTTTCATACAAACCAACCCGACCCTTGTAACCAATAAAGTTACACTTATCACAACCAGTGCCTTTAAAGAACTTGATCTCTGTCGGTACCTTCACGGATGGGTTCTTAATCTGAGCTAAGATAGTCTTAGCCTCTTCTAGTACTGCTGGCTCAACCACTGTCTCCTGACGACAGAAAGGACAGACTTTTCGAGCTAAACGTTGACCAACAGAACATTCGATAGAGTTAGCTAATTGCTGTCTATCAACTCCCAATCCCAAGAAACGGGAGATAGCGCCAGAAGCGCTATTGGCATGGATTGTGGACAATACTAAGTGACCAGTCAAAGCCGCTTCAATCGCAATCTTAGCAGTTTCTTCATCACGGATTTCTCCAATCATCATGATGTTTGGATTTTGACGAAGAAGTGATCTCATCGCCGCGGCAAAAGTATATCCCTGCTCGGCATTAATCTGAGTCTGGATAATACCTTCCATCTGATATTCAATCGGATCTTCCACCGTAATAATCTTCACATCCGATTTATTCAAAGTCTTCAAAATACTATATAAAGTAGTGGTCTTACCAGAACCAGTTGGACCAGTGGTTAAGATAATACCCTTAGTCTTCTTCATGCTCTCGGTCAAGACTTGCAAAGAATAATCTTCAATTCCTAAGACATCCATATTAAGAGCGCCTTCCTTACCTGACAACAATCTGATAACGATAGTTTCACCATAACCACCAGAGATAATAGAAACACGACAATCCATCTTAGAGTCACCCATGAAAATAGCAAAACGACCATCCATGGTAGCCTGCTTAACATTAGTCACAAAACCGGACAATAACTTGATCTCTCCCAAAACCGGCAAATAATGCTCCTTGCTTAAACGCAAGACGTCATGCATCACGCCATCGATTCTCAAACGGATTTTCACATCATTTTCCGTCGGTTCAATATGCAAATCTCCAGCTTCACTCTTGACGGCTAAAGAAATAATAACGGTAATCAAATCTTTGACTGGAATGTTCTTAATTAATTCACTGATAAGTTCTGGGGTCTTGAGTAAGTCGAAAGCCCGAGCCAAATCAGGCTCACTGATTTTGACACCTCGACCCATAGTCTGAGAAACAACGATATTATATAATTCATTAACATAATCAAAGTCACCAATAACGCGATAAATTTCATCTAATGAAGTCATGCCTTCCATCGCCTTCAAGACACCGTCCTGAAGCATAGTAATCATGCCGTTTTCCATGGCTTGCTGCAAAATTTTGAAAGCTGGAGCATTATCAATCGTCAGCTGCTTGATTCTTTCATCCATGGTAAAAATTTCATAGATACCAATTCGACTCTTGTAACCAATGCCAGCACAGAATTCGCAACCAGCTCCAGCCTTGAAGATTGTTGGCAAAGTAGTTGGGATATTAATTCCTGATTTAGGAGAAATAACTGAAAGAATTTTTTGCAGTTGCTCAGTTTCAGCCTCAGTCAAGATATGTTCAACGCGACACTGCGGACAAACCTTTCTAACTAAGCGTTGGCCGATAACCACATTAATAGAAGGCACCAAGAAATATGGCTTAACACCCATATCAATCATACGAGGAATAACACCAGCCGCATCATTAGTATGAAGGGTTGATAATACCAAGTGACCAGTCAGAGAAGCCTGAACGGCAATCTCGGCTGTTTCTAGATCACGGATTTCTCCAACCATCACGATATCCGGATCTTGACGCAAGATAGAGCGCAGACCATCGGCAAAGTTATAACCCTTCTTAGCATTAATCTGGCTTTGGCTAATACCTTTCAATTGATATTCAATTGGATCTTCCAAAGTAATAATCTTAGTTCCCGGTTCATTCAATTTATTTAAAACTGCATATAAAGTAGTGGTTTTTCCAGATCCAGTCGGACCAGTGGTTAACACTAATCCGTTCGGCTTAGCGATGCCAGCTTTTAACACTTCAAAAACTTCTGGTCGAAGACCGAGGGCTTCAAAAGGCAAACCAACAGAACTGGAACGGAGCAAACGCATAACCACGCTCTCACCATATGAGGTTGGAAGAAAAGAAGAACGAACATCAATTTTTTCAGTAGACAAGAAAATGGAATAACGGCCGTCTTGTGGTTTGTCTTCAATATTAATCTTAACACCAGCTAAAATCTTCATACGAGAAATAATCTTCTTCCATTTCAAACGATCGATAGAAGCGGCATCTTGCAATACGCCATCAATACGCAGACGAACAGCGACGCTAGCAGCCTCAGCTTCAATATGAATATCAGAAGCACCAGTCTTCATAGCTGTCGCTAAAATCAAAGTAACAATATCAGAAATACTGACCTTATTAATCTCTTCATTTAAATTCTTATAATTAGAAATAGCTTTTTTAAATTTTTCTAAATCTTCCTCTTTAATCTCCACGCCAGAATCATATTTCTTAACCTTCGGTAAATTCTTATAAAACTCCCAAGCATTTTCAATGCTACTTGGAGAAATTACGTATAAGCGACTCTTAGTAAAATATTGCGTATTAATCCGAGTTATTATTTCCTGAATCATTGGTTCTTCTGGAGTAGTGGTTCCGATGCGGACATTTTCACCATCATAATAAAAGCAAACTAAATTGTACTCCCGAGACTCCTCTTCTGGAATTAACCCAATAGCCTCTGGACTAATTGGAAAACCAAAAAGATTAACATAGTCCAAACCCAAAGAAGCCGCCCGAGTTTCGGTCTGCTCCTCAATCTTCTTCAGTTGGATTTCTTTTTGTTTGGCCAAAAGCTTGCCTTGAGGCGTCTCATCATCTGATGGTTTTACACCCTTACTGCCTAACAAACTAGAAATAGAGTCAAATCCACTCATAAATTATTTAAAACTGACGGGTTTATTTTTAATATGATCTGGGGCTAATCTTTCCAACTTACTTTCAATTCCCCGACCTAAATGATTAAATAGATTAGTCCAAGCAACTACCTGGAAAGTTCCTAGAATTGAGCCACAGATAACGATAAAGGCAGTTAAAACTATAATGCCCAAAACTACAACACTCCAAAAAGCCACACTAGTAAACGCCGAAAGAATCACTGCGGCTAAGGCCACAAAAGGAAGGGCGACGACTAAAGAGGCGGTTAGAATTACGAAAGTAGCGAAAAAGCTAATAGCAAAAAGTAAGAAGGCTACTTCCAAACTGACAATCCAATTTTCAGTAAAAAGTTTAATAGCACTATTTAATGCTTTACCAAAACTCTCTTTCTTCAAAACCACAAAAGCAATAGCGTATTTAATCATTAAAGAAAAGGCGACCGCCAAAGGAATAAGGAAAATAAACAATAAAATATAAAGAGTACCGGAGAAAATCTTATTCCAAAATAAAAATATCAATGGCAAGCTAACCAAGAATACTAAAACATTAACCACTATTTTAGAAATAACATTAAACCATAATACTGACCAAAAGCTCTTATTTCCAGCTAAAACACCAGAATGTAAATTTAAATCAGCTACTTCTTTTTTACTATTAATAATCTTATTAGAATTATTAACGATAGCAATTTGAGAAATAATCGCCAACCAAATTAACAATAAAAGAGCGGCTAAAAGTACCAAAGAAATAACCAAGGCTATAGACATAGTAACTGGGTCTTGGCCAAACATGCCAATCAAATTAGGGAAAAAACCCCAACTAAACAAACCGGAGTTAAAAAAATTACTCCAGTCGGAAAACCAAGTCAACGAAGCGCCCCGACTCATAGCTCGAGTTAATATTTGATATTCAGCTCCGATACTCAAAAGAGAGGCGAATAAACCAAAAAACCACAAATATCTATTTTTCCAAGTAATTCTAAAGGTTTGTAAAAGCATTTGGCGATATGAAAACATAAAATTTAAAAGCCAGTTTTTTCGGCTTATTAATTTAAATTAATTTGAAAAACTTATAATAGTTTGATACTATTATAACATATTAAATAATTCTAAACAAATGATATGGATAAAGTAATTACTGACAAAAAACTGGTTGATGAGCTGTTAAGCCGAGGCGTGGAGAAAATATACCCTAGCCGTGAATTACTTGAAAAAAAACTATTAAGCGGCGAGAAAATCCGCCTTTATTGCGGTTATGACCCAAGCGCCACTGCTCTTCATATTGGCAATGCTATTTCTATTAATAAACTGGCTCAATTCCAAAAATTAGGCCATGAGGTTATTTTCTTATTAGGTGATTTTACCGGCATGATTGGCGACCCAACCGACAAGAAAGCCGCCAGAAAGAAATTAACCCGCGAAGAAGTTCTAGAAAATGCCCGCCATTACCAGTCCCAAGCTGCTGCTTACTTAGATTTTGATGGTGAAAATCCAGCTCAAGTC
>JBAXIF010000066.1:0-4640 GCA_037138515.1 Candidatus Falkowiibacteriota bacterium
TATTGCTCAAAGACAGCGCAAGCAAGATAATGAGATTAACAAGGACACCGCTAATGCTAATAAAGAGATTGAAATTATTGCCAGTGAAGGTAAGGCCCGAGCTATTGAAAATATAGCTAAAGCTAAGCAAATTGAATTAGCAGCTGAAGGTTTTGGTATCGCTGAACAAATCGATGTTTTAGTTAAAACCGGAATGCCTATTGAAGCCGCCAGAGAAATGATTATTGACCGTTACAAATGGAGTAAAATCGGTGACAAGTCGCTGATCATTGAAAGCGGTAACAGCTCGGTTGCTGGAGACGGTGCCAAGTTTGGCGCTGGAATGGAAAAAGGAAAAAACACTAATAACGAACCTAAAAGTTAGGAGGACTTAATTATGTCAACAATGAAACAACGTCCTAACTATGTTGAGGACGGAATTACTAAGAAAAAAGGCTCAGTCGGTAAGCAACCTGATGAAACCGAAAATGAATCTAATTGGGAACGGTTTAAAGGACTGTTTTCTGGTGATTCTTTTTTGAATAAGTTTGTTAGAGTATTGTTAGCCTTTGTTGTCGCTTGGTTTGTCCTATACCTTTCTAATAAGTTATGGTTTGACAAGTACCCAGTGTCAGTTAATGATGATTGGAATTTTTGGATCAAAACCTGTGGTTTCTTTGGAGCTGCTGGTTTAATTCTGATGGTTTCTAATGCAGTTTTCAAAACTGAGGGAAACGCTACAAAATTAGCTTTTGTTCTCTTGTTTTTTGTAACTGTAGTACAACACTATTTACCGGTCCTTTATTTTGAAGACGGTAAACCGATAGTTTACGTTAACAACCGAACCGGTGAAATATTTCAGAAAGCTGGCGGCCCTATCCATCACGATGCTAAAAGCAATAGAGATTATTTCTTGGATCCTCGTTCTAACGATACTTGTTGGAATGAATCGCCAAAAAATATCGATATAGTTAAGGCTCCAGATGTTAGATCTGATTATAATCCGCCGACTAAGGAGATTAATTATTCTGCTAATGAATCAAGCTACACCTTCACTTTGAAGGCTGGTCAAACGCTTGATCATTGGATTGTTCTGAAAACAAAAAATGGTAAGAATGTTCATTTTGAAATTTTGTCGGATGATTATGATTACTATTTGATTTTTTCTGAAACTGAACAGTATCATGGCGGGCCTGATGTAGTTGTGCCAAATAGATATTTGGCTAAATTCTTCTTGCAAGCAGGATCTACCGATCAAGTGATCACAATGAAGCTCAACTATTATTAATCACAAAGATTGTTAATAGTTTAAAGGGGGTAAACACTACCCCCTTTTTTTATTTCCTAAAATATGGTTTAATATAAGTAGTTTTAATTATAATTATATTAATAAAAATATGCGTAAAAAGTTAATGTTATTGATCTTGCCAGCGTTTTTTATCTTATTCATTGCTTTACCTGTTTTGGCTCAAAGCGGTAATGTTGTCACCAACACTCCAGCTCCAGTTGGATCTGGATCAGTCACTTTAAGTAATCCTTTGGGTAGTGTTGACACACCACAGAAATTGATTGGTAAGATTATTAGTGCTGTTTTAGGTATAGTTGGTTCTTTAGCTTTGCTGATGTTTATTTATGGTGGTTTAATTTGGATGACAGCAGCTGGAAACGAGAAGAAGGTTTCTCAAGGTACAGATATTCTGATGTGGGCAGCTATTGGCTTAGTTATTATCTTTATCTCTTATGCGGCTGTCCGTTTCTTGCTCGGAGAAGTACTGCAAGTTTAAGATTAGAGTAAAAATAGCTTGTCTAAGTTGACAATCTATTTTTATCGTGTAAAATTATAAATATCATTTTTGATATATAGGGGTCGATACCAAAGCGGTCAACTGGGGCAGACTGTAAATCTGCTGGCGTCAGCCTTCGTAGGTCCGAATCCTACTCGGCCCACTAAATGAAAATAGCCTTTTAAAGGGCTATTTTTTGTTTTATTGACCCCATATCATTTTTCTGGTTTAATAGAGATATTAACTATATTTATATGCCTCATTTAATCGAGTCTAATAAAATCGGCCGCAGTCTGATGAAAATTATCGGTATTTTGATTTTAGCTTTGTTTGCGGTTGGTATTCTCTTATACTTAATCTAATTACCATATGCCGGAATTACCAGAAGTGGAGACTATTAAACGTGATTTAGTTTCCAGAGTTTTGGGTAAAAAAATTAATGCTGTAATAGTCCTAGCTCCTAAGACTGTTTTTCCTGCGCCGCCAAAGTTTAAATCATTATTAACTGGACAATCTTTTGTCGGGATTGATCGGATTGGAAAGTTGTTGATTTTTTCCCTCTCAGATCAAAAGCACTTTTTATTAGTTCATCTGAAGATGACTGGTCAATTGATCTATTCTTTTCACAAAGAACTGATAGCGGGCGGACATAGCCTGAAGGCAGAGAGCCTGGTTGGTTATGTCGGTGGGGAATTGCCCAACAGATCAACTCGGGCTTATTTCACCTTATCTGACCAGAGCCAGCTCTTTTTCAACGATCAGCGTCGCTTTGGTTATTTGAAAATAGTGGAGTCTGGTGATTTGGATAATATCAAGTTGAAATACGGTATTGAGCCTTTAACCCCCGGTTTTACTAAATTGAATTTTATTAAAGCTATCGGGAAAAGGGAAAAGAATATTAAGGCTCTTTTGTTGGACCAATCCCTGATTTCCGGATTAGGCAATATCTATGTCGATGAAGCTCTGTTTGCCGCTGGTATTAGGCCTTCTAGACGGGCTAGAAGTCTGTCTAAGGCTGAAATAGAGCGACTTTATAGCGTTATTGAGGTTTTAATCAAGAAGGCCATTAAATACCGCGGAACGACGTTTAATAACTACCTAGATGCTCAAGGCAAAAAGGGTAGTTTTGTAAGTAAATTGCAGGTTTATGGCCGAAATAAGCAAACTTGTCTAAAATGTGGGGGAATTATAGAAAAGGTGAAGATTGCCGGTCGAGGGACTCATTTTTGTTCTCATTGTCAAAAATAGCCCAAAAATTGACTTTCTCCAAGCTATATTATATATTAGTAATATAATAAATTTACATAACGGAAAAACCATAGACGCCTTTTGGCTTTTTATGTTTTTAGCGTTAACAGAGATTATGTCCCAGGACAACATGATTAAGCTGGAATGCACTGAGTGCAAAACTATTAATTATCATTCTCATAAGAATAAGAAGACTTTAAAAGAGAGATTGGAAATGAAAAAGTTTTGTAAGGTTTGCCGTCAGCATACTCTTCACAAAGAAACAAAATAATAATTAATAATGTCTATTAATTTAAAAATATGGACAACAAATTAAGCAAGCCGTTTTTACTCTTGTTAGTGGTTTTTGTTTTGGTCGCTTGTTACTTAGTCTTTAAACCGTTTCTGATTGAAATTATCATTGCGGCAGTTTTGGTTTCTATTCTCTACAGGCCTTATAACAAGATTAAAGAACTTCTTTTTAATAATCGAAATGCGGCTGCCTTGATTATGTGTTTGTTGGTTATTGTTCTGATCGTTTTCCCATTATCTCAGGTCATGATCTTGGCTGGAAAAAAATCAGTAACAGCTTATAATGACACTGTTCAATTTTTTACTCAGAATAATGATGTTATTCAGAATAAATATTTACACCAATTAGATTTTATCGGTCTGGATAACAGCACTTTACAGAATTTTGTGATCGATCTTGTAAAAAGATCTAGTGATTGGATGGTTAGCGCCGCCACCTTTATTTTGAAAGGGACGACTAGTTTCTTTGTTTCTTTGTTCTTGATTATCTTTGCTATGTTCTTCTTTTTTAGAGATGGCGAAAAAATGCTTAGAAAACTAATGCTATGGTCACCACTGCAAGATAAGTATAATATGCGCTTGTTTAAGAAGTTTCAGGACGTTAGTTACTCTACCATTATCTCTACTTTTGTCACCGCTTTTGCCCAAGGCTTGGTTGGTGCTATTGGTTATATGATTATTGGTATGCCAGCTTTTTTTCCTGGAATATTGATTGGCTTTACTTCGCTTTTACCATATGTTGGATCAATCTTAGTTTATGTTCCAACTGGTATCTATTTACTTTTGACTGGCCAAATTTGGCAGGGAGTTTTCATGCTACTATGGGGTTCAATTATTATCGGTAATACTGATAATATTATTAGAACTTACATGATTCAAGGGAAGGCTCATGTTAATCCGGTTTTTGTCTTCTTTTCTATTATGGGCGGTATTGTCTTGTTCGGTTTCTGGGGCGTGGTCTTAGGTCCGCTAATCATTTCCATTGCTATTACCGTCTTTCATATCTATGAGTTAGAATATGGTTTAGTGAGTGAAGCGGAGATTAAGGAATTAGCTGCAGAAGATAGGGCGACAGAACAGGTGATAAGGGAAAGAGAAAAAGAGGAAAAGGAAGAACAAAGAGCTGAAAAAGCAGAAAAGAAAGAGAAGGAAGAAAAGAAAGATAAGAAATAATAATAAAATATTATATACGGGATTCGTATAGTGGTAGTACGAAGGTCTCCAAAACCTTTGGCGGGGGTTCGATTCCTCCATCCCGTGCAAGATAAAAACCAGAACTTAACGTGAACTGTACCCCAAAAAGTGGACACGAAAGTGTCTACTTTTTTTGTGGGCAAA
>JBAXIF010000067.1:0-4627 GCA_037138515.1 Candidatus Falkowiibacteriota bacterium
GGAACCAACTTTTTAATAGGTCAGATTGTGTGCAGGATTACTGGACCATTATAATCTTATCAATTTTTATTTTTGATAAATAGTTTAAAATATTATTTTTGGACATAGAATTCGGCAATATTGTCACTGTATACCAATTTCCAATTTGGGCTATTCTTCAAGTATTCTTTTAAATAATTTGGTTGGTTAAAATCAGCTTCGTTCATAAAAAAGAAGTTTTTTTCCATCCAATTGAGTTTAATTTTTTGTTGTTTACTGCGCAAGAGAATTGATTTAATTTGATGTTTTTCTAGAAGTTTTTCGCCTTGATTTTCTTCGGAAAAGTCCCAGTATTCTTCTAATAAAGATCTTCCTTCATAATTAGCTTGAGGTAGGCGGCCATCGATAAAAAGCTGTTTTTCTGGCCAAGTCCAGATTAAAAATCCACCCCAGTCGAAGGTGTTGAATAATTTTAGATCTTTATAATCTGGGTTAGATTGGATTGTTGCGATGGCTTTACAGGGATATAATAATTTTTTTTCATTAATATCATACTTATCTTCACAGAAGTAATTGAAAGGATTATTGATAAAGTCGGTGGTAATTAGGATGTTGAGGGGAACGATAGCAAAGCAGAGAACCAAAAAAATATTTATAAAGACGTTGATTATTTGTTTCTTAAAATATTTAAATTTAACTTCCCCGATTGATATAAAATCAGTGAAAAAAGCCAAGAGCCAAGGAGTAGTAATGGCGAACATTAATGGAAAGTGGCGGCGGGACTTAATAGCCATGATAGTAAATCCCAGGACTATACCAATTTGCCAGAGGTTTAATTTTTTTTCTGGATTTTTTTTGAAGATGTTATAGAAATCAATAGCCAGAGCCGACAAGACTATGCAGATAAAAAGACATTGCCAATACACATAAGGATAGCTCCATTGGGGCAGCCATTCTAGTATATAGTTAAAATAAAAAGTATTAGTGTAGGTCTGAAAAAATTCATAAAGTCTTGGGCCATAAGGTGTTAGGAAGGTAGTGGCTAGCCCGGCCAGAGCAATTAACGAATAGTTTCTGATTTGAGGTAAAGACAAGACATCTTGAAAATCTATAAACTTCCAAGGTAAGAATCGATGAAGCAAGTACTCGGTGGTTTTAGCTAGAAAAAATAAACCCAAGATTACCCAGCCGATTAAAAATCCACCATGAGTGTTAGCCCAGAAATAGAAAAGCGGCAGGAGCCACAAAAGTCCGGTCCACTTTTTATTCTTATTGTAGTAATAGAGGATTAAAGAGAGAAGTAGGACGCAGAAAAAGGTTATCTCTTGCATACGGACGCCAAAGTGAGGAATGAAGGCCATTAATCCCGCCAACTCAATAATGATAAACAACCAGATATTAGTTCTTTCTTTGGTATATTCTTTAATGATAAAACGATTAAGGATAATTAAAGCTAAAAGTGGAATAAGAGCGAAGATAATGTTGATAGCAATATATCCCCAGTTAACGAAAACCCAGTAGATTGAAGCATTGGCCAACCATTCATGATCCACCCAGGGCTGGTTAGAAAGTGTATAATTAATATAATTAATACTGGGGACTTGTCCGGTCTTGACGATTTCTTCGCCAGTTTTTAGGTGCCAGCCAAAATCAGGGTCTAAATAAGAGAAAGAATGCTTTAAAAGCAAGGCAAAAATCAGAATATAGAATAATATCCAGATAATGGTGCTAAACTTCAATGAGAGGATTTTTTTCATATAAATCCAGTCTAACATATTTGTTTTTATTTTAAAAATATGATATTATTTAAGTATTAAAAATTAAAACTAAAACTAGAAAGGTGGTGAATTATGAATAAAAAATTAATGAAGAATTTATTATCTTTTGCTATTTTGACTGTTGGTGGTATTTTAATCGCTGGCGCTAGAGCTCACGCTCTTGATGTTGGTGTTGCTGAAATCAGCGAACAAATTCAATTAGGCACTGAAGATCCTAGAAAAATTGTAGCTCGTATTATTAATACTGCTATGATGTTCTTAGGTATTATCGCTGTTGTTATCATCTTATTAGGTGGTTTCAAATGGATGACAGCTGCTGGCAATGAAGATAAGGTTGGAGAAGCAAAACAATTGATGGGATCCGGTGTTATCGGTTTAGTCATCATTTTAGCTTCTTGGGGTATTGCCTCTTTCGTTTTGAATCAACTTATCAATGCGACTGGCAACGTTTAATCGCTATTATTTTTCAGAAATCGATTTCGGAAAAGTTTGGTCCCTCTCCTTTAAAAGAGTGGGGCCACTCCTTTAAGCAGAAGACTTTTCTTGTGCTTAAAGAAGTGGAATTTTTTCCAGATTCTTATTTTGTTATGGTTTCATCTGTCAAAATCATTACTATTTACTTTTAATCCTAGTCTCCCTGATAGGAGCTGGGAATTTTAGCTTGAAATCTATCATTTAATAATTTTATATATAACTATGGCTAAGAAGATTAATAAAATTGTTTTTCCTCTAATTTCTTTACTAATATTTTTATCCTTATTTTTTGTGATGAATAAGGCTTTTGCGGTTGTTGTTGATCCAGCTTCCACTAGATATGGTTTAGATACCACTATTACCGCTGGCGGATTAGAGGCCCCACTCAGCGTTAATGCTGTTGGTAGTAATCCAGGACAATATGTGTCTAGCAAGGTTGGTCAATTGGTTGGATCTGTCTTGTCATTTATTGGTGTTATTTTGTTAATACTGATTATTTATGCTGGTCTTTTGTGGATGACTTCTGCTGGTAATGAAAAGAAAACTACTCAGGCTAAAGATATTTTAGTTTCTGCTATTATTGGTTTAGTTATTGTCTTATCAGCTTATGCTATTACTGCCTTTATTGGTCGTCAATTAACTGATACTGGAGCTTTACCTATCTCTACTACAACACCTACTGGGCAAGGAAATTAAAAGATAATTATTCTTATGATTAAAAAATACGCCAAACAATTAATTGGGTTTATGTCGGCCTGTGGCCTGTTCCTTTTTTCTAAGGCTGTTTTGGCCTATGATTTTGCGGGTAGCACAGGACTTGATACTGCCGCTAAACAAACTGGTCATTATGATCAACGCTTGTTTGGGGCCGGAACTACTTTAGAGGGTGGAATTAGCGCTATTCTAACAACAGCTCTATCATTCCTGGGAGTAATCTTTTTATTGCTGATGATTTATGGTGGTATTTTATGGATGACAGCTCGTGGTAATGAAAAAACAGTTGATCAAGCTAAGAATATTATATTTGATGCCATTATTGGCTTGGTAATTGTGGCTTCAGCTTATGCCATTACTTACTTTGTTGCTAGTGTTTTTGTTAATCAAACCATGCAATAAGTTATTATATGAAAAATATTTTTTACAAATCAGCTGGATTAATTATTACTACTATTCTTTTAGCGTTGCCGGTTAGTGCTGCTAATTTAAACAATGCTTTTAGAGTTGATACTGGTGATATTTATTCCAATCAAGATCGTTTAGATTCTGCGGCGTATAATGCTAATTTTAATATTGATGGTAACGCTGGAGCTGTGACTCCGGAACAGATTATTAGTACAGCTATTACTTCTATTTTGTCGCTTTTGGGAGTTGTTTTTGTTGGTTTGATTGTTTATGCTGGTATTATCTGGATGATTGCTCGTGGCGATGAAAAGCAAGTGACTAAGGCCAAGGACATTATTCGGGAATCTTTGATTGGCTTAATCATTGTTTTAGGCGCTTATGCTATTAGTTATTTTGTTATCAATGCTTTAATGCCTGGTGGCAGACTCGGTTCTGTTTAAATTTTTTAAATAATATAAAAATATGAAAAAGGCTATTCAACAAACTGCAATTTTAATTTCCTTGGTTTCCTTATTAGTTTTACCTTACTTTGTTTTTGCGGCTAGTTCGACTTCGATCACTGATCGCTTACAAAACGCTGGTTCTGGCGCTTCCGGTCCTTATGCTGCTGCTGACAGCACCACTCTGGCTTCTATCGTTGGTATGGTTATTAATGTCGCTTTAAGCTTATTGGGTATCATCTTTGTTATTTTAATAGTTTTGGCTGGCTTTAAATGGATGATGGCTGGTGGTAATGAAGATGATGTTAGTAAAGCGAAGAGCTCCATGCAAACATCTATTATCGGTTTGGTTATAACTTTATCTGCCTATGCTATCTGGGCCTTTATCTCTAGTTATTTATTATAATAAATAATTAATATAAGTTTATGAATAATTTCAAAAAATTTCTTCCACTGTTTATCTTTATAATCTTAGTTGCAGGATTCTTACTTCCAATGGCTCATTGTAGCGCTGGTCTTCTTGCTACTTCCAGTGGTATTACTAGTCAAACTGATACTTTGCGCGATAGCGCTGGTTTTGATCAGAATATGGCCCTGGATGACATTATCGCTTTGATTATCAGAGTAGCTTTAAGTATTTTGGGCATTATCTTCTTAGTACTTCTAGTCCTCGCTGGTTACCAATGGATGACAGCTGGCGGTAACGAAAAAGAAGTTGAGGGAGCTCAGGCTCGAATCAAGACGGCAGTTATCGGTTTAGTGATCGTTTTGGCGGCCTATGCTATCACCTCTTTTGTTTTTGCTAGATTACCATTTGCCGGTCGAACTCAAACT
>JBAXIF010000068.1:0-4553 GCA_037138515.1 Candidatus Falkowiibacteriota bacterium
AAAATCAAAGATTATGAACGATCGATTGATTATTAGTCTAGCTAAAGAAAAAATAGCCAAAGAATAATTTGGATATTTGCGACAAGACTGGGAGTTGCTCAAGCATTGTTTTGTGGCGACTGTCACTGTTAGTCCCTTTGCTATTCTTGGTATTTTTATTTTTGGTCCAGCAGTTATTGCCTCGTTGCTATTTGCTGTTTCCAGAATAACGTTTAAACTTTGTTAGATTAAAAAAGGCGCTGAAAAAACAGTGCCTTTTATTTTTTGGTTATTGACATTTTTCTAGCTATTTGGTAATATTTAAATATAACAATTTATATTCGTTCTTTGCTTAATTCATAATTTCTCTTGCCTAAAGTAGGCAAACAAAAATTACGTTCTTTGCGTTCTTTCAAACAAAATTAGAATCAAGGTTGTTGTTTTTTAAACAATAATTTTAAGACACGTCACCGCGGCATTAGACCGCAATTAATCAATTGGTTAAATAGTTACTATCTTCGTATTGTTATCTGTCGATTTTTATATCGAATTTAATAATAATTAACTCTACCAATTTAGTTTCAGTTTAATTTAATTGAACCCAGACGTTTAGTTTAAAATTACTTTTTGATCAACATTAAACTTACTTTTCTAGTTACCGCTCTTTTTATTTTTAAGAAAAAAACAAGCAAAAAAACAAACAAAAAAACCTTCAGTAGCTCATGCTGAAGGTTTTATTTTTTTACCATATCTTTGATGGGAGCAAAGCTGCGGCGATGAATGGGGCAGGGACCGTGTTCTAATATTTTTTCCATATGGAGCTTAGTGCCGTAACCCTTATGTTGAGCGAATTTATATTCTGGATATTTCTTGTCGATTTCATCCATGAGATAGTCCCGACTGACTTTAGCAATGATAGACGCAGCCGCAATGCAGAAAACTTTAGCATCGCCTTCCTTGATAGCTTCTTGAGGAAATTCTAATCGAGGAATACGCAGACCACCATAGACTAAAATATAATCGGGGACAATAGCCATTTGATTGATGGCTTTTTTCATAGCCAAAAAAGTAGCTTGTAGAATGTTTACCTCATCGATTGTTCGGTGGTCAGCTACTCCAATGGCGACAGCGACAGTCTTTTCCTTGATCACAGCAAAGACTCTCTCGCGCTGCTTAGCTGAAAGTTTTTTGGAGTCTCGGACTAACTCTAATTCTGGACCGGAGATCACAAAGTTTTTATCAATTACCACACAAGCCGCAACAACTGGTCCGGCTAGTGGTCCGCGTCCAGCTTCATCAACTCCACCTATCAGGTTATAGCCTTCTTGAAATAGTTCTTGTTCTTTTTCTAAATTCATAGTGGGTTTATTATAGCATAAAATGAAAAGAGCTACCCGTTTTGAGGCAGCTCTATTTTGTTTTACGTTGTTTTTTTTGAGGTTGTTTCTAGTATCCACTCCATGGCCTTTTCTGGGCTATAGATTTTGACGTCCTTATCAGTCATGTGTTTGGTGATTTGAGACATCGATTTATCGGATATTGATAAATCATTTCCAACTTTTTGAAGGACTATTGCATAGTTCTTCCTAGTTACTAAAGATTGAATTTGTTCTTCCGTTTTGACTTCAATGTACTCTAGACATTGAAATCCGTTGTTTATGGCGGTTTCAACTAATTCTTTTAATTGAGACTCGTCATGGTTAGGATGAACATAAATTCTATCGAAGCCTGGATCGTCCATTACTTTTGATTTTTGATTGATTTTTTATTCATTAATTTTCATCTATGTTATAACAATAATCGCTGTTTGTCAACAATAATTTATTTATTGGTTTTGGTCGCTACTTATGATATAATTAGTTTATGAAATTGTATTATTTTTATGCTATTTTGACAGCCCCTGGAGTAGTAGTCCATGAATTGGCTCATGCTCTTTTTTGCCTTTTGGGAGGGGTGAGAATTTATAAGATCAATTTATTCCAATTCAAGAAGGTCGCGGGCTTTGTGGTTCATGAAGAGCCTAAAGGTTTTATGAGTAGTTGGCTGATTTCTTTCGGTCCTTTGATTGTTAATTCTTATTTGGCGATGTTCTTCTTTGCTCAGATTAGGCCAATTTATAATCTCTGGGACTTATTATTCGCTTATCTTGGTGTTACCATCGCCCTTCAGGCCATTCCATCAACGGGGGACGCTGAATCATTGCTTACAATGGCTAACCGGAATTTTTGGAAGAACCCTTTAGTCATTTTACTTTATCCGTTGGTCCTGATTTTGTATCTATTGAATTTGTTGAAGCGTTTTTATTTTGATTGGGCTTATACTATTTTTTTAATATATATAGGACATACCTATTTTATTCATTATATAAAATTATTATGATTAAATTATCTTTTCATGGAGCTTGTCGCGAGGTGACTGGTTCTTGTAATCTGCTGGATCATGACGGCAAGAAGTTTTTGGTGGATTGTGGTATTTTCCAGGGTGAGCGTTTTGCGGCTGAGAAAAATCTGGAAGACTTTCATTTTAATCCGGCTGAAGTTGAATTTGTCTTTTTGACTCATGCCCACGTCGACCATTGCGGTCGTTTACCGAAGCTTTATAAAGACGGTTTTCGGGGCCAGGTTTTTTGTACCGAACCGACCCGTGATTTAGTTGAGATTATGTTATTGGACGCCGCCCGTATTATTGCTCATGAAGCGATGGCCTCTGGTCATGAAGCTCTCTATACTGAAGATGATGTTGAGGGTTTGATGAATCATTTTGAAACTATACCTTATGACGAAATGACCTTTATTGATAATAATATCCAGTTGAAGTTCCGTGATGCCGGTCATATCTTAGGATCAGCTTTTGTTGAATTATATATCAAGGATGAAGGCCGAGAGAAGAAGATTGTTTTCTCCGGCGATCTAGGCAATTCACCCTCACCGATTATTCGCGATTTGGAGTTTGCTGATGGTGCTGATTATGTTATCACTGAATCGACTTATGCTTATGGTGTCCATGAAACTAAGGAGGAGGGGATTGATAAGTTGCGTAAGGCTATTTTAGAAACTGTTGGTTTGGGAGGAGTCTTGATGATTCCGATTTTCGTGATTGAGAAGACTCAAGAAATTTTATTTGAACTTAATTACTTAATGGAAAACAGATTGATTCCTCGAGTACCAATTTTCTTAGACAGTCCTTTAGCTATTAAAGCGGTAGATATCTATCGTCATTATGAAGATCTGTATAATCGAAATTCTTGGAATCTGATTAAGTCCGGTGATGATATTTTTGATTTTCCGGGATTGAAATTTACCCTGACTAAGGATGAGTCTAAGAAGATTAATGTTACTCAACCACCGAAGGTTATCTTAGCTTCTTCGGGAATGTGTGTCGGAGGAAGAATTCCATTTCATTTAAAATTGAATTTGGATAATAAGCTAAACCATGTATTGTTTGTAGCTTATCAAGCCCAAGGTACTTTGGGCCGGAAGATTTTAGATGGCGATCAGACCGTCTTTGTTGATGATCGCTCTGTGGAAGTCTTAGCTCAAGTTTCAGTGATTAATTCTTTCTCTTCTCATGCTGATTATCCTCGAATTATGGATTGGTTAAGGCATATTAAGGGTCCAAAGCCAACTGCTATCTTTGTAAACCATGGAGAAGAAAAATCCAGCGATATTTTATCACAGAAGATTAGTGAAGAGTTGAAGGTGGAGGCAGTTGTGCCGGAGCTCTATATGATTTATGAGTTAAAATAAATTTATTAATTTAATTAAAAAAATATGAAACTAATTATTCGTTTGTTGTTAAATGCTTTAGCTCTTTTAGCCGCTCCTTACATAATTACCGGAGTGAATGTCTCTAGCTTCTATACTGCTATTATTGCCGCTATTATCTTAGGTTTGGTCAACGCCGTTATTCGTCCAATTTTAATCTTGTTGACTTTGCCAATCACTATTTTGACTTTAGGTCTTTTCACTTTAGTTATTAACTCTTTGTTGGTCTTGTTTGTGGCTAGCTTCGTGAAAGGATTTACCGTTATCGGTTTTTGGCCAGCCTTCTTCTTGTCCTTATTCTTGTGGCTAACTTCTTGGTTCACTAACTTAATGCTCAAAGATTAATATTTATGTCAGAAACTTTTAAATCCTATAAATTACCAAAATCAGTTTTAGCCTTCCATCTAGTTCGGATTATTTCAATCTGGCTATTGGGGGTCTTGCCAACTTGGTTCTTGAGTCGTGATATTAATCTGACTTTATTTTTAGCTTTGATTTTGACTATCTTAGGTTCCATTATATTTTTCGTTGCTTATCTGGATTATTATTATTTCAGTATGGAGGTGGGAGTAGATAGTTTTACTATCAAGTCCGGTATTATTTTCAAGAACATCAAGACCATCGCTTTCAAAGCTATTCAAAGTGTTGATGTTAGCTATGATCCTGTTATCCAGATTTTTGACCTAGTGGTTGTAAAGGTCTGGACTTCTTCACCACAGCAATTCAATATTAATTCCGGTGATAGTAGTAACAGACTGGCAGGTACCCCAAATCCTAGACACTTTCTCTACGAGTTCATATAATGTAAAT
>JBAXIF010000069.1:0-4466 GCA_037138515.1 Candidatus Falkowiibacteriota bacterium
AGGCAAAAACAACTCCAGAAAATATTGATAATAATGCTGACCTGAAAGCTCTACTGGAAAAGAATTTAGAAATTGCTCAAAAGAATTTAGAAGTGAGCGAAGGTATTTTGATTTGTGCTAAGACTGTTAAGAGCTATCTTTTTTGGAAGAAGGTTACTGGTATAGTGGTCTGGGTTTTTATTATCCTTTCGACTGCAGCCAGTATTTTTTATTTACCTACTCTGATTGGACAGGTTCAAAGTAAGGTCCAGTCTATGAGTGGCGGTGTTACTCCCGGTTTATTGGGTTTTTAAGTTTAATTAATAGTATTAATAATATATGAGTGATATTACTTTTTTCGCCCAAACGACATTCCGCAATCAGATGCGTCGTTTTGGTATCAAAAAAGATGACCGTCGTCGACACATGTACCTAGTCGGTAAAACCGGTATGGGTAAGTCTACTATCTTGGAAAATATGATTGTCGATGATATTCGGGCTGGGCATGGTGTGGCCGTAGTTGATCCTCATGGTGATTTAGCGGAAAAGATTATTGAATTTATCCCAGAAGACAGAATTAAGGATGTCATCTATTTTAATCCATCGGATATTGAATTTCCGATTGCCTTTAACGTGGTAGAACAGGTTGAGCCTCATTTGCGCCACTTAGTGGCCTCTGGTTTAATCGGCGTCTTTCAGAAATTATGGGCTGATTCTTGGGGACCTCGTTTAGAATATATTTTACGTAATGCTATTTTGGCTATTTTGGATTACCCAGGATCAACTCTTTTGGGTGTCGTTAGAATTTTATCAGATAAGCCTTTTAGAAAGAAAGTGGTAGCAAACATTAAAGATCCAGTAGTTAAATCATTCTGGGAAAAAGAATTTGCTTCTTATGCTGACAAATTTGCTTCTGAGGCCGTATCTCCAATTCAAAACAAAGTTGGTCAATTTTTGTCGACCGCTTTTATGAGAAATATTGTCGGTCAGGTTAAGTCATCTCTTGATATGCGTGAGATTATGGATGGCAGCAAGATTTTAATCATGAATCTCAGTAAAGGAAGAATTGGTGAAGATAACTCAGCTTTGCTTGGTGCTATGATGGTAACCAAGATTCAATTAGCGGCCATGAGCCGGGTTGATATGCCAGAAAAAGAACGTAAAGATTTTTATCTCTATATCGATGAATTCCAAAACTTCTCAACTGATAGTTTTGCCAGTATTTTATCTGAAGCCAGAAAATACCGTTTATGCTTGATTATGGCTCATCAATATATTGAGCAGTTGTCAGAAAAAGTGAAGCCGGCAGTTTTTGGTAACGTTGGTACTATGATTGTTTTCCGAGTTGGTGCGGCTGACGCTGACGAATTGGTGAAGGAATTTACTCCAACTTTTACCGAAGAGGACTTGGTTAATCTACCTAAATATGAAATGTATTTAAAATTAATGATCGATGGCATTTCTTCCGATCCTTTTTCAGCTCGAGGCTTACCACCATTGGGTGAAGAAGAAAAAACTGGAAATACTGAAGCGGTAATTGATAATTCCAGGGCGGTCTATGCCAGTGGAAAAGATGAGGTGGAAGAAAAGATTTTACGTTGGCATGATGCTGACGATGACGATACGACAATTAATAAAAAAGATGCTAGGGGATCTGAAGATAGCCCTGCTTCTAGTTTTAAGTCGGATGCTGATGATGCCCGAAAGTTTAGTGCTATTTGCGCTACTTGTGGGAAAGAGACTAAGACTGTTTTTGAGCCAGATGGCGTCAGACCAGTGTATTGCAAAGATTGTTTAGAGAAGGCCAGAGAAAACAAAAAGAATGGTATACCTCAACCTAAACCAATAGTGCCAATTGCGCCTCGTCCTGTTGTTAGTCCTGCCCCAGTAGCAGCTCCAAAAGTTGAAGCTCCAGTTATTGCTCCGGTTGCCCCCATCTCAGAACCTATTAAAGTTGAATCTCCTGTTACTCCAACCCCAACCAGGGTTGAACTTCCAGTTGTTAGTCCAGTAGCCCCAAATCCGATAAGAGTTGAGACTCCAGCTCCTATAAAAACTGAAGCTCCATTCGTTGCCCCTGCCTCTCCGGTAAATTTTCAAAAATTGGAAGATGCTCGAAAATTTTCCGCTATTTGTTCTGGTTGTAAAAAGGAAACTAAGACTGTCTTTGAACCAGATGGTATTCGTCCGGTTTATTGCAAGGAGTGCTTAGAAAAGAATCGAGAGTCTAAAAAGAATGAAGTGGAAAATCGACGAAAGGCCAAGCAAGCTGAACTAGCAGAAATGAAAGAAAGATGGAGTCCAGCTAGGGGGCAGTCTATAGTTAAGGAAGAGTCAGAGGCTAAACCACTGTCTTTAAATGACTTATCTCTAGCTAAGCCAGTTGATTTTAGAGGGCGAGAGATAAAGACCGAACCAAAAACAGAAAAGGCTGATGATATTGACAATGATGAAGGAAAAGAGTTAAAAGAAGGAGATACAATTCAGTTTTAATATTTTGCTATTTTAAAAAAGTCTATAATTATATTTTATAGACTTTTTATCTATAACTATGAATTACTTAAAAATTGGTAAAGCTACGGAGCTTTCTGGTCGCGATCGAAAAATTTATCGCTTATTAGAGATATTGCCAGGATTTTTATCTATTGGCACTCTTTTATTATTAATTGTCTTTTCCTATTTTCAACCGGTTTGGGTAGCTTATTTTATTATTGCTTTTGATGTCTATTGGCTTCTTTTGGTTATTTTTTTAGCGATTTACTTGATTGCTGGCTATAAGAAGATGAAAGAGAATAAGGTTGTTGATTGGGAAAAGAAGTGTCGCGAACTTTCAGTCAGTTTTTTGGACGCTGATAGTGAAACCATAATTGATGATCAGGCTAAAAAACCTTTATGCGAACAGGGGGTATCTTGGGAGGAAATTATCCATATGGTTGTTCTGCCTAATTATAATGAAGACTTGGATATTTTAAGGACGGCAGTAGAGTCTTTGATTAAGGATGGTTATCCAACTAAGAACATGATTGTGGTCTTGGCTATGGAAGAAAGAGCTGGAGTGGAAATTGCCCATAGTAAGGCCGAAGCTATTAATTCTGAGTTTGGAGTTTATTTCCGTAACCTATTTGTCACTTATCACCCAGGAGAAATTGAAGGTGAATTAAAGGGTAAGGGCGCTAATCAGGCTTGGGCCGCTAAAAAGGTTAAGGAGGAGATTGTTGATAAGGAAGGTCTTGATTATAACAAAATTTTAGTTAGTGTTTTTGACATTGATACTGTTGTTTTTCCTGGTTACTTCTTTAAGCTGACCCATTCATTTTTAACTGTATCTGATCCATATCATGCCAGTTACCAACCAATCCCGATCTATCATAATAATGTTTGGCAGGCACCATTCTTTGCTCGGGTAGCTTCGTCCTCTAATACTTTCTGGCAAATGATGCAACAGATTCGTCCAGAAAAATTATCAACCTACTCTTCTCATTCCATGACTTGGAAAGCTTTGGTTGATATCGGTTTTTGGTCGACTAATATGGTCTCTGAAGATTCTCGTATCTTCTGGAATTGTTTGCTCTATTATAATGGTAATTATCGAGTTGAGCCTTTATATTTCCCAGTTTTTATGGATACCACTATGGACGCTAGTTTTATGAATACTGCCAAGAGTTTGTATAAGCAGCAGAGACGCTGGGCTTGGGGTAGTGAGAATGTTCCATATCTAATTTTCAATACCGCCAAGAAGTGGAAAGAAGTGGATCATAAGGTGATGCTGCGTCACATCTTTGTCCAAGTTTATGGTTTTCATTCCTGGGCCACCAATGCTTTGATTATTGCTGTTGTCGGTTGGATGCCAATGTTGTTGGGAGGAGATCGTTTTAACTCTACTGTGCTTTCTGGTAATTTACCCCAAGTCAGTTCTGCTTTAATGAACTTAGCGTTGGTTGGTATGGTTTTGTCAGCTACTATTTCTACTATTCTTTTACCGAAGAGGCCGAAGGGTTTCAGTTTCTTCAAAAATATTTTAGTGGTATTGGAGTGGGTAACTGTCCCAGTCACTATTATCTTCTTCGGTGCCTTACCTTGTCTTGATGCTCAGTGGCGTTTGATGCGAGGAAAGTATATGGGCTTCTGGGTAACACCTAAGAGTCGTCGATAGCGTATTATATTTTATCTCAATATAAAAATAGACCCAAATAAGGTCTATTTTTGTTTTATAAAACAATACTTGATTTATTGTGATGTTTGTGGAAATATTAATCTTAGCTGTATTATTGCTCTTTAAATTATCTATGAATATGGAAAATAGCACAAAACATCCTAGCGAAGTAGCGGGTTACGATGGATCACTTGATCAATTGGCTCAAGCAATCGGCAATATGACCTATGATCAAGTAGCTTTATTTCTCAACCTCTTGTCCCAAGATATTAAAAGGCAGGCAGATGCTGATTCGGATCGGGGTAGAGAGAAGTTATCTAAGGCTCTATGCGAT
>JBAXIF010000070.1:0-4431 GCA_037138515.1 Candidatus Falkowiibacteriota bacterium
CACTAGTTAAGCCACTAACTTGAACTGGTACAAGTCTTCTAGTGGTAGAATTATCGCCTAGTTGACCAACATTATTATAACCCCAAGACCAAACGGAACCATCAGTTTTAAGAATATAAGCCGAAAGAGTGGCACTGTTAGTAGCGATAGACACAACATCACTAGTTAAGCCACTAACTTGAACTGGCACAAGCTTTGGGGTTAAAGAATTATCTCCTAATTGACCTTGAGCGTTATCACCCCAAGACCAGACAGAGCCGTCGGACTTAACAGCATATCCAGATAATGAGCCAGCAGAAATAGCGACCACATCACTAGTTAAGCCACTAACTTGAACTGGTACAAGTCTTCTAGTGGTAGAATTATCCCCTAAACATCCAGAACCATTATATCCCCAGGCCCAGACGGAGCCATCAGCTTTAAGGGCATAAGCAGATTGTCCACCAGCAGAAATAGCAACCACATCACTAATTAAACCGCTAACTTGAACTGGTACAAGTCTTCTAGTGGTAGAGTTGTCCCCTAACTGACCCTGAGTATTGTCACCCCAGGCCCAGACGGAGCCATCAGCTTTAAGGGCATATCCAGAAGTTGAACCAGCAGCGATAGCTATAACACCACTAGTTAAGCCACTAACCTGAACTGGGGTAGTCTTAGCAACAGTCGAATTATCTCCTAGCCCTCCAGTAGCATTATACCCCCAGGCCCAGACGGAACCATCAGCTTTAAGTGTATATGACGACTGTCCGGCAGCCACAGCTACAACACCACTAGTTAGACCACTGATTTGGACTGGGAAATTTCTTTGGGTGGCAGAGCCATCACCTAAATTATTATTACTATTTAAACCCCAGGCCCAAGCACTACCGTCAGACTTAACAACAAAAGCATTACCAGGACCGCCAGCTATCATCGGCGTAGCAATATTAGTCTTACTTAATGTAACAGAAGCGCTATCAGCCACACCATCAACTATGGTATTAGAGAAAGTTTTACCACTCAGATTAAAACCAGTAGTCGTAGCACTGTTATCACTTTGAGTTAAAGAACCAGCCACAGCACTCAAGCCTAATCCAGCGCCAGCATTAACCACGGCTAAATTAGCATCCTTAGATTCAAATTTATTCCAACCAGACTGATCTCCAGGATGAATAGCAGTATCGGCGCTAACTCCGCCAGACCAATTAGTTTGGATAAAGCTATAGGTAGCGGCATTAACAGTTCTATCAACTAGGGTCGTGGAAAAAATGATAACGAGCAATAAAAAAACAGACGTGGCCCGACGCCAATTCTGTTTAGAAAAGATATGATTTAAATCTTGTTTTTGTTTAGAAAAAAATTTAACAACCAATTCCTTAGTAACAACCGGAAACTTAATTTTAGATCTTAAGATGTTAAGAGGATTTATAGCTTTTTTTATCTCAACCTTGAATTTACTTTCCGCCAAAACAGGCACGGGTAAAACTATTGATTGAGGTTTTTTGATAACCTTTGGAGTCTTTCTTTTTGCCTTAGCTTTTACGGGAACCTTAAGCTCTAACATATATACAGAATTTAACTCACCCCTTAACAAAAATGGGGTTAATATTATACTAATAGTAACTGATTTTAACCCATCAGTCAAATGAAAATTGGATATTATGAGTGTTTTTTCTATTTATAACGCAAAGCGTCCAGCGGATTAAGCTTGGCCGCTCGTCGAGCTGGGTAAAGACCGGTTAAAAAACCAGTTAGAACAGAGAATAAAAGGACAAAAACAACAAACCAACCTGGACGATAGAATAAATCAAAGGATTGTCCACCAAAGTTTTTGGCCATAATATTAATAGAAATATTAAACAACTCGCCAAAAACATAACCAATCAACAAGCCACCGCAACCACCAAGAAAACCCATAATCAATGACTCTAGAAGAAAAAGACTGGCAACATCATGGTTGGTGACTCCGATAGACCGCATGATGCCGATTTCTTGGGTCCGCTCCAATAAAGTAATGGTCATAGTATTAAACATACCGATAGCCGAAACAATCAAGGCAATTAAACCAAAAACGGCTAATACTATTTGAATAATAGCAAAAATCTTTTTGGTCTGGTCAATAGTGTCTGACAAAGAAGAAACCATAAACCCCTGATGAACAATCAAATCACGAGCAACACTAAGATTCTCCTCGGAAGTGACCTTCACTCTCAAACCAGAATAAGGTGGAAGGTTAACTTTACTGGCAGTATTAATTGGAGCATAAATAAAGTTGGAATTTTCATCATTAACAATGCCCACCACAGTGTAAACCGAATCTAAACTAGCCACAGTAGCCGCCTCATTATCCTCCCCTGGAATAAATAAATTTATCTTTAAATTCTGACCAATAATATCAGTGGCCTTAGTAAAGCCAAATATTTTAGCAGCAGCCGAAGAAACTACAATTTCCGGACTATCATTATTAGTGAATTCCCGACCGGTAGCAATTTTCAAGCCGCTTAAACGGAAATAGGGTTTGTCCACTAAATTAATCAGACCATCAGAAATAGAGGCATCACTAACTAATTGCCCAGCTAAACTAACCAAGGGACTAGTCTCAGCTACTGTCGGCATTTTATTAATCGACTCTACGGTAGTTTTATCCAAAACCACTAAGTTGGATCCGGAACTAACATCTAGAGTTAAAATGGAATCAGCAGTGGTAATATTGCTCAAAATAACATTTTGCAAACCATAACCCAAGGACACCAAAAAGAAGACAGCTCCAATACCAACGCCCAGGCCTAAAACAGTCAAAGCCGTCCGACTGGTGTTGGTCTTGAAAGTGCGAGTTGATAAAATTAATAAATCCTTAAATTTCATAAAAATTAACGTTCTTTATGACCTATCAGCCATAACTCTAGACGCTTAGACATCTTAGAGGCTAAACGACGATCAAGACCAGCGCCGCCCTTGTCTAAAGGTTGGTCTAGAAGACGGAATAATTCTCGACGATCAATGCGACCGCGAAAACGATCAGTAATAGCCGCGTCAATAACCGGCAAGCTAGCAGGATCTTTTAATCTGACACTTAAGTCATCAAATAAAGCACGGCGTAAAATTATTTCTTCCTTCTCTTCCTCAGCCACCAAGTCCGGACTAGCCAAAACATCATCGTCATCACTACGATGAGGTAAATGAGCTCCAGCTTCTAATTCTTTAGCTAAGATTTTAATCTTGTCATTAATTTTTTTAGCAGTTCGGCTGTCTAACCCTAGACCGCCTTCTTCTGGGTTAACATCCAAAAATTTTTCTACCGGAGAAAAATCATCTTTCTGCCCTAAAGCAATTTCAATTTTTCCCTGCAAACGATCAAAATCATCCGCGGCTAATCCGGTCATAGCCAAGGTGGCAATATTTTTAGCCTGGTAAGCTCTCAACAAAGAAGTCGGAGTCTGAGCTTTTAACTTGGAGTAATGTTTAGATAAAAAATCTAATTCTTGAGTATGAGTTCCAGCCTCCACCATCTCTTTGACCACCATTTTATTGACGGCCTTATTAACCTTGGTATCAATCAAGCGGCCATCTTTAATAAAAAAGACTCTGTTAGCAATATCTAAATAGGTCGGATCATGAGTAACTAAAATAACCGTCTTCTTAAAATTAGTATTTAAATCTTTCAAAAGCTCGACCACCTCATTAGCAGAACGAGAGTCTAAGTTACCCAAAGGTTCATCGGCTAAAATAATACTAGGGCTATTAATAACCGCCCGGCAGATAGCCACGCGCTGTTGTTGACCGCCAGATAATTCATTTGGTAATTTATCAGCCTGAGCTCTCACGCCGAAGCGAGACAATAATTCCATAGCTCGCTCTTGCCGTTCCTTCGGCCTCACCCCAGCAGCCACCAATGGCAGAGTGACATTTTGCAAAACGCTTAAAGTAGGAATCAAATGATAGGCCTGAAAAACCATACCAATAGTATTACGATAATATAATTCTTTTTTTCGAGGGGGCATCTTGGACAAATTTTTTCCTTGTACTAAAATATCTCCTTGGATACCATTTTCCAAGCCAGCAATAGAATAAAGCAAAGTAGATTTACCACAACCGGAAGGACCGAAGAAAATAATAAACTCTCCTTCATAAATAGAAAGATTAATATTATCCAGAGCTTTAATCTCATTGCTTTGGCCCAAAAAATAAATCACGCTCATATTAGAAACCACTATCTGATCGTCGATCTTAAGGACTTCAGCAGCTTCATCTTTTTTCTTATTCCAAAACATTTTAAAATATTAAACTTATAATAATTGTATTATACTATTTTTTCCACAAATAGTCTAAAAACAAAAAAACAGATTCTTTCGAAACTATTTTCAAATTAATCAAAAAATAAAAACCTCATATTCATGAGGTTTTTTAATTTTAAGAGAATAAAACCGTTTAAGGCTTTTTTGACATATACGG
>JBAXIF010000071.1:0-4377 GCA_037138515.1 Candidatus Falkowiibacteriota bacterium
AGTAAATACAAGGGTTATCTTAAATTATTACCAACCATTTTTGGGTATTAAACCTTTTTATAACAAAAAACCACTCTGTCCAGAGTGGTTTTTTTACTTTTATTTAAAATTATTTTATTTGATAAACAGTTTATATAATCCTTCTTGGTTTCCAATTTTGGCAGTGAAGTAGAGTGTATCACCTTTAGCATTTAAGATTGGGGCAGATATCTTTTCCAAGCTTATCAAAGATGTTGGATTTTCTCGATCTTTAAGATTAATAACCTTGATAGAATTATTAGTAGAGTAGATTATATAACCGCCATCACGCCAAGCTACTGAGGTAATTTGTTCGCTGAGACGGGTGATTAAAGTATGCTTGTTCTCTTTGGCATCAAACAAATAGATTTCCCAGTCGGTTGCGTAGATTAGAAGGTCAGCGCTAATCAAAGAAAGATATTTAACTTCTTTTGGCTTGATAATCTTATCAGAATCTTCTGGTCTTTTCAGGGTGTCCTCAGAAAGGGAAATTTGGGTTTCAGTTTCGGTCTTTAAGTCGATTATCTTTTTATCATCTTTCAAGACAATATAATTATTATCGCTTGTCATTTGGATTCCCTGGGTCTTAGAGTCAATAATCTTTAATGGCAAATCTTGGCGAAAGAGATCAACTTCTTCTAAATAAGTGGCTTCGCCTGGATAAATTCGTAACTTCTTTTCGTAGGGCCAATAACCCGCCATTTCAAAACGAACTAGATATTCTCCTGGAATGATATTTTTAATCTTGGCCGGAGTATAATATTTACTAGGTTCAGAAAAGAAAAATTTTTGGAAAAAATCCTGGTTATTATTACCGGTAATGGAAATAGTGGCGCCTTCTGGTTTAGAATTCAAGATTAGTGTTCCAGTTTGTTGTAGGATGCTTTTGAAATTTGGTGGCCAAGACAAGGACACGCGATAGCCGGTGGCATAAAGGGATATCCAGGAAGTAGCCACGACAAAGATGACGAAGAAAATCCAAAAGATAAAATTACGGATTCTGGTGGTCATATATTATTCTACGCGTTTAATATCAGCTCCTAGAGCTGCTAATCTTTCATCGATCTTTTCATAACCGCGGTCAATCTGGTAGATGTTGTCAATTTCAGTATCGCCTTCAGCAATCAAAGCGGCAATTACCAGAGCAATACCAGCTCTGATATCTGGTGAAATCATTCTTTTGCCATAAAGCTTGCTTGGACCGCTAACTACTACTCGATGCGGATCGCACATAATAATATTAGCGTTCATTTGAGATAGAGTGTCTGTCCAAAGTAATCTACGGTCATAAATATTTTCTTGGATTAGAGAGTTTCCTTTGGCTTGGGTCATTAAAACAACATAAGGTGATTGCAGGTCGGTAGGGAATCCTGGGTATTCATGAGTCTTAATGTCATAAGGTCTGATTTCTCCAGCTGGTTTCATTTTTAAGTAATCTTCACCCGCTTCGAAAGGAACTCCAATTTTTTGAAAAATAGAAAGTAAGCTCATCAAGTGTTTAGGGTTGCAATGGGTGATGGTAATTTCAGAGTGGCTAGCTGCTGCTAAGAGAGCAAAAGAACCAGCTTCGATTCTGTCAGGAATAATTTGGCACTCACCAGCGGTAATGCTTTCCACGCCTTCGATTTCAATAGTTGGAGTACCAGCTCCTTTAATCTTAGCTCCTTGGCTGTTTAAGTAATCAGCTAAGGCTTCAATCTCGGGTTCCATGGCGCAGTTACGTAAAACAGTTTTTCCAGGAATCAAAGTAGCGGTCATCATTAAACTTTCAGTAACAGTCACACTGACAGTAGTGAAAAAATATTCTGCCCCGTGCATTTTGCCGGATTTAATATGATAGTCTTTATCAGTAATTTCAATTTCAGCACCAAAAGCTTTAAAGCCTTCCAAAAATAGATCGATTGGACGTCCGCCGGCGCCGATAACACAACCGCCCGGGTGAGGAAATTTGGCTTCGCCTAAGCGAACCAAGATTGGACCAACAAACATGACTGAAGTTCTGAACTTGTCAGCTAGTTTGGTAGGGAATTCAGTTAGATTGATTCCAGTGGTATCGATTATGACGGAATTTTTTCCACGCTCAATCTTAGCGCCTAATTCCACAATCAGTTCTAATGACTTATCAACGTCTTCAATGTTTGGTAAGTTTTTGATAGTAGTCTTACCTTTAGACAGGATGGTTGCCGGAATAACTTTCAGAGCCATATTTTTAGCTCCACCGACAGCAATCTCTCCCTTTAATGGCTTCTGCCCAGAAATGATAAATTTTGGCATATTGGAATTTTTATGATTTATTATATTTAAACTATAGCTTATCCTGCAGTATTTTTCAATCTTTAGTCCCAGTTTCAAGATTTGGGAAAAATAGTGCAAATTTATTGATTTTTATGGGTCTTAGCTGTTTTGTTTGACAATTTCTAGTTTTTTGCTATGATATCTAAAGATATTTAGGAATATCTTTTTTATTTATTATAACCAGTATTTATATGGCAAAAATCGCAGTTATCAAAACCGGCGGTAAACAATACAGGGTAGCAGAAGGTCAAATTGTCAGAATTGAAAAATTAGACAAAAACATCAATGACAAAGTTACCTTCGAAACTCTTTTAGTTGCTGAGGCTGATGGTACAGAAGTTAATATCGGTACTCCATCTTTAGGTGAAAAAGTTACCGGTGAAGTTGTTGCTGAAGGCAAGGACGATAAAGTTACTGTAGTAAAATACAAGAACAAGACTCGTTACAAGAGAACTTTAGGACACCGTCAACCTTATTTGGAAATTAAAATCACTTCAATCGCTTAATAGTTTTTGAAATATAAAAAAGTCACTGCTCCACAGTGATTTTTTTGTACCCTATTTGACATTTCTAGTGTTGTTTGGTTATAATAATCTTGTTAACAGAGTTTTAATTAAATCTTGTGAATAATGAGTCGATCTTCTAAAAAAAATGGGCCTGTAAATGGCAAAACTTCCGAGGAGTTTGTTCCTACTGGAATCGTAATTAATGTTGATGGTCAAAGAATTTTCATTAAAAAGGCTTTTATTTCAGCCTTTGGATATGAAAATGGTGCTAAGAAAAAAATTCCTCTTAGTCCAGATATTTTTCACCAGACAGTTAATGGCGAGTTGGTCAAAAAGCAAAAAGGCCAAGAAAAGAAAAGAGAGGTTTACCTTATCGGTCCGAATTCTAATCGGATGGGCACAAACAATGCCAACAACTTTATCGATTTCATGAGCGAATATGGCTTATCTAAAAGCAAGTCTTATGAGGTTGTAGAAGTTTCAAAGGAAGCAAAAAAAGATCCTGTTTCAAAAAAGAAACTGGAAATGGTCGAGTGTTAGTTTTGTAAAATTAAAAAATCCCCATGGTCAAATGACTATGGGGATTGTTTTTTTATATGGTATTTCGATATTTGAGAGCGTTGCCGAGAGTCATCTCATCAACGTATTCTAGGTTGGCGCCAGAAGGGAGGCCACGAGCTAGGCGAGTAATTTTGATATGAGGATTTTTGAGCATTTTTGAAAGATAGAGGGCAGTGGTTTCACCTTCTAGATTGGGACTGAGAGCTAAGATAATCTCTAGGTCGGTTTGGGATTTAAGAATCAGATTAATCTTTTCGGCCAGTTTTTTTAGTGGCAGGTCATCAGGAGTGACATTTTCAATAGTATTGATAAGTCCCCCTAAAATGAAGTATTTACCTTGATATTGTCTGGTGTTTTCGAGGCTAATCATGTCTTGCAGGTTAGCCACGATGCATAGGGTGCTTTCTAATCGGCTTTGATCAGAGCAGATCAAGCAAGGATTCTTTTCTGATATAGCCAAGCATTCTGAGCAGACTTTCAGGTCTTTTTTGAGGTTAGAAAGATATTGGGCAAAAAGCTGGATTTTCTCCGGATTAGATTTTAACAGGTGAAAAACATAGCGTTCAGCGGTTTTAGGGCCGACGCTGGGTAGTTGAGAAAATTGATTGATTAAATTTTGGATAGCAGCGGGATACTTCATATATTTGACAATTCGTTGATATCGTGTATAATGTTAGTCTTATTGTACTTTAAATAAAAAAAATTGTCTAACCTTCTAAAATCTGATTCTGCATGCCAAAAACAAAAACTAGAATTTTGAAACCAGACCAACATGGTCAAGAGATTAATGCTTATAACGTGGTATTCGTAATTAAGCTGGATAATTACAGATTTGTTGAAGTTCCCGCTAGTTATTGCGGAAAAATTGACCATTCTCGTCTTGTAAACATTTTCAAGCCAGGCAAGACGGTTTATCGTCATTTTCACCATGAGGACAAGATTTGTCCTAAAAATTATAAAAAAGTTTTATTTTTAGGACCAAAGGTTAAGCCAGGTC
>JBAXIF010000072.1:0-4333 GCA_037138515.1 Candidatus Falkowiibacteriota bacterium
AAAAGTCGCTTGCGTAGCCTCAATTATCGCATTCTAGATATTGAAGACTTATTAAAGCGAGCTGAGATTATTGAACCAAATAAAAATAGCGACCGCGTCCAACTGGGAAATTCTGTTATAGTGGAGATCAACGGCAAGACTAAAGAATATAAGATTCTAGGATCAAATGAAACTAATCCCAGCACTGGAATTATATCACATAACTCCCCGCTCGGCGTAGCTCTCATCGGAAAGAAACTTGGAGATATCGCCGAAGTCCAACTGGCCGATAGAACAGTGGAATATAAGATAATAGAAATAAAATAAAATACCGAACCTTTATTGGCTCGGTATTTTTATAATTCAAATTTTGAATTAAAACTAATTTTGCAGACAACGCACAGAGTTTCCATAATTTCGAGAGTAACCATAACGATTAACACCAGAGGAACTGTTAATTAGTATTCGACAAAAAGCATTTAGTCCACTAACAGTAGAAGACCAAAAATAAGCATTCGTAGTACGATAATCCAGAGAACCATCGAGATCGCGACGGCCAGCCAATAAAGCTTCGAAATTAGATGTACCACCACTCTGTAATTTAGTCCCAGCGTTAGCACAACCCCAAACCCAGGATCTGGCATAATTACAAGTTGTATCGTTTAAAGTCTGATCAAGAGTGTTTTGATCAGAATCAGTTGGGATGTGCCAGCCAATCGGGCAAATTCCCTGAACGCCCTCAGAGACAGAGTATTGCATAGCCTCATCCCATTGATAAAGCCCGCCATAGCTTAAGCAATTATTAATATCATCATCAGAGCAATATTTTTCTAAAACACCATTATTTTCTTGGCTAGAAAATAAAGAAGTAACCGTGCCAATATTCAAATTTTTAGCCATCCAACACTGAGAGCCAATTGAAACAGTTGGATATGATTCATTACCATAAGTTCCACTAGTTCCGCACGTAGTAAAGCCACAGAACTCGGTATTATTATTACAAACAATAGGAGCGCAATCCACATCCACAATTCCACCTGGAGTCAGACACTTCGGTCCTGGGGTTAATGTTCCGGTAGTATTACCTAAACAGAAAGAGATACTATAAGACCCTAGATCTTCAGTTGGAGTATAACTAACAGTATTTTTGTCACCACAATTACCATCGGCTGGAGTTGGAGCAGTGGGAATGATTTGCATATAGGTAGAAGTAGCATCAGTGGTAGTAGAGTAGATTTTACCAGTATTCCATTCTTCAATAGTCGGATATCTATTATTATCATTGAAGAATAGCTCAAGAGCAGTTTGAACTTGTTTCATATCACCAGCCCGTTTTGCATCTCTACTCTTAGCTCTGGCATTAGATAGAGCTAGAACGGAGATAGTGGCTAGGATGCCGATGATGGCAATCACGACTAGGAGTTCGATAAGGGTGAAGGCTTTTAAGCTTTTTTTCATAAATTTTATTACATTTTAAAATAATAATATTAAGAGATAGCCGATTTTTGGATTATAACACAAAATGTGCGATTACGCCATTTCCGAAAGCAATATACGAAGAATTAAATAATCTCCAACAAACTCTTCAGACCATCAGATATTTTCAAGAGATCGGCCGATAAAGGATTCCCCTCCCAACGAGCAAAAATAGCATCAATAGTCTTAAGTTGATTATTGATAACCTTCTCTTTCGGAGCGCTGAAACGAGCAAAGACTTCTTCACCATAACGGATATAGTCATCCAGGGTTTCTGACATATTACTAATAATATCAGCTGATTTGATCAATAATGACTCTTGGGAATAATTTTCAATATGCAAAATAGCTTCCCGCTTCCTATCATCCCAAGACAAATTTCTATTAGCTTCCGTCACACTCAGAACTAAGTCGGCGACATTAACCCCAAATCGTTCTGTCAGCATTTCCACCGTAACTTTCTTCTCTTCAATACTGTCTTCAATGGTATCATGCAATATTCCAGCTACAACCACGTCCTCAGGAGCTCCAGCTAAAGATAAGATTATTCCAGCTGTCAGCGGATGAGTGATGTAAGCAATATTTTTTCCCTTCCGCCTTTGCTTCTGATACAAGTCATGCGTCTTAGCAGCAAACTTAATGGCTCTTTGAATCTTAGCGGTATAAATCATATATTTTTATTTATATAAATAAATCTATCCCACAAACCCTATCTTCTGCTCAGCTATTTCCAATTCTTGAGAGTCTATCTTTAATCTCATCTTTCTCTTCCTATGACTATCAGCCACAATAATACCAAAAGCTAAGATTGAAAATAACGCGCTAGCCCAAAAAGGAAAGCTGATATTCATTGAGAATAAGGCTCCAGCTAAAATTGGACCAATAATCATACTCAGGGACATGACTGAAGATAAAACTCCCAACACCATCCCCTGCTCCTTCGCATCACCCTTCTTAGTTATTTGACTAGTCATTACCACTCGCAAAACTGATTGCGCGACACTCAACAACAATAACCCGAGGATGAGAGATAATAAGAAAGAGATACCCATAAACAGGAAGCCTAAAGAAATAATCAAAAGAAAATAAATAATCAAATGGTCTTCGGAAAAATATTTTAACCAAACCTTTTTCAAAAGAAAAACTTGATTCAAAACCAAAATAATTCCCATACCACCCAAGACAAGACTAATCGAAAGCGAACTGAAATTAAAACCTTTAGCCAAATAAAGGGACAGGATGGACTGCTTGCCGGCTAAAGCTAAACCAAATAAAAACCAAGCGATAAATCCGGGGCGTAAATTAGGATTGCTAATTGCTTTCCAGATAGGCCTGAAGGGATCAAGCGATATCTTTTTATCCCGACTCTTATTCTGATTAGTCTCCGGTAAATTAAAGAAAGCTAAAACCATATTGAAGGCCGCTAATACTCCCACAAACCAGAAAGGCAGACTAAGCGATATCTGACTAAGTAATCCGCCCAGAAGCGGTCCAATAATTAATCCGATACCAAAAATGGCGCCAATTAACCCTAAATTAGTAGTTTTTTCTTTGTCAGTCTTCGCTATGTCCACTAAGTAGCTTTGGGCAATTGGAAAATTACCAGCTGCCAAGCCATCAATAATCCGGCCTATAAATAACCAATAGATATTAGTAGCGGCCGCAAATATCAACCAACCTAAGGCGGTACTGGCGATACTGACAATCAAAACTGGACGTCGCCCAATCTTGTCAGACAAAGCTCCTAAAAACGGCGCACTGAAAAAAGAGAAAAAAGAAAAGACGGCAAAAAGCAAAGTAACGATAAAAGCGGAGGCACCGAAAGACTCCACATAAAAAGGCAGAACCGGAATAATGATTCCGATTCCTAAAACATCGATCAAAACTGTTAGCAAGATAATAAATTTTTTACTCATAATTATTCTTTAACTGGACGCTTCAGGGTAGTTAGATATAATCTTTCTACTTTAGCGCGAGCCCAAGGAGTTTGACGCAAAAATTTTAAACTAGAATTTAAACTGGGATCACTAGCAAAACAATTAATCTTAATCTTCTGAGCTAAAACTGGCCAGCCATATAACTCCACCAAGTCAGTCATTATTTTTTTTAGAGTAATGCCGTGAAGTGGATCATTTGATTTTATTTCTTCCATATAATTTTATTTTATAAATAATACTACAACCATTTCTTTTTGATGAATACAAATAGGAGAGTAATCAACAACACTACTGTGGAACCGATGATCCATAAGTAAGAATGAGACAGATCCATATTAGGAATAAGGACATTCATTCCAAAAAAACCGAAGATAACATTAGGTATAGTTAGAAGAATGGTCAGCACTGTCAAAATCTTCATGATTCGATTCAAGTCATGAGTGGCGATGTTGGAATAAGTGTCTCTAATGTTAACCGCGTAACGCAAAGAAGATTTAGTAACTTCAATCAGCTGGGTATTACCCAAAGAAATATCTTCAATTAGATCTTTATCCTTTTCATAAAGCTCAATATAACGACCAGTCAAAACCTTCTGCAAAATAGAATCAGTCGGGACCAGAGCTGACAAAAAGTCATTCAAAACCTGTTCGAAATCAACGAATTGAACCAAATCCTTGGCATCAACCCGTTCCAAGCGAACCTTGATATTACGGAGCCTCTTGTTCATATCAACCAAGAAATTATTATACTTCTCGTTAATAGCAAAGAATAATTGCAAGAAAAATTTAGTTTTCTGTGTAGTATAAAAATCGACTTTACCCGAGATAAAGTCATTCAACAAGCTGCATTTCCGGCTAGAAACAGTCAAAACAAAATCACGACCGACGGCAATCAAAAGCGGAACGGTAATAATATTATTATTAACCTTTTCTGGAACGCGA
>JBAXIF010000073.1:0-4240 GCA_037138515.1 Candidatus Falkowiibacteriota bacterium
TCGGCAATATCAAGAACTCCATAGACAATGTGTCTAACAAAAGGGGTACCCTCCACAACCTGCTTTGCCTATTTTGTTAACCGGCTTGAGTCGGTTGGAGTATCGCGGCTACGACAGTAGTGGTGTGGCTCTTTTCGATAAAGATGAAATGTTTATTTGCAAAGCAGCTGGAAAATTGGAAAATTTGAAAGCTAAATTGGAAGATAATAATTTCTACTCTACTTTGGGTTTTGCTCATACTCGTTGGGCCACTCATGGTGGTGCGACCGAAACTAATGCTCACCCTCACATTTCTAATCATGGCGATTTGGTGGGTGTTCATAATGGAGTTGTTGAGAATTATTTAACTTTGAAAAAGAAGTTAGAAGAATCTGGTTATAAATTTTATAGCCAGACCGACACTGAAGTCGTAATTAATTTTATCGATTGGGTTCGGGAAGATCAGAAACTTGATTTGATGAGCGCTGTTCAAGTCGCTCTGTCAGAGATTGTTGGAACTTGTGTTTTAGTTCTTTACTCCAAGAGTGAAAGGAGCTTGATGGCGGTCAATAAAGGTGGCCAATTATTTGCTGGTATAAACGGTTCTGACTGTTTTATCTCTTCGGATAATGTTGCTTTTGCTGGTTATGCGGATGATTGCTTTGAAATCAAGGATGGTCAATTATGGATGATGAAGGATGGTCAAAAACCAGTTCTATTGAATCTTAGCCTAGAAACATTGATGCCACTTTTGGAAAAAATCAATGTTGATATCCTGGAATTAGAATTAGGCAACTTTCCTCACTTCATGCTCAAAGAGGTCTTTTCTCAACCCCAGGTTGTCCGTTATGGATTAGCTGGTCGGGTAGATTTTCAAAAAGGAGAATTTTGCTTCGGCGGATTAACCAAGTATTGGCCGCAGATTAAGAGCGCTGAGACTTTAGTGATTGTCGCCTGTGGAACTTCTTATTATGCCGGCTTGTTAGGAAAATATTGGCTGGAAAAGTTGGCTGGTATTTCTGTACGGGTTGAATATGCTTCGGAGTTTCAATCGGCGAATATTAAATCCGGTGACTTAGTTTTGGGAATTTCTCAATCAGGAACTACGGCCGATACTTTGTCAGCCTTAGAAATGTCCAAAGAACGTGGTGCGGTGATTTTAGGTATCTGCAATGTGGTGGGATCTACTATGTCTCGCTTAACTCATGCTGGTATTTATACTCGTGCTGGTGTTGAAAATGGCGTAGCTTCGACCAAGGCCTTTACTGCTCAAGTTTTAGCTTTATTGCTTTTGGCCTTGAAGCTTTCGAGTGATAAGAAGGTAATTCCTGAAGCGGATTTAAAAGAGATTATCGGTCAATTGGAAAATCTGCCCAATCTGATGGAGAAGGTTTTAGAGACCAATGTCGCTATCAAAAGGTTGGCTAAGAAGTTTAAAAAATCAACTAACTGTCTCTATTTGGGAAGAGGATATAATTATCCGATTGCTTTAGAGGGAGCCTTGAAGCTTAAAGAGCTTTCTTACATCCATGCCGAAGGTATGCCTGCCGGGGAATCTAAACATGGTCCGCTAGCTTTGATTGACGCTAAGATGCCGGTAGTGGTTATTGCCACTTCAGGCGAGGCTTATGGAAAAACTATAAGTAATTTAGCTGAGATTAAGGCTCGTGGCGGTCGAGTAATTGTAGTTGTTACTGAAGGTGACGAAGAAGCTTCTAAATTGGCCGATGAATTAATTGTCGTTCCAATGATCAATGAGGTTTTAGCGCCGATTTTGAATGTGATTCCTTTGCAATTATTTGCTTATCATCTAGCTTTATTGAAGGGGTGTGATATCGATCATCCTCGAAATTTAGCTAAATCAGTTACAGTGCATTAATGTGTTTATAAAGCCGTTCTCTTGAAGAACGGCTTTTTTATTGGGGTTTAGGTCTTGCCTCTGGACAAAAGTTTTTTAATAATTTAATATGTCTAAGTACTTGTTTTGCCGTTTTAGCTCAGCTGGTAGAGCAGCTGTCTTGTAAACAGCAGGTCGTCGGTTCGAACCCGACAAACGGCTCAATCAAACACAATAAAAAAACCATTATTATATAATGGTTTTTTTATTGTTGTTTTCAGTATTTTTTTGTGATAAAGTTTTGTTATAATCAATAAATAAAACTATATGAATTTATTAATCTTCAAGGCTTATGATATTCGTGGTGTTTATCCCTCCGAACTTGATGAGGCCACAGCTTATGCTGTCGGCCAAGCTTTTGTTTTAATGACCCAGGTCAATCAGGTGGTGGTTGGTCGCGATATGCGACTTTCTTCATCAACTCTATTTGAATCTTTGGTTAAGGGAATCACTAGCGCTGGGGCCGAGGTTGTCGATATTGGTGAAGTGCCAATCGATGCCGTTTATTTCGCAGTCAATCATTATAATTACCAATCCGGAATCATGATTACGGCTTCTCATAACCCGAAAGAATATAATGGTTTCAAGATGGTGAAGAAGACTGCTGATGGTTTTGTGGTTTTGCGGGGCACAGAGTTAGTTGAATATCTTGATAAAAAGGTTGGATCGGTGGAGATGGGAAGGGTTAGAGAGTTGGATGTAATGGCTGAATTTGTAGAACATGTTTTAAGCTTTTCTGATATTAGTAAAATAAAGCCACTTAAGGTTGTGGTTGATGCTGGCAATGGCATGGCCGGCAAGATGATCCCACTTTTAGAAAAATATGTGCCGGTTGAGATCACTAAATTATTTTTTGAGCTTGATGGCAATTTTCCTAACCATCCTTCTAATCCGCTGGAAGAATCTAGTCAGAAGATTATCGGTGAGAAGATTCGGGAGGTTGGGGCTGATGCCGGTTTTATTTTTGATGGTGATTCTGATCGCATCTTCCTTTATGATGAAAATGGTAGAATAGTATTTGGTGATATTTCTTTGATTCTCCTGGCTCGTCAATTGCTGTCATTACCGGAAAATAAAGGTAAGGCCGTGGCTTATAACGCTATCTGTTCCCGCTCAGTGGCTGATTTTGTGCTTGAATTTGGTGGTGTTCCGATAAAGACTCCGGTTGGTTTTGTTAATATCCAAAAAGGATTGCAAGAAAACAATGGTATTGTCGGCGGGGAAGTTTCCGGTCACTATGCTTTTGCTAATAATTTTTGTGCTGATTCCGGTTATATCGCTTGGCTGATATTGTTAGAGATAATTTCTCAAGATGGTCGTCCGGTTTCAGAAATCGTTGCTACTTATAATCGCTATGTCCGTTCACCCGAAACTAATATTAAATTAAATGATAAGGATTTAGCCTTGAAAAAATTCCAAGAATATTATCAGGCTTGGCCTCAGGATCTTATTGACGGGATCACTGTTAATGATGCTGATTGGTGGATTAATGTTCGTCCTTCGAATACTGAGCCGCTACTTAGAGTGACCGTTGAGGGTAAGGATCAAGCAACAACCGATTTTCGGCTGAATGAAGTTTTGGGAGTGATCAAGGAATAACTATTTTATGAGAAGTATTAATTTTAAAATCTACACCTTGGGTTGTAAGGTTAATCAATATGATTCTGGCCGCTTGGAGCAGTTATTGCTTTCAGGTGGATTTAAATTAGTGAATAAGCAAGCTGAGTTAGCAATTATTAATACTTGTGCGGTTACCAAGACGGCTATTTTGAAAGATAAAAAAACTATTAGCTTGGCCCGTAAGGAAAATCCTGGAGCGAAAATTGTGGTGATGGGTTGTTGGCCGAAAGTTTATGAGGTGGATGATTCGGTGGAGTTGATTGGTAAAGGTAAGAAGGTGGAAGAAATAGCTAAGATGATTAAGAAGATGTATAGGTTGGATGATAAGAATAATTTTAGTCATTCCAGTTGTTTAATTTCGTCTAACCTTGATCGTTCCCGTTACTTTATCAAAATTCAAGATGGTTGCAATCAGTTTTGTTCATATTGCATCATTCCTTATACTCGGGGAAGATTGAAAAGCCGACCTCAGAGTCAGGTTATTTCTGAAGCGAAAGCAGCGATAGCTTCTGGTTATCGAGAATTGATTCTATCCGGTATTCATTTAGGTTTGTATGGGAAAGAAAAAGTTAATTCTAAAACTGATTTAGTTGGATTATTGAAAAAATTAGTGAAGATTAAAGGTCTGGGCCGATTGCGTTTAAGTTCGATTGAAATTACTGAAGTCACTGATGAATTAATTGCTCTGATGACTTCCGAAAGGAAGCTGTGCCAGCATCTACATATTTCATTGCAATCCGGGTC
>JBAXIF010000074.1:0-4138 GCA_037138515.1 Candidatus Falkowiibacteriota bacterium
TTTAATGAGAAACTAGTTTTTTGTATCGTGTCTACTAAACGGGGTACAGTTCACTCAGAAATTTAATCAAAAAAATTTCTACCACCGAAAAAGATTTAATTAAAAAACCAAAAGGCGATTCAAATGAATCGCCTTTTATCTTTTTTATAAACACAACTATTTATTCTTCTGCAATACTCGGAATATCCCAGCGGCAGCTACTGCCCCTTCGGAACAAGCTGTGATAATCTGGCGCAAGCCATTAGAAGCATCAGTAATATCACCAGCCGCCCAAATTCCTTCTTGATTAGTAGAACTGTCAGCAGAAACCTTAATATATCCAGCTGGATCAAGCGCTATATTCAAATTACTGAACCAGGAAGCATCTGGCTTAGATCCAACTTCTACAAAAATACCGGTAACTGCTAAAGTGTTGCCGCTGCTTAATTTAATTGATTCTAATCTCTCTACTCCTTCTAAAGCAGTAACACTATCGTTAAAAATAACTTCAATCTTAGAATTACTCTTAACTTGATCAATCCAAACTACCTCGCCATTAAACTCATCGTTTCTAACTACTAAATAAACTTTCTCGGCCACTTCGGCTAGGTAGAGAGCAGCTGTCAAAGCGCTATTACCACCACCAATTACGGCTACAGTTTTATTCTTGAAAAACATTGCATCACAAGTAGCGCAATATGATAATCCTTTTCCGACAAAACGACTTTCTTCGGCTAGACCTAAATCACGATGAACAGTACCAGTAGCCAGCAAGATAGTCTTAGCAGTTAGCTCTTTGCCATTGACTGTCTTGACCACGAAGCCGCCATCATTCTTTTCAATAGATGTTGCTTTTTCCATAATCATCTCAGTGCCAAAACTATCAGCATGAGCCTTCATCTTCATGGTCAGATCGAAACCATTAACTTCAATCTCCGAAGGAAAATTACAAATCTTATGAGCGGAAGACATTAATCCGCCTGGAAGTTCTCCAATGACAGCATGATTAATCTTATAGCGAGAAGCATAGATTGAAGCTGTATATCCGGCCGGACCAGCTCCGATGATAAGTAAGTCGTAATTCATATTTAGTGAGTTATATTCGGCCACGGTATTTTTCCGCAGTCAAAATTCTATTAATAGCAATAATATAAGCAGCTAGGCGCAAGTCAATCTTAGCATCCTTTTCTTGATACTTAGCATAAACTGCTTCCCAAGAAGCTTTCATCTTTTCTACCAATAAGTCGCTTAGATAATTATTATCTAAAATATTACCAGTTCTATTCTGACTCCATTCAAAGTAACTAACAATAACACCGCCGGAGTTAGCTAAGATATCTGGCACAACCATAATTCCTTTATTGAACAAGATCTGATCAGCGGAATAATCCACTGGACCATTAGCTAATTCAACGATACAGCGAGCCTGAACTTTTTCAGCGTTTGCTACGGTAATCTGATTTTCTAAAGCAGCTAGAATCATGATGTCGGCTGGCAATTCTAACAACTCTTCGTTAGTAATCTTTTTAGCTGATTCTAATTCTTGAACTGCACCGCCATGAGCTTTGATTTCCATTAATTGTGGAATATCTAAACCAGCTTCATCATAAACACCGCCCTTGCTATCAGAAACAGCAGTAATCTTAAAGCCGTCATCAAACAACATTGAAGCGATATTTAATCCAGCATTACCAAAACCTTGGATAGAAACTTTCAATCCTTGATCAGCTCCCAAAATAGTCTTAGCCATTTCCTTGATAACAATATAACCGCCACGAGCAGTCGCGTCACCTCTTAAAGCTGAGCCACCTAATTCCAATGGCTTGCCAGTGATCATACCTGGTTCATGATGACCTACTTTTTGTTCAAATTCATCCAACATCCAAGCCATAATCTGAGAGTTAGTATAGACATCTGGAGCTGGAACATCAATATCTTGACCTAAAACTGGATAGAATTCATCAATATAAGCCCGGCTAATCTTTTCCATAGTAGCCTTATCAACAGTCTTAGGATCAAACTTAACACCGCCTTTAGCGCCACCGTAAGGGAGTCCTGCTAATGAATTTTTAACTGCCATCCAGAATGATAAAGATTTTACTTCATCTTCACAAACATCTGGATGAAAGCGAATACCGCCTTTTCCAGCACCAAGGGCATTGTTGAAAAGAATTCTCCATGATGGATATTTCACTCCATCAATTTCAAATTCAGCATACTTAATTCTCTTTGGAGTTGATAAGATTTCAATCTCTTTATCGCTTAAATTTTCACTCGCTTTAACATCCTGTAATCGGGATAGGATATTATCAAAAGTTGCCATATGTATTTTGTTATTTTGTTAATGCGTCATTAATGTCCTTAGTCAAACTAGCCTTGTCGCGCAAACCAACAAAGTCAGCAATAACCTGACCACCCTTAAACAGCTTCATGTTTGGGATACTCTGAATATTGTATTGCATTGCTAAATCTTGGTTAGCCGCATTTTCAGTATCAACCTTAGCAATTTTAACACTTCCGGCTAAATCAGCAGACAACTCGTCTAAAATTGGAGCCATCATCCGGCAAGGACCACACCAAGGAGCCCAAAAGTCTACTAAGACTGGGACTTGAGATTCTAAAACTTCCGCAGCGAAATTATCTTTTGTTAATTCTAAAGCATTAGACATAAATTTATTAATCAAAATAAAAAGCATGAGTTATTTTTATTCTGATTGTAATTATAATTATTTTTTAGCGATCTCCGAAAAGATCTTTTTTAATTGTTCCCTCTCTGAGGGCTCATTACGATTCAAACAACACTCAAATTCACTCTCCATATATTTCTCCATCAAAGAAGAAACGGCTGATTTAATCGCCTTTAATTGAGTAATGACCTTAAAGCAATCCGGTTGCTTCTCAATCATCATCTTGTTAACACCGGCCAATTGGCCAGTGATATTATTGATTCTTTGTGTAAATGTTTTATCCATATGCAACTATTATACTATACACCCCCTAGGGGTGTCAATACAAAAAACACCCCAATGTTTTAGGGTGTTTTAAAAACAAATATTATTTTCTAAAAAATTAAGGCGCAAATTTTCTGACTGTTATCTTTGATCCATAAGAATAATCGGAGTAAGCAATATAGATTATCCCGTCAGACATTGTCATTTTTAATTGGTTTCCTCCGCCGGCAGAAGCTTGAGAGCTGCCAACATTTTGCCAAGTAGAACCATTAAACTTTTTAACAAAAACGACATAGCCAAAATTAGCATCGGTATAAGCTAAATAGAGATTACCATTATAAAAATAAATATTGGAATAATCTGATTGGCCAACGCTAATAGGATTGCCGACATCGGACCAAGAAGTTCCAGAATATTTTTTGACATGCATCCGAAAAGAATCACTCTGATCATTATAAGAAACATAAACTGTATTGCCATCAACTGAAATAGAGGGCCAATTTATAGAACCAGCGGATAAACAAGGATCGCCAACATATTCCCAATTAGAACCATTATATTTTTTTACTGATAATTGTTGAGTGCTGACAAGACAGCTACTATCAGAAAAGGCTACATAAATAACCCCACTATCATTAACAGCTATGTTAGCGTGGGCCGAAGCACCAGGAGAAACGGCACCACCAACGAAGGATGAGGATGATCCGTCATATTTAGAAACATAAATATTACTATCACTACCATCCATAAAACAAGTATATAGGTTTCCACCATAAACCTTAGAGTTATTAAAGAAAGCCAGACCACCACCACTAGAAAAAGGCACAGAACCAACATTATTCCAACTAGAACCATTATACTTCATTAAGACGCCACCAGAATAATCAACATCACCATAAGCTAAATAAGGCTCATTATTATAAAAAGTCAAAAAAGGATAAAAACTCATACCCATAGTAAAGCTAGGGGAGCCAACGTCATTCCAACTTGATCCATTATAATTCATGACTGATATTTTAGACGAAGCCCCATCTAAAAAACCAACGTAAGGAGTCCCATTATTCAAAGAGATGGTTGGGGAATAGCTAGCATTAGGAGAAAGCCCCTCAGTACCAACAGTCTGCCAAGTACATGTTTGAGTTTGACAAGGATCTAACAATACTACTGGCGCGCTACCACAATTACTACAATCCACATCCACAATTCCT
>JBAXIF010000075.1:0-3949 GCA_037138515.1 Candidatus Falkowiibacteriota bacterium
CTTTGACAATTTTTTTACCTTTGAATTTAGTGCTTAATAAAATCTTATCAACGAGTGGGGCTTTAGTATTGTCTTGGACAAAGTAGACGCCACCATTCTTAGTGCTTTGCATTAAAGTACCGGTAATATTAGTAGAAGTAACTGTTAAGGCTTGTCCAACGCTATAGCTAGCTAAATCGCTTTCTGGAGCATCAATAACTTCATCCGGGTTGAAGCCGACTTTTTTGAAGGCCTCATCATTGGCTATTAATCTCTTGGCGCTGTCCACTAACAAATATCTTTTTCCATCGGGAGTTCTGATAATTGAATAGTTAGGGAACTTGATAGCATCGCCTTTCTCATAATTATCCATGACACTTTTTTCGACAGTGATAATTTTCTTTTCATCAAAACGAGTACTTAAAGCGCCACGGCTCAAGAATGGTCTTTTCTTGCCGCCGTCAATTAACCAGACCCCAACTTCGCCGTTAACTTTCAAAAGGGTGCCGTCAGGATAAACTAAAGGATTCTTCGGGAAGTATTTTTTCCAAAGTTTGAAAAAATTATAGTTACCGTTAAAAACATGGGGAGTATAAGTGTAAAGCGATGCGGTGGCTGTATTTTCAATGGTAACGCTCATTGGTTCATTATTGGTTACCCCATAAGGATTGGTAAAGACATAAGTGTTTCCCGCTTTGTATTTATAAGAACTAGGGTGATCCATATAATATCTGAATTGCAGGGAGGCACTGTTAACTTGCTTGCCGAATCCCTTGTAGTATGGATTACAAGCCCAGTTATCAGGACAACCATAACCAGTAGCCCAGTCTAACTGGCTTTGTTTTGGGCTGGTGTCGCTTACTAAGCTTTGTTCTTTTTGGAGTAATACTAAAAGAAACTTAGGATTGACGGTTGTAACTTGGCGACATTTTAATTTTTTTTCAGCCTCGGTTGGTGCGCTACTTAAACTTATACCATCGCAATCATAGTTGGCAGTAGAGGCTTCATAGATTATTTCAGCGGCAGTCTTGTTTGGGGTACCGTGGGAATTATAAGTAGAATAATTAGCTAAGTAACTGTTTTGTTTATTCAAAAAACTCTGGATTTCAGCCAAACTCATGCTGTTGGTGTTTAAGATTTCGGCATCACTAATAATCCGGCCTGGATTGAATTCAGGGTCGATTGTGGTTTGAGCGAGTAGGCTCATAGGAGAAAAAACAAAGATTAATGTGGATATTAGGCTGATTTTAGTGATTTTATTCATTTGGGTTTAATAATTATTTTATATCATTCTATTATAATATATTTTTTTGATTTTGGGAAAAGAAAACACGCTATTTCAAATATAGCGTGTTTTTCTATTTAAAGAGATTATTTGACGGTCATTACTACTTCATCCTTTGCTCCTAAATCAATATTTACTTTGTCGCCATCATTTATTTTTCCTTCAACGATATTAAGAGCTAACTCATCTAATATCATGTTCTGGATAATTCTTTTTAGAGGGCGGGCACCGAAGGTAATATCATAGCCTTTGTCAGCTAACATCTTCTTGACCTTCTGACCGATTTTGACGCTGATGTTTCTGCCCAATAATCTGGTTTCGACTTTTTGTAATTCTAAGTCGACGATATTGATTAGAGCTTCTTTGCTGAGGCTCTTGAAGAGTACGGTTTCGTCGATACGGTTTAAGAATTCTAATTTGAAATATTCCCGTAGAATCTTGTCGATCTTCTGGCGCATCTCGTCATCATGAATTTTGGAGGCTGATTTTTCATCGAATGAATCATTGAAGCCGATAGAATATTGCTTGATGATCTCATTGCCTAAATTGGAGGTCATGATAATGATAGTATTTTTGAAGTTGACTACTCGTCCCTTGGAATCGGTTAAGCGACCATCGTCTAAGATCTGGAGTAACATGTTGAATGTCTCTGGATGAGCTTTTTCAATTTCATCAAATAAGACAACACTATAAGGACGACGGCGAATCTTTTCAGTTAATTGGCCACCCTCGTCATGTCCGATATACCCTGGAGGAGAACCGATCAGTTTGGCGACGCTATGCTTTTCCATGAATTCACTCATATCTAATCTGACTAAAGCATTGTCATCGTTGAACATGAATTTAGCTAAGGCTTTAGCCAATTCAGTTTTACCGACACCAGTTGGACCAACGAACAAGAAAGAGCCAATTGGCTTTTTCTCTTCGTTGATGCCAGCGCGGCTTCGGCGTAGAGCATTGGCGACAGCGTGGATAGCTTCGTCTTGGCCGACGACAATGTGTTTTAATTCGTCTTCAGCGTGAGCTAATTTTTTGATTTCGCTTTCTAACATCTTTTGGACAGGGATTCCAGTCCAGCGGGAAACAACCCGAGCGATATCTTCTTCGTCCACTTCTTCTTTTAACATTCTTTGTCCTTTCTTCTGGATTTTGACTAATTCAGCCTCTCGGTCATTGATTTCTTTTTCTAATTTAGGAATCAGGTCATATTTAATCTGGGCGACTTTAGTTAGGTCATCGCCACGGCGTTGGATGATTTCAGAATTAGCTTTCAGTTCTTCAATTTTCTTTTTATTTTCTTGGATGCGAGAAATAATACTCTTTTCATTTTGCCAGTGGAGCTCTAATTGGTTGGCTTTTTCTTTTAATTCACTCAATTGCTTATTAATTGTTCTGATTTTTCCAGCATTATCCTTGGAGCCTTCTTTATTAGAAGAGAGTCCGGCCTTAACGATTTCTAATCTTTTTATTTCCCGCTTTAAGTTATCTAATTCTTCTGGCATAGAATCGATTTCCATGCGCAGGGAAGAGGTTGCTTCATCAATTAGATCGACGGCTTTATCAGGCAAAAAACGATCACTGATATAGCGGGTAGAAAGCTGAGCAGCGGCCACTAGGGCGTTGTCGGTAATCCGGACGCCATGGTGGACTTCATATTTTTCTTTGATACCGCGCAGGATAGCGACAGTATCTTCAATACTTGGCTCAGCAACATAGATAGGTTGGAAGCGTCTTTCCAGTGCTTGGTCTTTTTCGATATATTTTTGGTATTCTTTAGTAGTGGTAGCGCCGATAGTGCGAAGTTCTCCTCGAGCTAATACTGGTTTCAACATATTGGAAGCATCCATGGATCCTTCGGAAGCACCAGCCCCAACTAAAGTATGAAGCTCATCGATGAACAGGATAATCTTATCGCCATGAGATTTAATTTCTTTAAGAACCGCTTTTAAGCGCTCTTCGAATTCACCGCGGAATTTAGCACCAGCGACGAGTGCGCCTAAATCAAGGGAAACAATCTCTTTGTTCTTCAACATCTCTGGGACGTCACCGGCGACGATTCTTTGGGCTAAGCCTTCGACGATAGCCGTCTTTCCGGTTCCAGCCTCTCCGATTAATACTGGATTGTTTTTAGTACGACGAAGAAGCACCTGCATGATGCGGCGGATTTCCATGTCGCGGCCAATAACTGGATCTAACTTTTCTTCCTTGGCTTTGTCAGTTAAATTAGTGGTGTATTTTTCCAATACTTTGAATTTAGTGTCTGGATCCGGATCAGTAATCGGGTTAGCGCCACGGAGATCTTTTAGGACCTCCATTACTTTTTGATAGCTTAATTTGAAGTTTAATAAAATTTTCTGAGCAGCGGTAGCTGAGCCGATCAAAGCCAAAAGGATGTGTTCGGTGGAGATGTACTCATCACCCATGCCGTCGGCTTCTTTCTTGGAACGCTCTAAGACCATGGCGACATCGCTGGTGCCTTGGACAGCTTGAACTGGGCCATCAACCGGAGTGGTTTTGACTTTTGGCAGCTTATCGATTTCCTTAATGGCAAAGTCTTCTAGGATGTCAGGATCAGTTCCCATCTTTTCTAGAATTGGCTGAATGAGGCTTTCATTTTGTGGTAATAAAGCCAGTAAAAGATGGAGTGCTTCAATGTATTGTTGGCCAGATTCCTGGGCAATCACT
>JBAXIF010000076.1:0-3926 GCA_037138515.1 Candidatus Falkowiibacteriota bacterium
CTGACCAACGCTCGAAAGAGTTTTGGTCAGATTAGAAGCACCGTGCTTAGTTCGAGTAAAGATTAAAACTGATCCTTGATAGGTTTTTAATATTTTTTCTAATTGGGTAAATTTATCATCCTTTCTGACAATATACATTTCCTGATCCACTAAATTAGTGGTAGTTCCTGAAGGAGCCATTTCAATATGAATAGGAGTGCTCAAATGCTTAGCCGCTAACTTGACGATGGCTGGTGGCATAGTAGCTGAGAAAAGCATAGTTTGACGTGATTTTGGAACACTAGCTAAAACCTCCTCGATCTGAGGGGCAAAACCCATATCAAACATCATATCAGCTTCATCCAACACTAAAACCTTAACATCAGACAAGCTAACTGTTCGTCTCTTGATATGATCGATTAAACGACCTGGAGTAGCGACTATGATATCTGGCTTTCTTTTAAGAGCAAAAATCTGGTTAGAAATAGCCTGTCCGCCAATCAAGGCAACAGTTTTCATACCAAAAGCTCCGCCAAAGGCCCGTAGATTTTCTTCCACCTGAAGAGCTAACTCTCTAGTTGGAAGTAATATCAACCCTCTTCCGCGTAAACCTGGCAAACGTTGAATCATTGGAATACCAAAAGCCAAAGTCTTACCAGTACCGGTTTGAGCGACACCAATTAAATCCTGACCCGAAATAGCGACCGGAATAGCCTCTCTTTGAATCGGGGTTGGAATGGAAAATTTCATTTTTCCCAGTACAGTCAAAATGGCTGGACTAATGCCTAGTTCAGAGAAACTAGGATCTTTTTTTTCGTTGTTTTCAGACATAAAAAAATTAAGTGACCCGACTTCTGTAGGTCACTTAAATATCATGACAAAAAGATTCGAATCTGTTTATAACTAATAGAGGTTATCATAGATACTAGGATATGTCAAATATTCTCTAATATCAGTAAAAATATTTATTTTGACTCTTTGATAGCTCAATTAAGAAACCCATTCGTATTTCAATCTTAAGCCATTAAATTGATTGAGACTGATTACTTTATCGTGTTGTAACCGCCCTATAACAATACCTGGACTGACTTTTATTTCCCTAGCAAATAATCTGATTGAATTAGAATAATTAAACCTATCAGCTTTAATTAAAAAATTATTCAGCTTTTCTTTTGGTATTAAAAATTCAGCAGCAAATTCATCTGCCTGTCTTTCCTGTTCCTCATTAATTCCATCTTCACCAAAATCAATATGAACATCTTTTTTTTGATGCAACAAAAGATGCCCAATTTCATGAAACAAGGAAAACCAAAAAATATCAGAATATTTTCCCCTAATACTCATCTGGATTAAAGCTTTTTTTGGCGATATCCATCTAGTAGCGCCATTGATTGGGGCATTTCTTAAATTTTTAGTAATAACTAAGGCAATCCCGCAATCAGCTAATATTTTTACTATCTTAGGTAGGAAATCTTGGGAATTACTCAATATCAAAGATCTAATATTAACTAGATTGTCTTTTAATCTTCTTTCGTCAAAATCTTTAGTATCAATTTTTTGAGCATCTATAACACCCTTTCTAAGCCAGGCAATGATAGCTTCTTTGGAATATTCTTTCTTAACAGAAATTCGATATTGGACACCAACAAAAATATTTTTTTCTATTATATTCTTTAACGAAGTCACTCCAAAAAAATCTAGCAAGCCTTGAACGATTTTTTCCATATTATTTTCAACAGAAACCCAGCCCAATCTTACCATTTCCTTGTATGGATATTTTTTAGCCACCTCAAACTCTGTCTGAATATTTTTTTCAAAATTGGCTCTAATAAGAGCTAATTGATAATTATTTTCCAAATTTAACCAAAAATTAGCTGGCACACCAAAAACTCTCTCAAATTGAATTGCTGTTTCTGGAGTAATACCAGTCTTTCCTTTAATTATCTCATTTATCGTTTTGTAAGGGCGACCTATTCTGTCAGCTAATTCTGCTTGGGTCATACTCCTCTCATCCAAAAGCTCAGATAAAGTTTCTCCAGGATAAATCAATATTTTATTGTCTTTTTTAATATTAGTCATATATTTAAAATTTCTATATTTTTCAATTTTTCTTTTCGTGATAATCAACTACTTCAATAATTCGAACCACATTAACTTTTCTCCAAACCAAGCTATTATTTTCGACATAGTCTTCTGGATTACCAAAAGGCTCATAAATAAGTCTCCTGCTAGCATCTAATCTACAACTAAGTTGTAATTTTCTATTTTCCTTTAGCTCCTCATGTCTCCCTGGAGCATTTCTTAAATCTTCTAAGCAAACAGCCGCTCCTAACTCAATAATGCGTCTTAATATTGTCCGACCGATAACATCGCCAAAATTACGGAAACATTTATAATCCGGGAACATGATTTTAGCTGATTTTTTAGTATAAAAAACTTCCATGTATAAAAAAGTTTTATTAATAGTATCTTAAAAAAATTAGTAACTGGCATATAAAATAATATTATTAACCTTTAGGGTTAATAATATTATATAGCAGCGCAACAATTGAGTCAAGAGGATGTTTACCTATCTTGGCTTCTTAATAACCTGTAAAACCTTACCACCGACATAATAACAATCAGAATCTTCGGCGTGGATATAAATTGGAGAATAATCCTTGGATGATTCAGATAGAAGCACTATCTGCTTTCTCTTTTCATCAATATTAATCTTCTTGATATTGGCGACACCATCAATCACCGATAAAACATAATCACCATTATTCGGATTTTTATTCTCACTATCAACTATCACAAAATCACCTTGATCAATACTCTCGCCATTCACATTAGCCTTATTCATGGAAAAACCAGTAGCCCTAATAGCAAAAATATTATTCTTCTTCTTTAACATAGCAGGAGAGACTTTTAAATAACCTTCAATATTGTCATCGGCAAACATGCTAGCCTCACCGCAATTAGCTGTTCCCAAAATTGGAACTGGAATTAATCCACCTGTGGATTTCTCCACTCGACGGACGTTAGAGCCGCCTCCAAGCAAATCGATAAATCCTTTTTTTTCTAATTGAGCTAGGTGATGTTTGATCTTCTGAGGCTGGTTGGTTACTCCAACTAGATCACCGATCTCTCGAAGTGATTTACCCTTTAAACTAAGCTTTTTTGATAATTCTAGAAGCTTTTCTTGAATTTGATGCATATTTTTAGATGATTATTTATATAAGAATATTATAGGTGATAGTCAAGAAATAGTCAAGGGTTTCTTTGAAGGTGTTGACACTCTTGACAGACTTCTTGACGCTTGCTATAGTATTAACATAAGAATAAACACATTAAAAAAATAAACAAAAAATCTATGACTAAGCAACCAGAAATAATAGTGAGCCGAGTAATGTTAACCGGTTCCAAACAAATGAGCATGAGTTTAAAAAGTAACAGCAATAGTTTCATCACTCAAGCGAGTGACGGAAAATTCAGTTTAAGAATTCCTTACTTGAAAAGATTATTTTCCGGTAAGAAAAAAGTTCGTTATATTCTACCTAAGGGCGGAGTGCCAATCATTGCTGGACCAGACGTGATAAACAGGATCACAGCCATGGCCAGAATGAAGAAAGCCTATACCCTTAGTATGTAAATAATTAGTCACTTAAAAACGCTCCTAGGCCAGGAGCGTTTTTTTATTGCTTTATTTGAGCTATAATATAAGCATATGACTAAAATAAAAAAACTTAGATTAAAAGCCCTGCTGCTTTATTTTTTATTAGCCCTAACTTTTGTCTGGCTTATTAAACCAGTCTATATAGTTTCTATTTTTATCGTTCTAGTTCCTACCAGTGTTATGAACTTTCTTTGGCTAAAGAACTCGCGCACTAAAATATTAATATTCTCCCTACTATAATGGTCCAGTAATCCTGCACACAATCTGACCTATTAAAAAGTTGGTTCCG
>JBAXIF010000077.1:0-3896 GCA_037138515.1 Candidatus Falkowiibacteriota bacterium
CGGCAATATCAAGAACTCCATAGACAATGTGTCTAACAAAAGGGGTACCCTCCATTCCATAACTATACCGCTAATTGTATTTTGCGGGGGAGTCCTCATGACTGGGAGGGGTTGCCGCAGAATAAAAGTCTATTTTATGCCCCACTGGGATTTGGTCTACCCATTGGCAATCTAACTTCCCAATTATTTTCTAATATTTATTTGAATAATTTTGACCATTATATTAAAAGGCAGTTAAAGTTTAAATACTATGGTCGTTATGTCGACGATATAATTATTATTCATCAGGATAAAGCGAGGTTAAAAATAGCTATTACCGAGATTAAGGATTATTTAACAATCAATTTAGGTTTAAAACTTCACCCCAAAAAGATTTATTTGCAACCAGTTGATCACGGCGTAGATTTTTTAGGCGCTCTAATCAAGCCTTACCGTCAGTATGTGAGAAGTCGCACTAAAAATAATTTCTATCAAGCCATTCTTAAGATTAACCCGGAGTTTAAAGCTAATACCCGGATAACTAAACCTAGATTAGTTAAAATTAGGGCTAGTGTTAATTCCTACCTTGGAATGACGGGACAATACAATACTTATGGTTTACGTCGAAAATTATTAACCATTAAATTAACCCCAATTTTTTGGAATTATTTTAAGCTAGGCCAGGGCAAGGATAAATATCAGAAAGTGGTTTTGAAAAAATTTACGCCCCTCCTCGATCGTTCAAATGACCAGTTTTAATATAAAATAAAAATATATTATTATTTGATAATAATATTGGTGTTTGAATAATTATCGTCGTATTAATATTAATGGAGATTGATGGGCTATTTTTGCGGAGATAAATAATGGTCAAATTATTTATTTTGTAACCATTGGCACTCATAGCCAATTATATTCTTTATAAGAAGAAAGTTCCCACGTAGTCCCAACATCCCCGCAGATTAAAATAGTCCTATTTAGGGCTATTTTTTTGTAGTAAATTGAATTTTATAACAAATTATGCTAATGTAAAGTGAATAATTAAAAATATGATTAATTTTGAAGATAACATCCAAAATAATAAAATTAATAAAGATGGTGGTTTACGGCAATACCTTCGGGAGTGTTTAGGTTTAAATGATTCCAATATTGAAAAGATTGAATCCATGAAGGCAAAAGATCTTTCTAAAAATTATCAAACACAATTTGAGGTTCTTAATGACTCAAGATTGAATGATGTAGTTATTGCTATCATCCCAGATGACTTATGGAAAAAAGGGTCTCAACCTTCTGAATCATTCGCGGAAAAGCAATTAATTTCAATGAAAAAAAGTTATTTTGAAACACAGGAAAAATCTGATGAAATAGCTTGGATGATTCATGAGTTAGCTCATTGCCAAAGCTTCTTAAATTCTGAGACTGTAGAAAATTATCAAAAAAATATGCAGACAGCCGCTTTTGATGATTTGGAAGCAGAATATTTTTATCCTAATAACCTTGTAGAACAACATGCCTTTACTAAACAGTTTGAGTTCTTAAAAGAACAAGGAAAGAGTAGAGATGATATTGTAGAAATGATTAATAAATATTATCACAAAGAAGACTTACCATTCTTTGATAGATTGTTAGACGATGTTTATGGTAATAAAGTTTAAAGACGGAATGTATTTTTCAATATCTTATTGTTTTGTATTTGTTAGATTTAAAATAGCTCTAAACCAGAGCTATTTTTTTTGTTTGAAGCCCAAAGAGACCTTGTAATGCAACAAGAAATTTCTAGTCCCAAGGAGGAGATAGGCTTTAAATAATAATTAAAAAAAACTTGAGGTCACAATTTGTGACCTCAAGTTTGATGAGAGATTATTTTTTGGAAGTCACAAATTGTGACATCCAATTTTTTTTGTATATAAAAGATTTTGCTATTAGGAATGAATCAGAAGCCTGACCAGTTTTAATTCATCATAGGAATATTTTCCTTTCAGGTATTCGAATACTGGTTTCAATCTTTCTTCACCGCATTTCTTGAAAGCATTTTTCATTGTCTTGTAGCTGTCTTGCGGTAGCTTCAAATACTCTAGATCGATATTTTCTCCGGCATCAATCAATTTTTCGATATGATTGACTATAGTGCTGACTTCTAATTTTTGGCTCTTGGCGATTCGCTTAATTGGAATCTTCTTTATCAGGAGCTCTTTGGTCCGTAAATAGAATACTGGCTGGCGCATTTGTACCTTGGGGGCGTATTCTTCTTCTTCTTCTTCTATCCTTTCTTCTTGCTTACTTGGTTGAACCAGATTATTTTCTCTTGTGAATTCAATTATTATTTTCAAAAAGATATCGCCATATTGTTCCAGTTTCTTGGCGCCAACACCGCTGATCTTCGAAAAGTCTTCCTTGTCTTGAGGGAGGTAATAGGCCATTTCTTGCAAGCTGGTGTCGCCAAAAATCACAAATGGTGGAATCTTCGCTTCTTCGGCCAGTTCTTTGCGACGTGATCTTAATAGAGCAAATAATTCTGGGTTGAAGTCTAATTTACCTTTCTTAGTTGGTTTCTTGTTTTCAACGACGTCGGCTTGAGGTTTGTTCAGAGAAAGGGAGTCTGATCCTTGCAAGAATTCAGCGCCTTTCTTTGTCAGGCTTAAGGTTGGATATTGTCCTTCACTTTTTTGGAGATAATCCAAACTTGTTAATTGATTAGCTATTTGGGCTAATTCATTTTCGGAAAAGTCATTGATGATTTTAAAGACAGAAAGCTTGTCATGTTGATTGATTTTGATTTTCTGGATTTTTTTTCCGAGTAAGATGTCGATGATATAATTCTTACCGAAACGACCGCCGGTATGGGCGATGGCTGAAAGAATCTTTTTAGAAACGATAGTGGCGTCAAAAAATTCTTTTTTGGTTAGACAAACATCACAGCTGCCGCAGTTTTCAGTGGTTATTGTCTCTCCAAAATATTCTAATAGGTATTTTTTACGGCAGGTTAAAAGACCATAAAAATCTAAGATCTTATTTAACTTCTCTTGCGCTTGTAGGCGCAATTGATTGTCGTCGATTCGGTTGATGAAAAATTCATGCTTGCGGGTATCAGCATAAGTATAAAAAGTGACGCATTCACTTGGTAGACCATCACGTCCGGCGCGGCCGATTTCTTGGTAGTAGCCCTCAAGTGTCTTGGGGTAAGTATAATGAACCACTAATCTAACGTCTGGCTTATCAATGCCCATACCGAAAGCGATAGTGGCGACGATGATGTCGACATGGTCTTTGATGAACAGGTCTTGGACTAATTTCCTTTCATTCGCTTCTAGTCCGGCATGATAAGCTCGAGCGTTGAATTTATTAAAGTTGAGGTCGCGGGCGACTTCTTCTGTTTCTTTACGAGAGTGACAATAGATTATAACTGATTCATTCTGGTATTTTTTTAACAGATTAACTAATCTAGGGAAGGCCTGTCTTTTTTCGATGACGCTGAGGTTGAGGTTTTCGCGGTTGAAGCTGGAGATAAAGACCGGGGCTTTTTGTAGGTTGAGTTGATTGATGATATCTTCTCGTACTTTAGCGGTGGCAGTGGCTGTCAGGGCGATTAGCGGGACGGATGGAAAAAGTTTTTTAAGTGAGCTTAGATTGCGATAGTCTGGACGGAAGTCGTGTCCCCATTCGGAGATACAATGAGCCTCATCGACTGCAATCAGGCTGATGTTAGCTGATTTTAAAAATTTTTGGAATTCGGTTTGAGCGAATCTTTCCGGAGCGACATATAAGATCTTGATTTCATTATTCTTGATTCGGTTATAGGCAGCATTAATCTGTTCCGGTGTTAATGAGGAGTTGATAAATTCAGCTTTAATACCGTTGGCTTGTAAGGCATCAACCTGATCTTTCATCAGGGCAATCAGCGGAGAGATCACCAAGGT
>JBAXIF010000078.1:0-3392 GCA_037138515.1 Candidatus Falkowiibacteriota bacterium
CGGAACCAACTTTTTAATAGGTCAGATTGTGTGCAGGATTACTGGACCATTATAGATAATGCTCCAATGGAATCATTCTTTGGTCATTTCAAGGATGATGTCGATTATAAGGAATGTCGGACCTACAAGGAGTTAGAGGTATTAATTAGGGATTATATAGAGTACTATAACAATGAGCGTTATCAATGGGATCTAAAAAAGATGACCCCGGTGCAATACCGAAATCATCTTTTAATGAGAAACTAGTTTTTTGTATCGTGTCTACTAAACGGGGTACAGTTCAAGAGGCGGGGTTTTATAAATATTTTTATCTAATAAAATATATTAGAAATTCAACTTCAAATTATTACTGTAAACACCACACTTGCCACCCAAGTATTCACAGACACGGAAATATTTAGTACCGCTCAAATCACCCCAAGAATCAGTTCTAGTATTAGCCTCAGAAAAATAATGATATTCATCACCAGGGTAAACCGGGCTTTCATGATCAGCTACTACCACCTTGAAACCCATAGAAGAAGTCATATCCTTCAATGTCCAATTCAAAGCAGCAATTCCCTCTTCATTAACTGAACCAGACAAAGCAATACTACCATCAGTAGCCACTACAGTTTCAGGAACAATTAATTTAACATTATTACTATAAACACCGCATTTACCACCTAAGTATTCACAAACACGGAAGTAGTAAGTACCAGCTTTTAAATCAGACCAAGAATCAGTTCTAACATTAGCGCTAGTTAAATAATGATATTCATCACCTGGGTAGACTGGATTTTCATGATTAGCAATAACTACTTTAAAACCCATAGAAGAGGTCATATCCTTCAATGTCCAATTTAAGTTGGCCTTAGTACCAGACAAAGAACCAGTCAAAGTCATAGAGCCCTCAGAACCATCATTAGTGGTATCATCACCAACAATAACTACTTTAACATTATTACTATAAACACCGCATTTACCACCTAAGTATTCACAAACACGGAAGTAGTAAGTACCAGCTTTTAAATCAGACCAAGAATCAGTTCTAACATTAGCGCTAGTTAAATAATGATATTCATCACCTGGGTAGACTGGATTTTCATGATTAGCAATAACTACTTTAAAACCCATAGAAGAGGTCATATCCTTCAATGTCCAATTTAAGTTGGCCTTATTGCCAACACCAGAGCCAGTCATAACAATCTTACTATCAGTGCTATTAGTGTTAGTATCAGTAACGGTTGTTGTTGGCTTGTATTCATCAACATCACGAGAAGCTATTTTAGCCAAATCATTATTCTTAATACCCAAACTCAAATTACGCATAACATTGTATGCTTCCCAGCCATTCTTTAAATAACTTAAAGTTCCAGTTTGAGGATTAACATAATAAGCTTCACCATTTTCCTCTACCTGTAAAACAATTCTACCTTTTAATCTGTTAACCAATGAGGCTTCTTTTGCTTTCAATTTAGTTAAGTTAGCATTAGAGATACCTAAACCCATGTCACGCATAACGTTGTAAGCAGTATCTCCATCCTTCAAAAAATAACGGAAACTATCTACTGGGTTAACATACCAAGCTTCACCCTTCTGTTCTACTTGTAAAAGGATATACCCTTTCAAGCGAGAAACCAGATTAGTGTCAGTAGTAGCTGGAGCGGTTGTTATCTTCTCAGAGGTCACACTAGCATCAGTGGATTTAATCAAAGTTGCGCCAACCCAACCAGTCTGACCATCAGAATCCTTAATCTTGTACCAGCCATCCATTTCTGCAATCACTTTAACAATCTTACCTTTTTCTAAAACTCTAATGACTTTAGATTCATCCATACAAGGAATATCTCTCAAACGAGAAGAGATAGTCACCTGTCCGTTGAAATCACGGGTGTACATTGGATCCTGGTTACAGGAATATTCGCTTGAAGTTCCCTCATTAGCTAAAGCTGAAACAGCTAGGCCAAAAAGTAAAACCAAGGCCAATAAGCCGCCCCAGATTTTTAGTTTTTTCATAGTTTTTATATTAGATTTATAAAAAATGTATTATATATATTATAGCAAAAAGGGAGACAAAAAACTACCAATTATTTCCACTTCAACTTCGCCAAAGCACTATCCTTCAATTCTTTCGGTAAGTACTCCTGTTTACTACTATCTTCCATTGGGGTGTACTTATAATCCTTGCCATAACCAAGATCTTTCATCAGTCCAGTCGGAGCATTACGCAGATGAATCGGCACCGGTAAAGAACCGCTAGTCTCCACTTCTCTCTTGGCAACATCATAAGCATTGTAAGAGGCTACACTCTTCGGCGACTTAGCCAAGTAAACCACTAATTGAGCTAGGTGGACTTTGCATTCTGGCAATCCCAATTTATGGCAAGCATCAAAAACAGAATTGGCCAGCATCAAAGCGCTGTTGTTAGCCAATCCCACATCTTCACTAGCAAAACGCAATAAGCGTCGAGCGACATAGAGAGGATCTTCTCCGCCTTCCATCATTCGAGCCAACCAATACATGGAAGCATTAGCGTCTCCGCCCCGCATTGATTTATGTAAAGCAGAAATCAAATTATAGTGTTGCTCGCCAGTCTTGTCATATAGCAAATTAGGTTTATCGATAATCTCTTTGATGATTTTCAAATCAGGATTAGAGCTCTGACTCAAAGCCGCTTCCAGAATATTCAAAGCCGCTCGAGCGTCACCATCAGCATAACGCGCAATAACAGAAACAATACTGGCTGATAACTTGGCCTTCAACTTCTTGGCCGCGCTTTTGATAATCACTGCCAAATTTTCTGGCAACAAAGAATCAAGCACCACAACTTTGGCTCGGGATAATAAAGCCGAGTTCAAAGCGAAGCTAGGATTTTCTGTGGTAGCTCCAATTAAAATCAAGCGGCCGTTCTCCACTTCCGGCAGAAGAGCATCTTGTTGCGCTTTGTTCCAGCGATGAATCTCATCCACAAACAAAATAGTTTTGATCTTCATCCTAAAATTAGACTCAGCTCTTTCCACCACTTGGCGCAAATCTTTCACGCCGCTATTGACCGCTGATAACTGCAAAAAATCAGCCTGAGTCTCTTTGGCGATAATCAGAGCTAGAGTAGTCTTTCCGGTTCCCGGAGGTCCCCAAAAAATCAAGGATGGCACTCGGTCATTCTTGATGGCGGAATACAGAAATCCCTGTTCATTCAAAATCTTGTCGTGCCCCACAAAATCAGCCAGTTTTTGAGGCCGAAAATAGGTCGCTAGAGGTAAATTGGTTACTTTTTCCATAGACTTACATTATATCATAAAAACAAAGACAAATAAAAAACCCCAAAGTTATGGGGTTTTTATTATAAATGGTAGCGGTACCAATAACAGTCTCCATCATCTCGTTACGGTAATTCCATTCATATGAAT
>JBAXIF010000079.1:0-3392 GCA_037138515.1 Candidatus Falkowiibacteriota bacterium
CTAGGATGATGTTGGTGATATTATATTTAGAACTCAATTCTTCTAGGCCATCATTTTCGTCAAAGACTTCCACTAATCCTTTTACTTCTGGATCAATGGTTTCGCCTTCGCCTAGGATGACGAATTTAATGTCATAACCCATATGAGGACTGGTCTTGAATTCTTTGATCAGTTCTGCTAAATGGGGGTTGTATCCGATAACACCCAAATTGTTTTTAGGTAAATTATTTTTGAGGATATAGGAGAAGCTGAAACGCCAAATCAAGAAAAGAGCGGAAAAGACGCCAGCAAAGATAAATAGGTTAGTTTTTGGGGAGATATTATTGTATGGGAAGAGATAGAAGAAGATGATGGAAATTACCAATGAGACAGCTAGGGTTTTCAGATAGCCTTCTACAAAACGGCCTCGATGGGCAAATTTTTTGAGGTTGTATAAGCTGCCAATATAAAAAACCAGGAGCCACACTATGAAGATCCAGGTAAAAGCAGTGCTATTCTGTTCCCAAAGCTCACCCTGGGGTTCATCAAGGTAGCGTAAATAAAGGGCTAAATAAAGCGATAGATATAAAATGGCGATATCTCCTAATAAAAGGATAATTTGTTTTAATTTGGACTTTATCATATAATACTATTATATCAACTTAAAACTTAAAATCAAGCAACTATGCAGCCAAAAACTTATCTGGCCATTTTAAAATATGGTCTTTATAGCTCTTTTTTGACATTTTTCTTTATCTTTTCCGATCTTTTATTTCCTTACATTACCTCTAAGCAAATCTCTTTTAATATCTTAATGGAGGTTTTAGCTGTTTTCTGGGTGATGTTAATTATGACTTATCCGGAATATCGCCCTAAGAAGAGTTATCTGACCTGGGGAATTCTAGCTTACTTCTTCGCTGTTGCCTTATCCGCTATTTTTGGCGTTGATTTCAACCTAAGCTTCTGGGGTAATGCAGAAAGAATGTTGGGTCTTTTACATTTGCTTCATTTCTTCTTGTTCTATTTGATTTTGATTACAGTAATGAGAGGGAAGAGCGATTGGGATCGCTTCTTTGATGTTTCTATCGCTACTTCAGTCGCTATTACTATTTATGGTTTAGCAACAGCTTATCCAGCCTCTACTATTGGTAATACTGCTTATGTGGCTGGGCTGATGATTTTCAACTTTTTCTTTGCTCTTTGGAGAATATTTTCTCTTAAGGATTGGTACTTAAGAGGCGTTTATATCTTGGCCTCTATTATGATTCTGGTCGGTTTTGTCCGATCAGATATTTCCGGATCCCAAGCTGGCCTAGTTGCTGGATTAGCAGTGATGGGAATTATTTTCTTCTTCTTGCAGAAAGGAAAGAAAATGAAGATAGTTGGTGGTATTGTTATGGGATTAATGTTTACTCTTCTAGTTTTATTATTCGCTTTCCGTTCTAATCCGATCTTTGATAACACTAAGATAGGAGGAATGTTAAAAGCTTTTTCATCTCAAAATATTACTTTAAACACCAGATTACTTTCTTGGCGTGCTGCTTACCTTGATTTTTCCAATCATCCAATTTTAGGTGTTGGTCATGGTAATTATGCGGCTATTTTTGACAAGCACTTCACTCCGAAGTTCTATGATTACTCACCAAATGAAACTTATTTCGATAGAGCTCATAATAATATCGTGGATATCGTTTCCACTACTGGTGTTTTAGGGTTATTGGCATATCTTTCTATCTTTGTGGCCGTTTTCTTTTATCTAATCAAGGCTTATAAACAAAAGAAGATTAATGCTTGGCAGATTGCGACTCTTTCCGGTTTAATTGTGGCTTATTTCGTTCAGAACTTAGCAGTGTTTGATTCTTTGGTAACTTATGTTTCACTTTTTGGCCTTTTAGGTTTTATTTACTTCGCTTACAACCAATCTGAAATTAAAGAAGTGAGTGCCAAAAAATCAGCTCTGTCTGATGAGAAAGAATTGGCTTTGTGGGTAATCATGATTATTATCGCTTTAGTCTTTGTAAATAATTTCAATATTCGTGGCTTTAAGATGTTGGGTGGTGTTATTGATGGCTATCAGTATGTTGCTAGTGGTGAGCCGGTAGAGGGCGCAGCGATTTATCAGAAAGCTTTTGCTAAATCAGTTGGATATAACCGCGATAGCCGTGGCACCATTCTTAATCTGATTACGGGTGAACCAAAAATGCTTTTATCTCTCCCACAGAAAGATGCCGAAGAGGTTTTGGTTTATGTTGTGGAATTAGCTCGTCAGAATGCCGATTACAACCCTAACGACAGTTTGATCCAAACCCAATTAGCGAAGATTGCTAATATTGCGGCTCGTTTCAATTACAAGGACATGGAAAAGTTTAATGATTATTCCAGTATTTCACTTTCCGCTATCGATACCGCTATTGCTGCTAGTCCAGGCAGATTCCCATTGTATTATGTGAAGTCTGATATTCATCTAACTCGTGGTGAAAAAGATGAGGCGATAGCTGCTTTGAAAAAATCCATTGAACTAAAACCAGATTATCCTGACGCTTATTGCAACTTAGCTAAGGTTTATAATTTCTTCAAAGATTATAACCAGGCTTACGAAGCAGCTGGAACTTGTGCCAAGATGGGCAAGGCTAGCTTGTTGGGAACGGGTGATGTCACTGCTAAAGCGTTAGAATATTTCTTGCAGAAAAAAGATAATGAGACCGCTAAATATTTACAAGATTATCTAATTATTCAAGAGCAATCAATTCAGAAAGTTCAATAATTATTAGTTGAAGATTTAAAAAGCCCAGATGTATTTCTGGGCTTTTTTGTTTTTTATATATAAAAATATAAACATAAATAGAATGGAAAAAATTGTTGGGGAAGGGTGGAGGTAATTTGCCACCACCCTTAAATTTCTACAGGAGTACATTTTGTACCCCTGTTCAAATCAGCATCGGTTGATAAAGAATGTTTTGTGTTATTCAATTGATAAATTAGACTAATAATTAGACTAATAACTGCCTTGTAAACTAGACTAATAATTAGACTTATAATGTCTAATATATTGGCTCATATTAAACAATAAATTGATATATAAATTATTTTATATTGTAATTTTTTTTGGATTATGATATGATATTTTTATGATAATAATTAATCATTTAAAATAGATGGAAAACAATACTAAAAAAATAGAAAAATTGTTTAAACAGCCATTTTTAAGTACTTTTTTCATAAATTTAGATCTCTTGCCATTAGACGAGAGCTTTTTAAAAAAGGCGGATGAAGTTTTGTCGGCTTATGAAAAAAGGGAGATAGACTGGCAACTGGAGAAGTCTTTGCGTCAACGTAATGATTTTTTGGTTTCTTTTGCTGTCTCTAAGGCGGAAAACTCAGCTTTAACTTTGGCGGAAGCTGAAGAAGTTTAT
>JBAXIF010000080.1:0-3354 GCA_037138515.1 Candidatus Falkowiibacteriota bacterium
GTCCAGTTCAAAGTAACTTTACCATTATCACATTTTCCGGTGAAGGACGTTAATGATATTGGTAATCCAGAAGAAAGGTTGACTAAAATATCGTCGACAAATAAATAAAACATATCAGCGTCAGAATAGGCATTAAATCCAATATAATAAACTCCAGTTGATGCTGGGGTAAAATCATAAGTAGCATTTTGAGGGCTACCCTGGTTAATATTCGGAAAATCAAGCAGTGGACTAGTCATGGAAGCGGCTGCGGCGGAAGTGCCATAAGCTACTTTCAATTTTTCTGGAAAAGTTGTTCCAGTATTACCATATCTGAACGTTATTCGATATGAAGTTCCTCCAATTAGATTCAGCCCACCAGTGAAAAACCAAGCATTAGCTGCATTAGTTGAATGATAGGTGTATCTAAGTGCGTTGCTTAAAAATCCATAACTATTTGAATTAGCAGTTTCCCAATTATTTCCTGACCCAGAGTTTTGAATAGACGTACAGTCTGGAATGACTGGTACGGTCACTGATTCAAAGTCTTGACTATAGGGAATATTACTAACCGTGCAAGGAATTTTGCAGGCGATAGCAAAGTCGAAACCGCTATTTTGGATTGATCCATCAGAAATAAATCTGATAGTTAAAGCCCCGCTTATATCAGTTGAGGTAATGGTTCCAATTGATGTCAGCGAAGATGTTGATCCATCTAATAAGATTGCCCCAGAGGTTCCAACGCCATTATAAATATAAACATGATCATAGCCCGATTCTGTGTAATATGATCCAGTTAATTGAATCATGCCGCCAGCTGTTCCGGGGTAAATAGTAGTATAACCATCGTTGTAGGTGGTATAGCTACTATTTGGTCCGCCGTTGTCATAAATATGGCCAGAGCAGGTTGTAACTGAGTTACCACCATTTTTTGGCACAGACAAAACATTGGCAATGGTCGTTGTTCTATTGGTGCTTTGTGTACCGCATCCGGAGTTAGTATTGTAGTGTATATAATAGTTTCCACTGTTAGTAGCCGTCCAAGTTAATGGTGTTGTTCCAGAAGCAATAACTGTCCCGTTGTATGTTCCTCGTCTGATTGTTATGAAGTCAGTATTTACACTGCTGGTAGAGATATAAGTTGATCCGTTTATCACTGAGCTAATAGTGGCATAATCGCCCGCCCATTGTTCTGTGGTAATAATAGTGCTGGTTCCGTTTGGAGCTGCTATCGCGGCAGTGGGGTAGGGTACTGTGTTGGTGCATTGGGATAATGCCTTTAGTCCTGTAAATATTATTAATATTAGCAAGACTAATAATTTAATTGTTTTTTTATTTGTCATCGTTTTAAGTTGTTAAAGGGCGTGGTTTTATTTGTATTAATAATGCCACTTATTTGTTATTTTGTCAATATTTACTGAATAAATTTTATTTGCCTTGTTTTTAAAATAAACTATGATATCATTGAATTATTAATATAACTATTTAAACCAGTGGGACTTATGTGTTTCTCATTTTGAGAAAACTTCTGGGAACTACTCAAAAATCAACATCCATGAAACAAGCCTCTTTTAAAGAAGCTAAGTCAGGCTTCACCCTTATCGAACTTTTGGTGGTCATTGCTATTATTGGTATTTTGGCGACCATTTCTGTATTAGCATTATCTAATGCTAGATCTAAGAGCAGAGACGCTAAAAGAGCCGGAGACATGAAACAGGTCCAAACAGCTTTAGAGCTGTTTTTTAATGACCGAAACCGCTACCCAACTACCGCCGAATGGAACACCGGACAGATTTTTTCTACTACTACTGACGCTACTTCGACTTACATGCAAGTTATTCCTTTAGCTCCAACTCCAGCTGATGGAAGTTGTTCTAACAATCAGAATACGATTAGCTATACTCCTTCAGCCGACGGCTCTACTTATTTAGTTTCTTTCTGTTTAGGTAACACCACTGGTACTCTAACTCCTGGTCCTAAGTGTTTGACTCCAGGTGGTATAGTAGATACTGATTGTTCTATTAGCGAACCAGTGGGAGACAGCTTTTCTTGTCCTGAGGCACCAATTGTTTATTATACTGGTGGCAGATATGACGCCAATGGATTATCAACTACTACTGGTGGTTATTATCGAACGGTTAAGATCGGTACTCAATGTTGGTTACGAGATAACTTAAATGTGGGTACTATGAAGTGCCCTGGAGACACCTCCAATACTTGTACTCAGGATTTAGGTGATGCTCAAGGAGGTAATTTTGAAAAATATTGTTACTCTAATAATAATGGTCAAGATTATTGTGCTACTGAAGGCGGTTTGTATCAGTGGCACGTAGCTATGGGATTCCCAACCTCCTGTGATCGAAATTCAACTTTTACGGATAATGGTAATGGCACCTACACTGGTGGCGGTAGTTGTGCTGGTTATACTATTAATGTTAATCATCAGGGAATTTGTCCGACTGGCTGGCATATTCCAAGCAATTCTGATTTTGATGTTTTAACTAGGTTTGTTATTAGTGATCCTAGCTGTAATCCTTATGCCGCTGCTGGTTGTCCTCCAGCTGGAACTAGACTTAAAAAGGCAACAGATAACGTCGTCTTAGGCCATAGTGGTTGTAGCAATGGTAGCTCAGAGTGTGGCCAGTCTGGGTTTGAAGGTTTGCTTGCCGGTGGCAGATGGCCTTGGTCTCCTTATGATTTCAGAGGCCGAAATGCAGCAGCGGATTTTTGGTCAAGCACTCCAGGTACCGCTACCGATAAATCATATTCTAATTATTTACATTACACCTATACTAGAACTGACCGGGATTATTATGAACGTTTCCGCAGCCCTTCAGTTCGTTGCGTAAAGAATTTATAGAATTATAAATAAAAAAAGCTTCAGTTAGTCTGAAGCTTTTTTATTACTACCGGGGAAACCGAGGCTGTGAAGCCTCGGAGGAGAGCTATTCGCCAAATCCTTTAAATATTAAGAGAATGGCGGAAAAGCGAAGCTTGAGTTATAAAAAATACCGAGTCCGTGAGGGCTCGGTATTTTATTTGTATGTAGCCTCTAGGGGAGTTGAACCCCTGTTACATGGTTGAGAACCATGTGTCCTGACCGTTAGACGAAGAGGCCAATAATTATGTCAGGATATTACCGATAATGCTTTGATTGCCGCGCAGGAAAGAATCGACTTCCATCACTTTACGACCTTCAAGTTGTAATTTTATAATAACTAAAGCATTTTGTCCACACTGGACGGCCAGAGCGCTATCATGCAGGAATAACTGGCCTACTTTGTATTTATTGATCTTTAGTGGTTTTGGTCTGACTGCCCACAGTTTAAACAAAACTTGATTAATTTTCAAGCTCTCATCATTCAAATAGCCATA
>JBAXIF010000081.1:0-3339 GCA_037138515.1 Candidatus Falkowiibacteriota bacterium
TGCTCGTTCCGGTGTTTCTGGTATGAAACGTATGGGTATGAAGAAGCAATTACTTCAGATTCCTAAGGTTCGTGGTTTTAAATCATTACAACCTAAGAATCAGGTAATTTCTGTTAAGACTATTAATGAAAATTATAAGGATAATGAACTTGTCAGTCCAACTACTTTAATGGAAAAGGACTTGATTAAGAGCGTTAATTTACCGGTTAAGATTTTAGGCAAAGAGTCTTTGACAGTCAAAGGTTTGAAGTTTGAAAAGGTAAAGATGAGCGCTTCAGTTAAGGAAACTATCAAATAATTTTTTTAGACGAGGGATTATTTCCTCGTCTCTTTGAATAATAATCATATGTTTATAGAAAAAATCAGACAAATTTGGAAGGTGCGTGATTTACGTAATAAAATATTGTTTGTTTTGGGTATGTTAGTTATTTTCCGTTTAATTTCTCATATTCCAGTTCCAGGTGTTGATACTCAAGCTTTAAAACAATTATTTGGATCTAATCAAGTTTTAGGATTAATGGATTTGTTTTCCGGTGGTGGTATGAGCAATTTCTCTATTGTGATGATGGGTGTTGGTCCTTATATCACTTCTTCTATTATCTTCCAGCTTTTGGGCATGATCGTTCCAAAATTAGAGGAGATGCAGAAAGAAGAGTCTGGACGTCAAAAAATTACTACATGGACTCGTTGGGCTACTGTTCCTTTGGCGATTATGCAGGCCTATGCCATGATTAATCTTTTACAACGTTCTTCTCGTAATATTATTACTAGCGCTACTGGTTTAGATCTTTTGATGATGGTTGTGACTGTTACTGTTGGTACTATGTTCTTGATGTGGTTGGGTGAACTTATTTCTGAAAAGAAAATTGGTAATGGTATTTCTTTAATTATCTTTGCTGGTATCGTTTCAGCTTTACCTCAAACTTTAAGTCAGGTTTTCTTGTCTTTTGATAAATCACAATTATTTACTTTAATTGGTTTTGCCGCTATCGCGGTTATTACTGTTGTTGGTGTGGTTATTATTAATGAAGGCCAGAGAAATATTCCAGTTCAATATGCTCGTCAGATTAGAGGTAACCGTACTTCCGGTGGAACTACTACCCATTTACCTCTTAGAGTTAATATGGCTGGTGTAATCCCAATCATCTTCGCTATTTCTATTATTATGTTCCCATCGATGGTTGCTCAATTCTTTATTAGTGCTAAGACTGCTTGGATTGCTAATTTCTCTCAATGGACTATTAATCTTTTTCAAGACCAACTTTTTTACGGTATTATCTATTTCTTGTTGGTTTTCGCTTTTACTTATTTTTACACCGAAATCGTTTTCCATCCCGATCAAATTGCTGAAAACTTACAGAAACAAGGTGGTTTCATTCCTGGTATTCGTCCAGGACGCCACACTGCTGAGTACTTAGGAAACACTACTCACAAGATTATTTTAGTTGGTGCTTTATTCTTAGGTTTGATTGCTGTCTTACCATTAGTAATGCGTTATTTCACTGGTATCCAATCTTTGGCTATTGGTGGTACTAGCTTATTAATCGTCGTTTCAGTAGTTATTGATACCGTCAAACAGATCAAATCCCAAATGACTATGCGGGAATATGATGGTGTCTAGTTCGAAAAATTTTATTTCTCATCTATAAAAGAGGCTTTAAACAGCCTCTTTTTGTTTGGTGTAAATTGATATTTATCTGATTATATGATATAAATAAATATATTATTAACTAGCGTTAAATATATGTCTCTCCTGCAAAAATTGGAGACCGCTAAATTAGAAGTGGTCAAAAATGAAATTAAACAAGAGATAGCTCATTTAGAGGAAACTAAATCAGCCTTGTTGTCACGTGGTCAAAAAATTTCTAATTTATTGGGATTGCTTTTAGGGTCAGGTGAAGATTTGGCTTATTTTGGAGATAAAAAGCGGGAATTGGATGTCCTATTTTTGGCTGATCAAGAATTGTTATCATCCTCACTGGAAGTAAAAAAAGTTAATATTAAGCAGGAATTAAAAGAGATGTTGTCTGAACTAGATTTGAAGTTTTCTGGTGGAAAAAAGGGTAGTAAACCCAACCGGGAATTAGCGATTGAAAACATCTTTAAACATTTAGAATCTTTAAGGGCTCAGATTAATAATTTGGAAAAAGATAAACAAGATAAATATTTAAAAACACCAGAAGGACGTGATCAGTTTGAGCGGGAAAATGAAAATAAAGAAAGATGTCGCCAAGAAGTGCTGCAGGCTTTGTCTCGTCTGGAGGATGTTGATAAGATTAGCGATCTTAAGATCTCTCCGAAGCATTTAGAGTTGGCTGGCGTTTATGGAGTAGAATTAACTCAGAATACAATACTTAGCGAATGGAAAAAAATGGCTTCCGAATTATTACTCCATCATAATTTTTCTAATTCTAAGGAAAATATTAAGAGCTTCCAGAAATATAAACCATTAGCTGAGAATAATGATAAGTTGGATAAGATCACAGAGTCAGCGGCTAATTTAAAGTCTTTGGAAGATCAGGCCATCTTAGCTTTAGCTGACATTATTGCTAAAGACCCAGAGGTGAAGGAGCGCTTTAATAGTTATGGTTTAGTCGGCGCTAGTCTTAATCCCGATATTAGAAAAAAGTTAGCTACCTACGACGATTTGTCTGAGGATCAAATATCAGATAGTCCAGCTGCTTTAGCTTATGAATACATCCATCACTTGCTTCATGTTAGTGCTGGTTCAGATTATAGTCACGAGAATCATTTAAATAGTTTTACTAATCTTTTCCGTTTTTCTAATTCTAAAGATGACCAATATTTCAGTACTGATGTTTTTGGAAAAAAGTATTTGTCGGAATATTTTCACTTTTCCGGAAACTCTGATCATGACTTGGATTTTTTGTCTCAGCTTAGTAGTAATCTAGAGAAACTAATCTTGTCTTTACATAAAGAGATTAAGGTTGAGGGTGTAGATATCAACCCTCGGTCTTTTATTGCTCGTTTTGGTACAGAAAATTATAATTTGATAAAAAAATTGCCCAAAATATCTGATTTAAAGGATAAAATGGCCATTTTTCCCAAGGAGTATTCTGATTCCAAAGGACCATTAACCAAGAAGTATTATCAGGACGAGGCTACTTTCAACCAATTTGATGCTCGCAATAAACAATTAGCCGAAAAGCTTGATCTAATCTTGTCTATTCGTTGGTTGGAAGAAGAGTTGAATCAGAAATATCAGAATAATCCTGAAGTCTGGGAAATTTTGCATAACAAAATAAAGCTGGCTAATTATCTGCAGTTTTTGGAGCAGAACAAAGAATATCACACTAAGCAATTAATTGGGTTGAGCGT
>JBAXIF010000082.1:0-3153 GCA_037138515.1 Candidatus Falkowiibacteriota bacterium
CTTGGTGGAGGATGCCGTGAGAGCTGGAATCGAAGAGGTAATCTTCGTTACTGGTCGCGGCAAGCGGGCGATTGAAGATCATTTTGATTATTCTTTTGAATTAGAAAAAACTTTGGTAGAAAAAAATAAGATGGATCTGGTTAAGAAGATTCAAGAGATTGATTCTCTGGCTAAATTTTCTTATGTGCGCCAACCAATTCCATTGGGAGATGGTCATGCCATTAACTGTGCCTCTCACTTAGTAGATGATGACGAATCTATTTTAGTTATGTTTGGTGATACTTTGTATGACGCTCCAGTTTCTCCAGCCAAACAAGTGATTGATGTTTTTGAAAAATATGGTTATCCGGTTGTTGGTTTGTCTGAAGTGAAACCGGAAGATGTTAGTAAGTTTGGTGTGATTGAAGGTGTTGATATTGGTGATGGCGTTTATGAAATCAAGAAGTTTGTGGAGAAACCAAAACAGGAAGAAGCCCCATCTAATTTGGTGGCAGTTGGTATTTATGTTATTACTCCAGAAGTTTTCAAGATATTAGCTGAAATGAAAGATGGTAAGTCTGGCGAGGTCCGCTTGGCTGATGCTTTTGATATTATGCTTAGCTCCGGTAAACCTCTTTATGGTAAGAAGATTGAAGGCGATTGGTTGGATACTGGAAACAAGTTTAACTTTATCAGAGCAACTATTACTCTAGGCTTGAAAGATGCTGAAATTGGAGGAGAGTTAAGAGAATATTTAAAGGGGTTTTGCGGAAAACTTTAATATTTAATTTAATATTATTATGACAAATAATAAAAAAGCTTTCACCCTCATCGAACTCCTCGTTGTGATTGCCATTATCGGTATCTTGGCGACTATTTCAGTTTTGGCTTTAGCTAACGCTCGTTCTAAATCTCGTGACGCTAAAAGAGCTGGGGATGCCAAGCAAATCCAAACAGCTCTAGAGCTATTCTTCAATGACAATAACAGATATCCCACAGTAGAAGAGTGGAACACTGGAAAGATTTATTCCACTAGCACTGGAGTAACCTCTACTTATATGCAGATAATTCCTAATGCTCCAACTCCAGCTGATGGTCTTTGTACTGACGCTAAAAATACTATTGGTTATACTCCAAGTTCTGATGGTTCTACTTATTCCATCTCTTTTTGTTTAGGAAATAATACTGGATCCCTTGCCCCTGGACCTAAGTGTCTGACTCCAGGCGGTATTATAGATGATGATTGTTTTAAAGCTATAAAGTTTGCTGTGGCTATTGGTGATTCTGGCTATCAATATGGTTCTAATCTTTTTAAGACTGCTGATGGTGGCTATATTATAACTGGTGATAATAATGCTGATTTTTATATTGCTAAGGTGACATCGGATGGCTCTCTAGATTCTGGTTTTGGTGTCGGTGGCATTAAAACAGTTGGAGGAGCTGGAGTTCAATATGCTAACTCCATAATCCAGACCACTGACGGTGGTTATTTAGCTGTTGGCTACACCTCACCGACTGGTGGTCCTGGAGGTGATATGTATATTGCTAAATTAACAGCCAGTGGTTCCTTGGATACTGGTTTTGGTACCGGGGGCGTTGTTACTAACGGTGGCACCGGAACACAAGTGGCTTATTCAGTAGTACAAACCACTGATGGCGGTTATATTATTGCTGGCCACACTCCGACCAATGTAGTTGATATGTATCTTGTTAAATTAACGGCCAGCGGTTCTTTGGATGCTAGTTTTGGTACTGGGGGGGCAAAAACTGTTGGTACTGTTTCAGGAGAAGAAATTGCTTATTCAGTGATTCAATCTACTGATGGCGGTTATGTTGTTACCGGTTCAACCTCTTTTGATTCTGGAAATATTTATGTAGCCAAATTAACCGTCAATGGTTCTTTGGATGCTAGTTTTGGTACTGGTGGTATTCAAAATTTTGGTGATTCTGGTTATCAATATGCTAGATCAATAATTCAAACAAGCGATGGTGGTTATGCTATCGTTGGTCCAGATGACTCCGTTAGTGATCTTTATGTAGCTAAATTAACAGTCAGTGGTTCCTTGGATACTGGTTTTGGACCTAATGGGATAAGATTTGTTAGTGAATCAGGTTATCAACAGGGGTTTTGTGTTTCTCAAACTTCTGACGGTGGTTATATCGTGGGCGGTTATTCTGATACTCCACAGGGAAATATGTATATCGTCAAGTTAACTTCAGGGGGTTTATTAGATCCAACTTTTGACTCTGATGGTATTAAAAATATTAATGCTAATAGGACTAATTCGATTTTTCAGACATCTGATGGGGGCTATATAGCTGGCGGTAGTATTGGGACTAATGGGGGTGATTTATATTTAGTAAAAATGGATAGTGCTGGTAGTTTCGAATAGATTAATTTAAATGATTTTTAAAGAAGCGGACATTAATTGTCCGCTTTTTTTGCTGAACCATCGACCCTAACTATTGACTATTTATTCTAAATATGGTAAATGTTATTAACATCGTTCATTAAAACCTACAAGCCATGAAAACGGATATTAAAAAATTTTGGGAGAATTTTTATCAAGAACACCTTGGTATTACTGTTGATTTTTCAACTCTCCAAATCCCTCCAATTCCTGATGGAAAAATCCTTCTCATTATTCACAAAGGCTTAACTATTAAAAAACTAATTAGAGCTATAAAAAAACATTTTAATGTTTGTTTCTCTGATCATGATTTAATTACTGACGAAGCTTTAATTCACGACAGAACGACTGAAACTACTTATCTTGTTGTGATTAATAATTCGGCTGAGTCTGATGAAGATTTAAAGAACCTTTCAATTTCTGAGTTAAATGAAAAAGGTGTTAAAGGAATAACTCTGATCGAATTATTAATTTTGAAATTATTATTTTTCGGAAAGAGTCAGGCATTAGACACTGAATGCGTTACCTTATGTAGTGGTTCTCATCTTCCAAAGGGTGAAATGCCTTGTGCTTTTAGCGATTCTGGCGATTTTGATATCAGCCTTGATCCAGGATTGCCAAGTAACGTTCTTCGCGCTAGAGCAATATCTTACTGCTCCTTATAGCAAGCTATTCGCAAGTCGGTTTTTAAAAATAAACCGACTTTTTTTATAGGTTTAATACCCAAAAATGGTTGGTAAATTAATCGTTATATTTGAACCAG
>JBAXIF010000083.1:0-3093 GCA_037138515.1 Candidatus Falkowiibacteriota bacterium
GAGACGGCTCTGACACTCGTTCTAAAACAGTGCGTAAAGTAGAGAAACCGGGTAGGAACGACATGTGCCCATGCGGAAGCGGATTAAAATATAAAAAATGCCACGGGGCTGAAGAATAAAACAAATAGATACCCCTCACACTTGCGAGCGTGAGGGGTATTTTCAAGAATTAAATTTAGCGTCAAAAAACCTTATTATACGAAGCTTCGGGTAAATATCGGGCGCTTCTGCAAATTCAGCCATGCTAGCATTCAAGCGGTCATAGGTGTGACAGCAAATTAGTATATCAGCCCAGCTACTGCCTTCTTTCGTCACATAAAGGCTGTGACCGTATCTGGTTTTATCGTAGGTATTCACCACAAGCTGGATAACGTCGCCCACACGAACGCTACTAGGCGGTGTGTCTAAGAAGTCGCCTTCTGCGATAAGGGTGGCGGTTGGACCCAAACGCTTGTCTTTGTTTGTTATATAGTCAAAAAATTCACCTACTCGGCACCAAATATTAGAACCGATATTACGAGCGGAACCGAACCATTTTCCTTTGGTTTGCCGAATATCTGCAAGAATTCTTTGCTTATTCGTTTCGACTACACTTGGCGAAAAACCAACAATCCAACCGCCATAAGCTGCCCAAACACATTGGCTGATAAAATTTGTGCAGTCTTCATTTTCGTCATAGAAAAAAAGTTTTTGGTCTTCTGGTACATTTTTATATAACGCAAATGTTTCGGCATAGAGCTTTCCGAGAGTAGCGTTATATTTATACAAACTAGGCATTTAAATTACCTCCACATATAATTTATTAGCCACGTGCAAAACTCGCAAAGCATAGTATTTAAGCGGGTTTAAGGAGCGTGGCAGACTCCTTTATCACTCCAAAATATATAGAAAAAATCACTCTAAAATGGTATAATTAAGTTGTAACAAATCAAACATAGGAGAGTGATTTTTATCTATCGCCAAGAAATAATAAACGATATCAGCATTTTCACATCACAGCCAAAACAAAAATTTTATGATGAACTGTTTTTATCGCTTGATTTAGATAGCTTACCTTTGCATAATGCCAAAACAGGTCGAAAAGGAGCTACAAATCATGCATTTGCTTGTGCTTTTATCGTTATGAAATGCGAGGGATTTTCGCAGGTTTCGGATCTGCACGATTATCTTTCAAATAACCTTATCATTGCACACTACTGTGGTTTTGATATTTTTAAGGGCTTGCCGTCCTATTCTTCCTTTACTCGCTTTATTCGTGAAATTGACAACGAGATCTTGCAAGCGCTTATGAAGTCTGCCGTACTTAAAGCTGTCGATTTAATGCTCATTGACAGCTCCTTCATTGCCCTTGATGCTACCCCTGTTAAAGCCAATGTTTGCAACAACAATCCTAAATCCTTTAGCCCTAACAAATTCACAAAAGGTGCTCAGCCAAAGGCTGACAAAGACTGCGCTTTGGGCGTGCAAACTGCTTCAAATAATGCAAATGAAAACAAATTTGATTTCTACTGGGGTTATAAAAATCACATCTTAGTGGACTGCATTTCGGGCTTACCCATTTGTGAACTCACAACTGGTGCCAATGTGTCCGATAGCACTGTAACTCTTGATATGCTTGAGAAAGTCAATAACTTTTTACCGCTTGACGAATGCTATTTTCTTGCCGATAAAGCTTATGATGTTAAGACTATTTACAACACCATTCGCGATACCTATAAAGGCGATTGTTTTATTCCTCTTAATACTAGAAATACCAAAAATCCAGCAAAACTACCTATCCAAAACCCTATTTGCGAGGGTGGTCTTATGATGAATAAATGCGGTAAATTCAGCGATTCTGGAAGAACAAGACAGAAATTTTGTTGTCCCTTCAAAAATAGCAAAAAAGGTGTTTGCCCGTGTAATCATAAAAATTGGAATAATGGTAAGAAAAATCGTGGTTGCACTAAATATTTTACTGTTCCTGATGATTACAGACTGTCAATTAATAGACAATCTCTAGCTTTTAAGTCAATTTATTCCCTTAGAACAGAAGCTGAACGCTATAATTCTAGATTTAAACAAGCTGGTTGCGAAAGAGTGTTTGTTAGAAATGGTAATTCTGTGAAAAATCTTAATACCATTGCTCATATTTCCCTTTTAGCTATTGCTATTGCTACTGTGTCACTAGGGAAATCGGTCTCTTATCGTTGCACTAAATCTGTTAAACGCATTGCTTGATATTAGTTTTATTGAATAACACCTTAAATAAGCTACTAGGCTTGCTTTGTTCTGCTCTTTTTTTACACTTTTTTGAATTCCCTTTTTCTCTTTTAATTTGTTTTTGCTTTTTACTTTGTTTTGCACTTATCTAATATTTATTATATCATTAGAGTGGGTGACATTCAATGACAATTTTCATAAAACCAATTATATTTATTTCTAACCCTATGATAAACCGAAAAGTCATCAAGCTTCCGGCCCCCAATAGATTTCACCTTCATAATTCCCAAAACACTATTGGTCAAAAAAGCCTCATCCGCTAACATAAGCTGGTCCATTGTAAATTTCCCCACAGTCACGTCAAAGTTATCCACAACAAAACACCTGATAACCCCATTCAACAAGCCACATTCAATAGATGGCGTATAAATAATACCGTCCTTCACAAAAAAGATATTAGAATTACAAGCCTCTGTAACAAACCCCTTTGTGTTCAAAAATACAGCTTCCTCATATCCTTCACCCAAAGCCTTTTCTTTCTCAAGCATGCTGTCAAGCCTAGCTAAAGATTTAATATAAACAGCCCTACTATTCTCATCCTTGACTAAATTGCTAACTTTTAAACCAAACCCTTTTTCATAATCTTCCTTTTTATAAGCGCTTTCCCTTGTCACAAGAACAATATTTTTCTCTGTCACAATAATTTTCAAAACACAATTTCGAATGTTATGTTTCCTTATAGCTTCTAAAAGCTCTTCCCTTTTCACATCATTATTTATCCCTATCGCAGAAATACCGTTTGTAAGCCTGTCAAAATGCCTGTCAAAAAGCAGTGGCTCTTCCTTCACCAAAATGGTTTCAAACACCCCCCGACCAAACTGAAACCCATCA
>JBAXIF010000084.1:0-3031 GCA_037138515.1 Candidatus Falkowiibacteriota bacterium
TTTACATTATATGAACTCGTAGAGAAAGTGTCTAGGATTTGGGGTACCTGCCATTTGGCTATTATTAAAGAACTTGAGAAAACATCGGGTAATAGTTTGTTGGATTCAATTATTACGGAAAAGTTAATCCAAAAAGAAATAAGCGCAAAAAAAATTGTTATCAGCAGTGAAGAGGTTGATGCCGAGATCAAAAGAATAGAGGGTCAAATTGCTATTCAAGGTGATACCATTGAAGTGGCGTTAGCTGCACAAGGTATGAGTATGGATGATTTGAGAAAAAAAATAGCTATACAAAAAGGATTGGAAAAAATGGTTGCAGACAAGGTGGCTGTTACTGACCAAGAAGTAGCTAAGTATATTAAAGATAGCGGAGCGTCAATTCCAAAAGGACAGGAGGCAACAATTAACGCTCAGGCTAAAGCTGAATTAAGCAATCAAAAACTTGATGACGAGATCCAGTCTTTGATAAGTGATATTAAGTCAAAAGCTAAAATTCAATACTTTGTAAATTATTAATCATCAGTATAAATTAAAGGTATGGCCAGCAAACAGTCGACGGTTGATTATATTCTAGACCAGTTATTATCAATTAATAATATCAAATCTAGAAAAATGTTTGGTGAATATGCCTTGTATTGCAATGGCAAAGTTGTTGCCTTGATTTGTAATGACAAACTATATGTTAAGATTACGGCTGAGGGTAAGTGCTTTGTGGCTGATTCTTATTGTGAGGGCTATGCTTATAAGGGAGCCCGCGTCTCCATGTTGATATCAGAAGATAAGATAGATGACTCCGAATGGTTAAGCCAGTTAATACTTATTACTGCCGACAATTTACCCCTTCCTAAAAATAATTAAGATGTTTATGAAAAAATATTTAATTAAAATTTTGTATGCACTGGTCGGGGCTATAATATTTGGAATTGGGGGTTTTCTAAAATTTATAAGCTACGGCGCGAATGATTGCGATAATCCTGGAAAAATATGTGATTGTTTCTGTTGTAATTCTTTTGGCTTGCGCGGGTATGAAGCTTGTGGAAATTATGGCCTGTATCTTGGTGCTGGGATTGGTCTGGTGCTTGGATATGTCTTTTATTTATTTGTAAAAAGAATGACTAAGTTAAAAAAGTAGTTATTGATAAAAACAAGCAGATATATAAAAAAGAGTCGAAAGACTCTTTTTTGTTAGGACTGATATTTTTTAGTTGTACGTTTTGTGATATGATTAATTATATAATAATTAAACTTATCTAATATGAAAAAATTTTTTTTAAGTTTGTTGCTCGCCTTTACTCTTTTTGCTCTTCCGGTTTCAGCAGCCACTAAACCTACAGTTAAAGCTGGTTGGAAACCGGTAGCCCCGACTGGCTATAAACAGATTACTTGGGCCAGTGCACCGGGAATAGTTTCTTATTTTAAGAAGCCGAATGATAATGGTACTTTGGATTTTTTGACTCGAATTTATCTGCCGCAGAATCAGATTAAATTCATTGCTTCTTCAACCGCTCCGATTAATAATGGACAGACGGATATTGATACAGCCGGTACTTATAATAATTTGTCATTCGCCCGTTTAGGGGCGGAAACGGCCAAGGAGATATCTCCAGATGTAAAGTTTATCTGGGATGCGCCATTTTTTAACATGAAACCGGTATTTACCGATCTGAGTTTGGCCTTGAAATCAACTATCGGTACGACTACGACTATTACCAGCGGTAGCCGTTCAGTTCCGGATATGAATGAAGAGCGCCATCTGCTGATTATCAACAACCAGATCGGAAAAGCTAGTATTGGTAATTTTGATGCCGCTTCTTTTTTGAATAGTAATATGGGTGATCAGGCCATCGAGGGTTTTGCGCCGACAGTGGCTAAGTCTGATAATGCGAGTGCGGCGGCGGCTCGATTGTTCTTGGGGGTTTCTGGAGATGGTAAAGAGTTAATCGTCTATTGCAGTAGGCAAGCGACAGTTGGTGAGGCTAGTGCCGCTTTATCGACTGCTGGAGTTTCATTGGAAAATCAATTGGAGGCTGATGGCGGTGGCAGTGCGGCTTGTGGTTATAATTTACCAGGACAATATTTTGTCGAACCGACCCGGACTTTGCCGGTATTGATGGGTGCTGTAACTATCATGATGCGTGGAACGGTTCCTGGCGCTTCTTTGAATGTTCGTGGTGGTCCAAGTACTAAATATCCGGTGGTTAACAAGCTTTCCAAGGGGGCGATGGTTCAGGCGTTTGAAGAAAAGAATGGTTGGATTAGAATCGGTGCTGGACAATGGATATTGAAAACATTAATTAAGGCGTTATAGCATTGATAATACAAAACCTTTAATGGAGCTTAACAGTTTTAAGGTGAAAGCTTAATTATCTGTGTAATTAAATTAATATTGAAAAAATATATAAAACTATATGGCGCAAATATTTTGTTTTGGAGATAGTATCACTTATGGGGCTTGGGACGTCGATAGTTCTGGCTGGGCAAACCAATTGAGGGCGTATTTAGATAGGAAGCAATTAGAGAATGATAGCCTGTATTTTTTAACGTACAATTTGGGAGTTCCTGGTGAAAATACCAATGGCCTGGCTAATCGTTTTTTATCTGAAACAAAAGCAAGAATCAAAGAAGAAAGACCAGAAGACAATATCTTTATCTTTGCTTATGGAGCTAATGACTCAACTATCATCTCAAGCCAAAATAAATTTCGTATTGGTGTTGAAGATTTCAAAAAAAATTTAGAGAGCGTTATAGATCAGGCTAAAAAACTCGGTAGTAAGATAATCATTTTAAATATTACTCCAGTTAATGAAGAGTTGACTGCCAATCCGATTAACAAAGACAAGTCTAGGCTTAATAAGTATATCGAAATATATAATGAAGTAATCAAAGAGATTGCTATAAGCAATGATATTTATTTGGTTGATGTTAATTCAGCTTTTATGAGTGGTGATTATAAGAGCTTGTTTTGTGAGGATGGATTTATAGTGGTCCAGTTTGTCAACACAGATTTGACGTCATTAAATAGTTGGACGAA
>JBAXIF010000085.1:0-2941 GCA_037138515.1 Candidatus Falkowiibacteriota bacterium
ATTGCAATTACTTTTCCCATATTTCAATTATAGATTATAATCCGTAATTCAATGAATAATAAAAAAATGCGTCCAGCACTAAAGAGTGCTGAATTTTGCCTTCAAGGATATATTTTTTTATTTCTTTTATGTCAATTAGTTTGATGTTAATATCTTCGTTACCGTCTAAAGTATCTGAGAAAGAAAACCTGGTAAGAATTAAGGAAATGAAAGGACTTTGGACTATAAAGCAATTAAACGACAAGGAAATTCAAATTCAATACCAACTTCATTTAGATCCATGTGGTTCTATACCTTCATGGCTGGCAAATGCAACGGTAGTCGATTCGCCTTTTTATACATTAAAAAATATTAAGGAACAGATTAAGAATTCCAAATACCAATCGAAGAACTTTAATTTTCTAAAACTCTAAATTAAAGCCCCAGTTTTCACTAAGAAAACCGAGGCTTATTTTTTTGTCTAAAAAGATTTAGATTCGAGTTTTCAACTAATCTTTCAGTTCGGCAATCTTGACTCTTTCTTGGGTCATGCTGTCTCGGTCTCTGACTGTGACCTCATCATTATCCAAGCTATCGAAATCAATGGTGACACAGAACGGAGTACCAATCTCATCTTGGCGACGGTAGCGTTTACCGATATTGCCGTTATCATCGAATTCGCACATGAACTCAGATTTGATGGAGTGATAAACTTCACGGGCTTTGTTTACTAATTCTGGTTTGTTTTTTAATAGAGGAAAAATGGCGACTTTGATTGGGGCTAATTTTGGTGGGAATTTTAATACTGTTCTGACTTCGCCGTTTTCCAAAGTTTCCTCGGTATAGGCTTTGTCAATCATCATGAATAATAAACGGTTTAAGCCGACGGAGGTTTCGACAACATGAGGCATAAAACGAGTTTTGGTCGCTTCATCAAAATAACTTAAATCAACTCCGGAGAATTTGCTATGTTGAGTCAGATCATAATTGCCTCGGGCATGGATGCCTTCGATTTCCTTGAAACCTCCCAATGATTTGAAATTATATTCGACGTCATAAGCATCACTCGCATAGTGAGCCAACTTCTCGTGCTTGTACCATCTAATATCTGATTCTTCAATGCCATTAGCTAAATACCAGCTCCAACGAGCCTTTTTCCAGTCTTCAAACTTCTCTTTGACATCTTGAGGGAAGAGGAAATATTGCATTTCCATCTGTTCGAACTCTCTGGTTCGGAAAACGAATTGGCGGGCGACGATCTCATTTCTAAAAGCCTTACCGACTTGAGCAATACCGAAAGGTAATTTATGGGAGCTAGAATCAAGAGTGTTTTTATATTGCAAGAAGATGCTGCCGCAAGTTTCGGGACGAAGGTAAACGACGTTCTCTTCGCTCAATTCATCGGTTGGTGAGCCGAGATTAGACTTAACCATCAATGAGAATCTTTTAGCTTCAGTTAAGTCCTTGGAACCGCAAGAAGGGCATTTCAATGTTCCAGCCTCGCGTAGTTTATTTAATTCTCCGTTGACGATGTCTAGTCCGGCCTTGTCAGCATTAATCCCATAGTCTTCTAATAAGTGATCAGCGCGGAAACGGCTCTTGCATTTTTTGCAATCGACTTGAGGATCATCAAAACTGCTGATATGTCCGGAAGCTTCCCAAGTTTTGGGGCTCATGAAGATGGCTCCGTCGAGTCCGACGACGTCATCCCGTTCTTGAATCATCGCTTTCCACCAAGAATCTCTGATATTGTTTTTAAGTAAGGTGCCGTAATGACCATAGTCATAAATAGCGGAAAAGCCGCCGTAGATTTCGGACGATGGGAAGATGAAGCCACGGCGCTTGCAGAGAGAAACTAATTTTTCCATGACATTGTTAGTCTGTTCCATATTTTTATTTTATATTTCGTTAATTGCTTTAATGCCCAATAACTCTAGGCCATTTTTGATTATTTGTCCAACCGCTTTAGTCAGTTCTAGGCGAGCCGCTTTAACAGCATCTTCGCTCTTGATGATCTGGACATTATGATAATAGTCATTAAAGGCTTGGCAGAGTTCGAATAAGTATTTAGTGATTTCTGAGGGGTCATAATTTTCTGCTCCTCTCATCACGATTTCGGGGTACTTAGCCATCTTCATGATTAAAGCTTTCTCAGTTGGTTCTTGGAGTAGGCTGTAGTCAATCTTGTTCTTTTGGTTGCCGCCTTTTTTAGCGATACTCATAATTCGAGCATGGGTGTATTGCAAATAGGTGGCAGTGTAACCTTCAAACTTCAAAGCCTCTTTAATATCAAAGGTGATAGTTTTTTGGGAGGAGACTTTCAGCATCTCAAATTTAATAGTGGACAGTGCTATCTCAGTTGCTATCTGTCTGATTTTCTTGTCGCTCCAATCAGCTCTCTTGGCTTTAGTTTCAGAGATAGTATGATTGATAGCCTCATCTAATAATTCTCGATAAGTGATGACATTGCCACTGCGGGAAGACATCATGCCAGACGGCAAAGTGACGAAATCATAGGCTAAATGGGTTATTTTTTGCTTATATCCCATTAATTCTAAGATTTTGAATAGTTGTTTAAAATATAATCCTTGGCGGACATCAACGATATAAATCGATTCATCAATCTTATTTTCTTTGAATTTTTTAACAGCTAAAGACAAGTCAGCCACAGGATAAAGAGCGGTGCCGTCTGTTCTGATAATTGGAAGGACGCCTAAATTATATTTTTCTAAGTTGGCGATAATAGCGCCATCACTTTTTACTAAGATGCCCTTCTTGAATAATTGGTCAACGATTTTTAATCCATCAGCGATGACTTCGCTCTCATAAAAAGTTTCTTTGAACTTAATATCTAGATCCTTGTAAACTTCTTTTAAATAATCGATGCTCCATAATCTGGTTGTTTGCCATAGCTTATAAGTCTGACCTTCGCGACTCTCAATTTTTTTCATGATTCGAGTGA
>JBAXIF010000086.1:0-2895 GCA_037138515.1 Candidatus Falkowiibacteriota bacterium
AGAAATCCACATCTTGCAGGGCGAACGTCCAATGGCGGGTGATAACAAGACTCTAGGACGCTTTATCTTAGATGGTCTGCCAGCAGCTCCTCGTGGTATTCCTCAGGTTGAAGTTAAATTCGATATTGATGCTAATGGTATTTTGAATGTTTCCGCTACCGATAAGGCTACTGGTAAACAACAGAAGATCACTATTACTGCTTCTTCCGGTTTGTCTAAAGAAGATATCGAGAAGATGAAGAAGGATGCTGAACTTCATGCTGATGAAGATAAGAAGAAGAAAGATAATGTTGAAATCAAGAATCAGTCTGACGCCGTCGTTTTCACTACTGAAAAATTATTGAAAGAATCCGGTGACAAGATGAAGGCGGAAGATAAGACAGAATTGGAAACAAAAGTAGCAGCCTTGAAAGCTGTAAAAGACGGCGAAAATTATGAAGAGATGAAAAAAATAATGGAAGAGTTAAATGAAGTCGCTCAAAGAATTGGTACTGCTATGTACCAAGCTCAAGACGCTGCCGCTCCGGCCGGAGGCGAAGCTCCTCAGGGAGAAGAGAAGAAGGCTGACGATAATATTGTTGAAGGCGAGGTCGAGAGCGAAGAAAAGAAATAAATATAGCTTATAGGTTGCCCGAGATGACTCATTTCGGGCACCTTGTTAATCTATAATTATATGGGAGAAAGGCCAATTTTTAAAATTGATAACCATTATGTCCGTGACTTCAATAAAGAAGATGCGGAAGTTTTGGGTCATGAAATTTTAGATAAATTTTGTTCCGAGCCAATGAAAAATGAGCTTATTAAGACACCGGAAGAAATAAAGCTAATTGATTCGTTTAATGAATACTTGGCTCAGGATTTTCGTCGTTTAGGTTTGGAGGAATATCATCCTTTTCCAGCTGAAAAGGTCCATTTATTAACTGCCGCTGATTTTAAAGAAAATCTTTCTAGGATTAGCCTGGACTCCGATTATGGTCTGTATTCACCTCATGTTCATGCTGCTGTCTTGAATAAAGAAAAAGCTACTTCTCGCTTGGATCTTTTTCAATCGATCGCTCATGAGATGACTCACGGTGCCTCTTTCCGCCTTTATGAAAAATCTCCAGATGAGAATCGGGTTTATGAAAATTATAAGACCGGGTATCGAAGTAATAAATTTTCCGGTTTGAATGAGGCCGTCACGGATTTAGTTGTCTATCAATTCTTTTTAAATAATCAAAAAAAATTAACTGAAGATCTTAATATTACACCAGAAGAGTGGGATGGTTTTGAGGCTGTTTCATATCGCGAATATTGTAATTTGGTTAATAAGATTATGGAGGTTATTGCTCAGAAAAACAATGAAGGTGTGAGTGCGGTTTGGAAACGTTTTAGGTTGGGATTATTTTCCGGCACCATGATGCATTTGCGTGAGGTGGAAAACAGTCTAGAGCCTGGAGCCTTGCGTCAATTAGCCAACCTGGGCTATAAAGATGGCGTTGATCAAGAAATATTAGACTATTTAAACCAGGTTATTTCTGAAAAGAAAAAATAAATTATAAAAATTAAAGATATGGGAGAAAAAGGTTTTTACAATATTAATAATTTGAATTTTTCTACTTCAAAAAAAGAGTTAAGTCTTGAGGCCAAAATAGCCGAAGAAAAATTGGTAGATAATTTTTATCGTGAGTTATTAAATAACGGAAAAGATTCTATTAGTGGTGAGTTGTTTAAGACTGATCAAGAAAAGATAATGATCCGTCGTTTTAATCAATATATCGAAGAAGCAGCGGCTGAAGTTGGTGTTACTAATTTGCGCCCACCGTTATTAACTAAAAAAATTCATTTTGCTGCGCCAGAAGGATATGACAAGGAGTTTCCAGAGCACGGTGATAGTGTTAGGGGTAGTTATGATGCGATTGTAGACGCCGCTTATATTAAAAAAAATAAAGGAATGCATCCTTGGCAAATAGCTCACTACACACTCCATGAAATGGTACACAGCTTTTCTGCCATACATTATAATCTTGATTTAGAGGGAGAGTTTAATTACAAAAAGATAGGTTATGATAGTGTTAAACTGAGAGATAATTCAAGCAAAAAGATGGAGGCTTCTAGTTTGTTGGGTGATTCTGAAGACTCGGAAGAAGTTGATCATTTATTTTTAGCTTTTAATGAGGGCGTTACCGATTTAATGACTAAAGAAATTTTAGAAAAGCATAAAGTTGATCTAATTAAAGATTTAGAATTAGATGAATCTGATCTTGAAAATAATCCATTGGAATATCATAATGCTATTTATTTTGTTAATTGGATAATGAAAAAAATTGTTGAGAAGACCAATGAAGATCGTGAGGTTGTTTGGAAAAAATTTAAAGTGGGAATGTTGACCGGTAGTATTATGCACTTAAGAGAGATTGAGAAAAATTTAGGGCCAGGTTCCTTGCGCCTAATAGCTAAAGTAGGAAAAAACAATGAAGACAACTTAGCCTTTTTAGAGTTTATGAAAAATTACGATAAGAATAACTAATTATGAATAAAGATTACTATAAAATATTAGGAGTTGATAAATCTGCCACCCCAGATCAGCTTAAGGTTGCTTTTCGAAAATTAGCCCATGAACATCATCCTGATAAAGGTGGTGATGCTGAGAAGTTTAAAGAGGCTAATGAAGCTTATCAGGTTTTAGGAAATGAACAGAAGCGCAAGCAGTATGACCAGTTCGGTTCTGGTTTTCAGAATGGCCAAGCTGGTGGAGGGTATTCCCAAGGTTTTAACGGAGCTGATTTTGATTTCGGTGACTTGGGGGATCTGTTTGGCGGCATGGGCGATATGTTCGGTTTTGGCGGAGGTGGCGGAAGAGGCCGAGGTCAACAAAGATCTCGCGGTCGCGATTTGGAAATGATAGTTACTCTT
>JBAXIF010000087.1:0-2868 GCA_037138515.1 Candidatus Falkowiibacteriota bacterium
TCCCTTCTTCGTCAAAATCCGAACATTATGATGATCGGAGAAATCCGCGATGAAGAAACCGCTAAGATTGCGATTGAAGCAGCTTTGACCGGCCACTTAGTATTATCCACTATCCACGCCAATAGTGCTTCTGGTGCTATCTCCCGTTTCTTGGGACTGGGGGTCGATAGGCAGCAATTAGCTAACTCTATTGAATGTTCTGTCGGCCAACGTTTAGCTCGAAAAGTCTGTCCTTTCTGTCGTCAGGAGGCCGTGGTTGAACCAGCAGTATTGGCAGAGGCCAAAACTATTTTAGCCCAGATCAAGAATCCATCCGTGAAGGTACCGACAGAGATTAAGTTCTTTAAAGGTACTGGTTGTGACAAATGTAACTTCATTGGTTATAAGGGTCGGGTTGGTTTATATGAAACCATTGGCTCTAATCCGGAAATCGGAAAGGCTATCCAGAATCCAGCTTTTTCAGATTATGATATCGAGCAAGAAGCTATCAAGAATGGCATGATTACCATGTTGCAAGATGGCGTCTTGAAAGCCTTGAAGGGTGAGACTACTATCGACGAAGTGTTTAGGGTTTGTAAATAATAAATAATAATGAAAGATAATATTTATGATTAATAACAAGTTTATCGAAAAGTTGAAGAGCGAGTACACTGAAAGCGGTAGCGAAAGACGCCAGATTGGCAGCTTAGCTAACATCGCTTTGTTTGAATCTAAGAAAATTATCTTTGCACTTCATCGCGGTGATTTGAAGCCGGCCGAAGAGAAGTTCAAGGAAGTGGAAGATATTTTAGCTAAGTTGGAAAAGAATTTTGGTATCGCTCGAATTTACCAAGAAGGATCTTTCAAGGCAGCTGTTGAAGAATACACTGAAGCTAAGATGTTGTACTTAGTGCTCAGCGGTCAGAAGTTGGATGTTATTAAAGGAATTAAATTAAATTATGAAACTTACCTCGGTGGTATTTGCGATCTGATTGGAGAGTTGGTGCGCGTGGCTACCAACGAAGCAGCGGCTGGAAATTTCGGCAGAGTGAAAGAGATCAAAGAAATTGTAAATGAGATTATGTCTCAATTGGTTGATTTCGATTTAACCGGATATTTACGAACTAAATACGACCAAGCTCGAGGTCATTTGCGCAAGATTGAACAGATGGATTATGAGATTAAATTAAGAAAAGAATAATAATCATTTAGAGAATAAAAAAGTCTTATTTCAACAATAAGGCTTTTTGCTTATTTGGCGTGATTCTTGTATAATTATATTATGAAAATAGCAATTATTTCCGACATCCATGACAATCTTTCCAATTTAAAACTTTTTTTTAATTGGACCAAGAAAGAGTCTATCGAAAAAATAATCTGTTGCGGTGATGTCACTAATTCAGAGACGATTGATTTTCTTTCGAAGAATTTTACTGGAGAAATAATCTTGGTGCGGGGTAATATGGAAGTTTATGATGAAGACATCTTGTCGGGTTATCTGAGTATTAACTGTTTGGGTCGTTATGGTGTTTCCGAGTTGAACGGAATCTCTGTTGGTGTTTGTCATGAACCGGACTTTATCCCCAGAGTCATGGAAAAAAATAGTGCTGTAAAAATGGTTTTTTATGGCCATACTCACAAGCCATGGCTTGAAACTAAAGGTGAAACTACCTTTGTTAATCCGGGAACCTTGGGAGGAGTTTTTCAGAAAGCCAGTTTTGCTTTTTGGAACACTGAAACCGGCAAGTTGGAGTTGAAACTTTTGGAATTAATTAATTAATATTATGAAAAATAATCAATTAAGGGGTGTTGCGGTTACCGCGGCCTATTTGGCCGGGGAAGAGCTGTTGAAACGGTATTTTAAATATGCTCGAGGTGACGCTAAATTCAAATCATACCATGAGATAGTTCCTAAATCCGATGTAGCCGCGGAGGAGATTATTATTACTGAGATCAAGAAACATTTTCCTGACCATCGGATACTATCAGAAGAGTCCGGAAAGATTTCAGGTAATTCTGATTATCTTTGGGTGGTTGATCCGCTTGATGGCACTCATAATTTTTCTATGCATAACCCTTTATGGGCCGTTTCTATTGCTTTGTTTAACAAAGAAGAGCTTATTTTGGGAGTTGTTTTTGCTCCAGTTATCAATGAATTATTTTTAGCCGAAAAAGATAATGGCGCTTGGTTGAATGGCAAGAGAATGAAGGTCTCTAGTTACAAAGGAGAGAGGGTGATAAACACTTTTTGTCATGGATCAAAAGTCAGTGATATCAAGAAAGCTTTGAAGTATTATAATTACCAGAAACTACATAACTTAGATTGTCGTCAATTAGGTAGCGCATCTCTCGAATTAGCCTATACTGCTTGTGGTCGAATTGAATCTATTGTTGTTCCTGGAGCTAACTCTTGGGATGTGGCGGCTGGAGTGTTGCTAGTCAAGGAATCTGGTGGCAAGGTAACTGATTTTACCAATAAAGCTTGGAATATAAAAAGTAATGATATGGCGGCTAGTAATGGTCCAGTCCATCAAGAAATCCTGAAAACTATCAATAAAAAATAATTAAGATAAACCCAAATGATAATTGACCTCCAACTACACTCCATCCATTCTGACGGCTATCTGACTCCAACTCAATTAGCCAGTTTTGTGGCTAAACAAGGAGTAAAGATCGCTTCTTTGACTGACCATAATACTTTGTCTGGACAGAAAGAATTTAGAGAAGCCTGCGCTAAGCACAAGATTAAAACCATCCCAGGATTAGAGTTGTATGTGCGGCTCGGTAATCGAAAGTTTAACATCATCTGGTATAATTATGATGAAAAATCACCAGAATTGCAGGCTATATTGTTAGAATCACAAAAGCGTCGAAGACGGAATATGAGGG
>JBAXIF010000088.1:0-2779 GCA_037138515.1 Candidatus Falkowiibacteriota bacterium
CACTCAGGACAGTGATGATTATGAACGAGGACGAACACCAAATCTTCCGTCTTGCCGTGGGTCTTGCGCTCATTGCCATGGTGATGGAGCTGAGCCGGGATCTAAAGTGGAAACCTGTTCAACTTGTAAGGGGCAGGGTAAGATCGCTCAAATTCAAAGAACTATATTGGGTAATATGCGCGTGGAATCAGTTTGCCCGCATTGTCATGGTGAAGGCAAAAAATATAGTGAAAAGTGTCGCACTTGTGGCGGTGATGGCGTCAAACAAGAAGAGGCTAAATTGAAGGTCAAAATTCCAGCTGGTATTAATACTGGCGAATCTATCCGTTTATCTGGACAGGGTGATGCTGGAGTTAAAGGAAGCCAATCTGGTGATTTATTTTTGCGTATTAAGGTTAATGCTAGTAAGAAATTTATCCGAGATGATTATGATATCCATACTAAAGAAACTATTGGCATTAAACAGGCTATATTGGGAGATAAGATAGAAATAGAAACGGTTGACGGTAAGCTAACCTTGAAGATTCCAGAAGGCACCCAATCAGGCACCACCTTTCGCTTGAAAGACAAGGGCATCCCAATCCTCAATAGCCGTGGTCGTGGTGATCATTTGGTAGAAGTGACCGTTAAGATTCCAAAAGGATTAAGCCGGAAAGAAGAAAAGATTATTTCTGAAATTAATTTTTAAGATATGTATATCGATACTCATTGCCATTTGAATTTCAAAGATTTTAAAGATGACGCTGAAGAAGTTATTACTCGCTCACTAGCGGAAAACACTCAGATGATTTTGGTTGGGTCAGAACAAAAAACTTCTAAGCGGGCAGTGGATTATGTCGCTAAATACCCTGATGGCGTTTATGCGGCTGTTGGTTTGCACCCGATTCACTTGGAGGATATTTCCGTTAAGAATGACAATGCTGAAGGGAAATATGAATTCGAAAGTCATGCCGAAGAATTTGATTACGACTATTATTACAACCTAGCTCATAACAACAAGAAGGTGGTAGCTATTGGAGAAATTGGTTTAGATTATTTTCATTTACCCCCAGATAAGAATATCCCGGAAGTCAAAGAAAGACAGATTAAAGTGCTTAAAGAATTATTGCTTTTAGCCCATAATTTAGATATCCCTGTCATTATTCATTGCCGTGAGGCTCACGAAGATTTATTGCCGATTTTAACTGACTTTTATAATCAATATAAAAAAGATCAAACTAGAGAATGGGGAGTAATCCATTGTTTTTCCGGTGATGAAAAGTTGGCGGAAGAATATCGAAAGTTAAACTTGATGATTTCTTTTACTGGTCTCGTCACCTTCGCTAAGAATTGGGATGAGGTTATCAAGAATTTTCCTTTAGAAAAGATGATGATTGAAACCGATGCCCCCTATATGGCTCCAACTCCTTTTAGAGGAAAGAGAAATGAACCGATGTATGTAAAGTATGTCGCTGAAAAGATGGCTCAACTTAAAGGAATAAATGTTAAAGAAGTGGAAGAGAAGACTTTCGAGAATGCTAAGAGGGTATTTAAGTTTTAATAATTTATTATGAATAATTACGCCACTAAATTTCTGAATAAAATAGTTACTGTTAAGGTGGATAGAATTTTGGGGTCAAAGCACCCTAAACATAATATCTTTTATTCTTTTAATTATGGTTATATTCCAAACGAAATAGCTCCTGATGGCGAAGAGCTTGATGCGTATATTTTAGGAGTTTTTGAACCGCAAGAAGAGTTTACTGGAAGATGCATTGCTGTTATTCATAGATTGGATGACGACGATGATAAATTAATAGTTGTTCCAGACGGGGTTAATTATTCCGAAGAGCAAATATTATCCTTAGTTGAATTTCAAGAAAGATTTTTTAAATCCACAGTTATTAAATAAATTAATATTTTGTCTAAATAAAAAAGGCCTTGAGATTATCTCAGGGCCTTTTGCGTAATGTTTTTTGGTTATTTAACAAACCAGATATCTGCTGGTACAATTCTGGTACCGCTGCCGAAATCAATGCTGTCTTTGGACACTTGTCCGTCGACATATTTGACGCGGCACCTGACGTGTCCATTGGGAAGGTATCTGACCTCTCCGCAGATATAAATGATTTCTTCTGTCCAACCAGCTGGGGTTACAGCTACGTAGGTTATGGGGTATTCATCTACTTTTTGCTTGGTTTCTTGATTAGAAGTGCAAGCACTAAAAGTGATGGCGAATAATAGAAAAAATAAGCTTCTTTTCATTTCTGTAAATTTTTAAGGTTCGACGGTTATCGTTAAACATTAGGTTTTTTGTTAGTGTTTGTCAGATTATTTGAAGTTAAATGTTAATTTGGAAATATTTTTATAACAGTGCCATAATTACCTTATTATAATATTAATATAATAAAAATTATCATATGCATTTTATTTGGAAAACGGAATATAAGTTTGGTCTTAATGAAATAGACAAGCAACATGAATATTTTGTCGGAATATTAGATGAGTTATATGATGCCATTCTTAATAATTCTGATCGAGTTAAATTAAGAGGTTTATTAGGATCATTGATTAATTACGCCTCTCTTCATTTCGCCACTGAAGAAAAATATTTTGATGAATTCAGTTACGATGGTGCCGCTGAGCATAAGTTGAAGCATAAAGAATTGACTGAGAAGGTTTTGGATTTCCAGAAAAAATTTGAAGAGAATAAGGTTGATATCTCAACTGACTTAATTGATTTCTTAGAAGATTGGTTGGTAGATCATTTACTCAACCTTGACCGTAAATATGTAGAATG
>JBAXIF010000089.1:0-2750 GCA_037138515.1 Candidatus Falkowiibacteriota bacterium
CTTCCTCAGTACAAGCTGTTTGCTTGACTGCCTTTTTATTTGTTAAATAACCAGCTCCTCCCACTATAGCCACAACTAAAACCACTATACCAATAATAACGACAGGTGTAAATCCCTTTTGTTTTTGATTCATATTTATATATTTATTTATTATCTTGAAAAGATTATAACATAAACGAATAAAAAATTCTACTATCCTACCTTGGGTATCATAAAAAGCCCTACAGAATAAGGCTTCTTAATATCTGCTCCGATCGATAGATATGATTAATTTCCAAAACATATATTCCAAGAATATCAACATTTTCACTTAAATGTCTTTTAATTAAGCGTTAACCTAATCTTATGGTATTGACTAGAATCCTAAGACTATCTCTCTTGAGTCATTAAAGATTGATTTATTAACAGAAATTGTTTCTTGCAACACTAAGTACCTTTCTTCATTTCCTTTTACTAATGATATTGGAGGAAATCTGACTATTGAAAAATCTACATTCTTCCCATTAATAACTTCTTTCGCATTTTTAATCAGATCAACGCCTTCTATCGAAAAAATAAATTCACTAAGATCTTGCTTTCTTGTATTGGTTAAGTTCCAATGCTCTACAATCCAGCTTTTCTTAATAATTTCGTTCTGACCACCATAACAAGTTGCTACATACGTACTGTCTATTGTTTCAATTTTAGGCTTGGGAATATTGATATAAAATTCATTATTTCCCATCTCTAAGGAAACCTCACCCAACGATGACGACACTGAGGAAACAGTAAGACTAGGATCACCAAATAAAATAATCGTAACATCTCCGTAGATAGAGTTATCTACATTCAACACATCGATAACGTTCTCCGATTCTGAATAAAGAAATTTTTTATTCACTGTTTCTTTTGCAATTGAATAATTTAAATATTCTCTTAAAGAGTTGCCCAAGCTGCTCCCTCGCAATATTGTCTTCGGAAAAAACAATGCCTTATCTACCCCATAATCACCGGTACCAAAATATTCACCTAAAAAAGCCGATGATCCTTTTTTAATAAATTCAACGCCTAATTGTTGGGCAGACAGGCAAGCATTGGAAATTATTAATGGCCTGTTTTTATACAAATCGGGAATGTCTTTTTTATAAAAAAAATCATCTTTCAAAGCTAATAAATCAACGGATCCGTGTGTATCTACCATAAACAGCTTAGCATCATTAAGAAAATTCAAAAAACTCGTCTTCTGTGGAGATATGGAAAAGATATTATTAAATTCTCGAGAAACACAGACGCCCGAAATTTTGTCAAAAGCACTAACATCTTCATAAATAGGATAATGAATACTATAATTTTTTGAACCGCCGACAGTGAGATTATTAAAATAATTTCTAACATCGCTATCTCTATCAAATGGTATTCTTCCTACTCCTAATTCAACAAAAACATCTTCGTCCATATTTCCATAAAATAAAGAGTCTAAAACTGACCCCTGACTATCCTCATAAACTTGGCTAATTTCAAAAGGAATATATCCCCATTTATCCTTGATTGGTATTTGCTCATCGGTTCCAATAATAAGAAGATAGCCAATTGAAGAATCCTTTTTGAAAAGTTCTTTTATTTTATTTTTTACCTCTAAGGGAGTGATTTTGCCTATCGACAATAATGTCCATTTTTTCTTATCAGCTATTTCGCCAGCAATTCTTTCAATATCGCTGCCAGCCCTAACTAAAACTATTCCCGCAGCTTGAGAACTTATACCTTGAACACATGCTGAAGTTGCTGGACATACTGATGTTGCTGAGCCAGAACAGGTTGTCCCGCCATTCGTAGGGACTGGATTTGTACAAGTACGAGTTTGTGTTATTGATGCATTGCCACAAGTTACTGGACAAGAAGCAGGACTCCATGCAGACCATCCACCATCTATTTTGGTCTTTCCTTCTGTTAATGCTTGAATAAGTTTTATTAAAAAATTAATAAGTTCTTCTCTGCTCATTTGATTTAGTGGTTTTTCTGGAATAGGAAAAACTATCGTTGATTTAGATTGTAATACACGACAAGAAACAATCGTTCCCCCATTTGAACCGGCACAGGTCCATGCCCATGGCCCAGAACCAGAGACATCTGATGCTACCCCCGAAGAACAAAGATTAGTAGTTGGCGGAGTTGAAACAGTTGTTCCATTCGCCGAGCCACAAACACCGTTAACCATCCCTGCCGAACATGCTTTAAATGTAGAAATTTTACCAGTTAAGTAATCATTGATCATTGCCGCATCATTAAATCCAGCAAAACCACTCGCATCAACATCAATAATTGATAACGCCATATTGCTATCAATCTTACTATATACCGCAGTAACATCGTCATATGTAATTTTTCCATCACCATCAATGTCTCCGTATTGACCACAAGGAATCGGCTTAGAAGAAACTACTCCGGAACCAGATTTATTTGCAACACAATTTGCAGTTGCACCACCTCTACTATCAACGCAAGTCCAAGTCCAAGGTCCTACTCCAGAAACTGTTGATGCAGTTCCATTAGCACAAAGGTTTGTTATTGGAGCAGAAATAAAGGATTTTCCATCTGAATTACCGCAAACACCAGGTATTACATTTTTAACGCCACACGAGACGTTAACGCCTCCGTTAATACCTTCGCATTTCCATGACCACGGAGTAACTAAAGACATGATCACATCTCCGGTTACACAAAGATTAGTAGTTGGCGGAGTTGAAACAGTTGTTCCATTCGCCGAGCCACAA
>JBAXIF010000090.1:0-2723 GCA_037138515.1 Candidatus Falkowiibacteriota bacterium
ATCCTTAGGGGATAATTCCAAGTCAGACACAACCAATTTTAAGAGTTCAACGCCCCAGTCATCAAGAACTTCAGTGTAGAATTTTTTTTCTTTCCAGTCAGGACTATATTTGTCTCCAGAAATAATATAACCAAGATCAAGCTCGTGTTTTTCTTCATTCGCTTTATCAAGGGTATATTTACTTAAATGGGAACGTAGTAATCCGGCAACTCGACCTCTCACAGCAGTTTTATAATCATCAATGTTATAAATAGCTAAAAGCGGATTTACAACCTTGATTACAATTGAAGCCTTAAAGTGACAAGAAGTATCTTCTAAATCAATTAAATCGTTGGGATCAGGAAATAGTTCAATGTGCTTTTCACCTAAATAAACTTCTGCCCGATGTTCCAACCAATTAAATAAAGAGAAATACATGTGTCCACCAGCACTCCAAACAACTTTAAATCCTCCAAAAAATTCAATGATCCAAACATAACTTTCTGGAACTTTTTGAATCTTAGCAGTAAAGAGAATAGCCGCGGTTAAGCCAGCGACAAGAATAAAGGCCAAAAGGCCAAACCAGAATCCAAAAAAATAGGCGATCGGAATTACTGGTAAGAGGCCGATAACGGCCGAAAAAGCGATAGTCAATAAAATACTTATTCCATCGATTTTATCTGTGCTCGGAACATAATTGCTCCTCATTTCATCTGTTGTCATGATATGTTGTTTTTTTTGGTTTATATTCAGTTTTTAAAGACCTGTTAATTATTCAAATAATAGCATAATTTATTAATTTTGTCAATGATATAACAAAAAAGAGCCAATTAAGGCCCTTTTTTTATATACTAAATTAAATATAATTAAGCAGCATCTTCTAAGTGGAGATCAACCGCTTTTTCAACTACCTTATCAACAGCCAAGTCCATGCCGGCATGCTTACTACTAACCAAGAAAGCTTCAGCGGCTAAAGTCTTCATAGAAGCTTCAGCGGCGTGAGAACTAGCCTCAGCTCCAGCTTCAGCTGCCTTACCGACGGCACTATGTATTCCCATCTCCGCTAATTCTAATCCAGCCATAGTAGCTCCAGCAACAGCAATGTGGGTTCCGATCTTAACATACTTCTTAATCTTCTCTTGAGTTTTTTCATCCTTTAAATTGGTTTCACCCAACTCCATTAATCTGTTAACGGAATTATTAATATCTTCCTTACTGAAATTTATTTTCTCTAAGTTTTCTGCCTGACGCTTCTCCGATCTCTTAGTCATACCGTGTTCCACCATCTCACTAACCTTTTCACCTACAATTGAACCAGCCAGAGAGCGGCCAATCTTAGCACCAAGATAAAGAGACAAACTTCCAGTAGCGGCAGGGGCTAAGGCTACGCTAGCGATAGCGATAACACTAGCGACAGTTATCGTTCTGGCCCATTTTCCTTTCGGTAAATATTTACCCACAACCTGCATACCCTTTTGGACTAAGTTTTGTTCTTTTGGTGGTAAAGCATTTAATTTCTCTTGCTCCAAAGCGCTTAAGCCTGGAATAATGATTTCTTTCAAGGCTTTAGCAGAATTCATTTCTGGATCATTCTTAAATCCCTCCTTAACTTTTTCTCCCAATGAATTCTTGTAAGCGGCTTCAGATTTTTCTAAAGATTCTTTTTTATCTTTCAGGCGATATTCTAATTCAAATTTCTTAACTGGATCCTTACAATCTTTCAATTCCTTTTCCAAAGATTTAGACTCGGCATAATTGCTTTTAACTGAAGCTAAATGACCCTCGGCTCCCTCCATCTTATTGTCAGGTTGTTCATCTAAGGCCTCAATTTCTTTGTTAAAAATATTTTCCTGATCAACAATCTTAGCCTCGGTTTCCATCTTGATAGCCTCCAACTCAGCCTTCGGTCCAGCTTCAGAGCCAGAAGCATTCAAAAAGCCCTCAAAGTCTGTATTAACCTCGGACTTAGATTTATTAACAGCCGTTTCACCTTGATTTTCCACCTCATTCTTAATATCTTCCCAAGCATTCTCGGGATTAAGCGGATCTTTTTCCAAGGTTTCTTGGTTGTTACTAATTTCTTCTTGTTGATTCTTTTTATTTTCAAAATTAGTCATATTACATTCCTTTTAATTCATTTAAAATATCTTTGACCTTTTGTTCGTCGCGTTTTTTGAGAACTGCCTGCATCTTCTGCTTATTGTCAGTCAAAATTTCCTTCAAAGAAGAGTTCAGCTTGGTCAAACACTCTTTAGCCTTAGCTATTTTAATTTCTTTTTCTGTTCCCATAGTTTTATTTTTGCAAGATAGAGATAAAGTCAGTAGCAGTCTTTTGGCTCTCTTCTTCAATAACTTCTTCTAAGTTTGGAATTTCTTTTTTCAAGAATTCTAATAATTCTTCTTGTGAAAAAGATTCTTGACTCATTAAATATTCTAAAACGGTCTTCTTATCATCACTCAAAATATCCATCGCTCTTAATAAAATTTTCTGATAAGAGACAGCTCCCATCTTTTTTAAAACTTCAATTTTTTCCTCTTCGGATAAGCCCGCTAGAATTTGCTCTAATTGGTTATTATTTTCTGTGTTTTGTGGTTCCATATTTTTTAAATAGATTAATTAGTTCTTTTTCAAATTATATCATTTATCTGATAATAAGACCATAAAGCTCCTTTTAATATAACATAAAAATAGGTTTAATACCCAAAAATGGTTGGTAATAATTTAAGATAACCCTTGTATTTAC
>JBAXIF010000091.1:0-2625 GCA_037138515.1 Candidatus Falkowiibacteriota bacterium
TTCATTCGCCTCCAATTCTAAATAATCAACATAATTTAATGGAACTATTGCCACATTTTTAATATCATTAATGCTATTAAGATCAATCGGTTGTATCATTTAATGTTCCTCCACAATCTTATATAAGAATATTGCCACCTGTTGCAAGCTCGAGATTCTCGACTATGTCGACTTTGATGAAGCCTGTATTACATTCAGTTGCAGATACATAGCTGCCATCTGGTTGTTTACCGATTGCTATAGTATAATCCTCTGCTGGAATTAAAAACGACGCAATACTTCTTAATGCTAATTCTGCGTTAGTTTCATCTAATTTTGTTGCTTTAGCATCTGCAATATAATCACTAAAAAGATAAATTGCAGTGTCTGGAATATAAATTGCTTTAAGTAAATCATCTTGAATCAAATAATCAATATAACTTGCTTCATTGGCTAATCCCATAATAATATTTCTTGTTGCTTTGTCAACTTTAATCGAACATACTCCTACACAATTTGATAAATCTGGGAGTTTCACAGCCTCTACCAAGTTTTCTATCTGTTTTGGTAGAAACAACTTGATCTCGCCGTTAGTAATAATAAATCTAGAATTCTCTGAATCTTCCAAAATAAATGTATCATTATTGTTTCTAAATGTTTTAAATAATTTAAGATACTTCTTGGGATTAATGATTTGTAAATTGATCTTCTTTCCTTCAAATATTTCTTCAATATTAGAACTAACAATAGCACCAGATACATTCTGAGTTATTGTTGAATCTTTGATTATTAGTGAATCGTTACTTGATTTCTCAGATACCAGCACATTTAATACTTTTATTAAACTATCAAATTTTGCCGGCGAGATCTGACAGATGATCGTATTTTCCTCTAGTGGTTTATAATTAACCACAGACAAGGGTGTGTCAGTTGATTCTAAAGAAAAATCAACTGGTGTTTCTTCTATACTACTATCAAAAGGATTAATTTCGGGAAACTCTTGCATTTCGCCTCCAAGGAATTAGAATCTAAGTGTTATTTGTTGACTATCTGTAGCAGATTCGATGACGATTATTCTGTTATATTTTTTTGGATCTTCATTTATTGAAGCTAAATAAGCATTGATTGCTCTGCTCATGTTTGTATTAAATTCCTGATAAAATTGCTCACAAATCTCAGGAGTTTCAAATCCTAATACTACTACTCTGTCTTGAAGATTGATGTTCAAGTAATTCTTTTGAGTTTTACATGTGTTTATATTCAATGTAATAATTTCATGAATCCAATCATGTGGAATATTTTTTACATCAACTCCATCAATTAAAATATTACCACTGCTAATTTCATAAAAACGCGGGATGAGATTTATTAGCGTTGACTTCCCTGAACCTGTACTTCCAATAATCGCAGTTACTTCCTTGGGCTTTGCTGAAAATGAAATATTTTTAATCGCATATTCTTCCTGGGCCAGAATCTCGCCGTCATCGTTTACGATTTCTGCAAGCCGTTTGTCCTGTCTAGCAAATTTCAGGACATTGCCATACTCAGTACCATAATTTCTGCCGAGGTATTCGAGGGTCGTATTTCTAAAATCACAGTTTTCTTTTTTTATAGAATCAATAAAATTTTCGATATTCTCTATCTCGCAGCCGATAAGCCGTTGCTTATGAGTCTTACACTTGCCAAGTTTCACCCCCAGTCTTTTTTCTACGGTTTTTAAAACATTCTCTGCGAGATTGCGGCTGGTGGTATACTTGCCGCCCTCGACTGTTATCAAGCCTGGAAATCCTTCATCCGAATGGTCATAAATCTCGTATTTACGGGTAGTGGTATGCACATCTTCTGCTTTTGCATCGAGTAGCGGGCGCAAACCACCGTATGAAAATAGCACGTCAGAGAATTGGATAGTGTTATAGTTGCCGAAATCCATGTTTACAGTATCCAGCAGTTCCTGAATGCTTTGCCTGGTTACGTGATATTCTTCCGGAGTTCCGGGATATTCCTTGTCTGTAGTTCCAATTAGTGAATGTCCGCGCCAGGGAATCAGGAAAAAGTGACCTTTCTTGGTCATGGTGCCAACGGCCTGCTTATTTATTATATCCTTTACAATTAGGTGGATTCCTTCGGAGCGGCGGATCTTATAATGCGAATCGCCCTTTTTTGCCAACTTGAGGACGATGTCTGCCCAAGGGCCTGTGCAGTTGATGGTAAGTTTTCCCTTGAGAGTTTGCAATCTCTTATTCAAAAGATCTCGCACCACAATACCGGAAACCTTATTGCTCTCAGTGATGAAAAAATCTTCCACCTTGGTATAGTTGGAAACCTTGGCCTCATAATGAATGGCCGATTTAATGAACGAAAGCGTTAATCGCTCTGGAAAAATACTTAGGCTGTCATAATAAACCCTGGCGTCTTGCAAGTCATCGCGTTTTGTATTCGGCACTTTCTCGATAACTTCTTCTCTGGAGAGGGGATAGTGATTGGGGATTTTTTTGCTTTTGTCCCATGTAAATTTTTTATCGAAGGCGAGCAAATCGTAAACAAAAAGACCTATCTTCATGATAAATGTCGGATTGATGAACATGAACGGAATGGGATAGACATAGTTAGGGGCTATATTCCCCAGAATCCTGCGTTCATTGAGAG
>JBAXIF010000092.1:0-2539 GCA_037138515.1 Candidatus Falkowiibacteriota bacterium
TTTTAATGAGAAACTAGTTTTTTGTATCGTGTCTACTAAACGGGGTACAGTTCACAGGGACCATCGGCGGTTGCTGGAGATATTGGCGTTTGAGCCATGTAGGTCGTTGTATTATTAGTAGAAGTAGAAAATATTTTTCCAGTTAAGAATTCTGCTTCAGTTGGGTATCGCCCATTGTCATTAAAAAACATTTCTAAAGCAGTTTGAACCTGTTTCATATCACCCACTCTTCTGGCATCACGGGATTTAGCTCGAGCATTAGATAATGCTAAAACTGAAATAGTTGCCAAGATGCCAATGATGGCAATCACGACAAGAAGTTCAATGAGAGTAAAAGCTGAACGCTTAAACGACATATCAATAGAGTATTAATAATAATACTAAAATTATAACACTTATTAGTTAATTTTAATAGTAAAAAACAAAAGACAGACTATTAAGTCTGTCTTTTGTTTTGTGCGCCGTGAAGGACTCGAACCTTCGACCTTATCCTTAAAAGGGATCTGCTCTACCAACTGAGCTAACAGCGCATTTTTCCAATTAAAAAAGTAGAAATTTCTTTCTTAAAACTATATTACCAGAACAATAAAAATTTGGCAATAGTGTGCATAATCGGTTGAAAAGAAGGGGAAAATACCGCTTGAAAATTACCCCGATATCAGCTAACATGAATGATATGGAAAACAAAAGATCCCAAGAAATTGTCGATAGAATACCGCCACAAAATATTGAGGCGGAACAATACTTTTTAAGCTGCTTGTTAATCGACAAGGATGCCATGATTAAAGTAGCCGACAGCGTCTTGGAAAGGGATTTCTACAAAGAAAGCCATCAGCTAATCTATGAGACTATTAAAGAATTATTTGAAATCAGAGAACCAATTGATATCGTTTCCATTAAAAACCGTTTGCAAGAAAAAGGTAAATTAAAAGAAGCCGGCGGTAGCACTTACCTCGCCCAGCTTTCTAACGTTTCCGCTACCTCAGCCAACATCAACCATTACGGTCAAATCATCCAGAGAAAAGCTACTTTACGTCGTTTGCAGGCAGCCTCTTCCGAGATCATGGAGTTAAGCTTTCAGGAAGACAAAGAAATTGAAGATATTTTAGATGGGGCTGAAAGAAAAATATTTGCCGTATCCCGTAAATACTTAAAGAATTCCTTTATCGCTATTGATGATTTATTAGGCCAAGCTTTTGAAAGAATTGATGAATTACATAAGAAAACCGGCAAAATGCGCGGTATTTCTACTGGCTTTACTGACTTAGATAATCTATTGGCTGGTCTACAGAGATCAGACTTAGTTATTCTAGCTGCTCGTCCTAGTGTGGGTAAAACTTCCCTAGCTTTAGATATTGCCCGCCAAGCCGCCATCAAAAACAAAGAAGGTGTTGGTGTTTTCTCATTAGAAATGAGTAAAGAACAATTAGTCGACAGAATGCTTTGTGCCCAAGCTGATATCAACCTCTGGAAGATGCGTACTGGAAATTTAACCGACACTGACTTCCCTAAAATCAATGAGGCCATGAGCCAATTATATGAAGCTCCAATCTACATTGATGACTCAGCTAATGTCTCTGTTATGGAAATCAGAGCTAAGGCTAGAAGATTGCAAATGGAAAAAGGTTTAGGCTTGATTGTTATCGACTACTTACAATTAATGGAAGGTAGGGGTAAATTCAGTGACAACCGCGTTCAAGAAATATCTGAAATCAGTCGCGGACTTAAAGGTATTGCTCGTGAATTAGATATCCCAGTTCTCGCCCTAGCTCAGCTATCTCGTGCCGCCGAACAACAAACCGGTGCTTCTATTCCAAGACTTTCCCATTTACGTGATTCTGGTTCAATTGAGCAGGATGCCGATGTCGTGATGTTTATCTACCGTAAAGCAGCTGACAGAGCCTTTAACGTCAACGATTTACCAACCGAAGAAAGACATAAAGCTGAAATCCACATCGCTAAACATCGTAATGGTCCAACCGGTAAAGTTGATTTATTTTTCTCCGAAGAAACTGCCAGCTTTAGAAACCTGGCCAAAAACAACAAAGATGTTCCAGTTACTTTTTAATTTAAAATTAAATAATACTACAAAACTATGTTCAGCAAATTAAAACAGTTAAAAGGCTTACGTGACCAAGCTAAAAAAATGCAGAATGCTTTAGCTAGCGAAACAGTAACTACTGAAAAAAATGGTATCGTTATCACTATGGATGGCAATATGCAAATCAACGGAGTGAAGATTAATTCCGAGACCGACAACAAAGAGGCTTTAGCTAGCGCTATTAAAGACGCTGTTAACGATGCCATCAAACAAACTCAAAAATTAATGGCAAAGAAAATGCAAGAAATGGGTGGTTTTCCAGGATTAAACTAAAATTGAAAAATAGCAATAAAAAAACCCACCTTTTGGTGGGTTTTTTGTTAGGCTACTAACGCTTTATATAGCGTGACGCAATCTAATTTCAGAAACCTGATGTCTCTTTCCTTTCTCTAAAAACCTAGCTTCGGAATAGGGCTCTGGGAAAGTTAATAAATGACC
>JBAXIF010000093.1:0-2494 GCA_037138515.1 Candidatus Falkowiibacteriota bacterium
GAGGAAGTATCCTGAGTCCACTATGGACGTGGTGGAAATAGATCCTAAGTTGACTGACTTAGCTCGAAAATATTTTTCTCTAAAAGATGACCCGCGTCTCCAGATTATCCATGAAGACGGCCGGGTTTTTTTGAATCAGAATGAGAAAAAATATGATGTGGTCCTGATGGATGCTTTTAATTCTATTTCTATCCCGCCGCAGCTGGCGAGCAAAGAAGCGGTAGAGAAGGTTTATAATTCATTGGATGATCAGGGAATGGTTATGGTTAATATTATCTCAGCGGCCGAAGGAAAGAGAAGTGCTTTCTTGAAGGCCGAGTATATGGCCTACAAGGCAGTTTTCCCTCAAGTAATGGTTTTTACCGTCAACTTACCCGATCAGCCGACTACCGCCCAGAATCTGATGCTGGTGGCCCTGAAATCAGCTGTAAAGCCAGAGATGTCTAGCGCTGACCCAGAAATCAACTCCTTCTTGCAGAATCTCTATACTGGCGTCATTGAGCCTAATGACAGTATGATTACCGATGATTATGCTCCGGTCGACCATTATATGTCAGAGGTTTTATTGTAAGTTTTAGTCTTGTCTTATTTTTCATAATATTGTATATTTAATAGCATCAAATTAATAAAAAACAATTAAAATAAAAACAAACATTATGCCGGAACAACAAATCATTACGCCTGAGGGATATAAAAAATTGAATGATGAGTTAGAGCTTCTAACTACCACTCGTCGCCGTGAAATTGCTGACCGCATTGAAAAAGCCAAGGAGTTGGGAGACCTGAGTGAGAACGCTGAATACACTGAAGCGAAGGACGCCCAAGCTTTAAATGAGGGACGTATCGCGGAGTTAACTGGAACCTTAAAGAATGTGGTTGTCGTCGACAACAACAAGAAGTCTAAAGACGAAGTAGCGATGGGTTCAACTGTTGTTGTTAAATGCGACGGTAAGGAAAAGGAATATACTATCGTCAGTTTTAATGAAGCCTCTCCGGCTGATGGCAAGATTTCTAATGAATCTCCAATCGGCTTAGCCTTCCTACATAGAAGCAAGGGGGAAGAAGTGACTGTTGAAACTCCTCGTGGAGTAGTTAAATATAAAATCATCGATATCAAATAAAATTCTATATGGAGAATACTAACCCAAATCCAAATACAAATCCTGGATCTGAGAGAGATGAGCGCTTGAAGAAGATGGAAACTCTCAAAGAGAAGGGTATTAATCCTTATCCAGCTACTTCTCGTCGGGATATTTCCGTGGCTGATGTTTTGGCTACCTTTGAAGCTCTGAACGAGTCTCAGAAAGAATTTGTGGTCGCTGGCCGCTTACGCACTTTGAGAGCTCATGGAAATCTGACTTTTGCCAACTTGCAAGATGGCAAGGAGCAGATTCAGATTGCTATCTCTAAAAAGGAAGTAGGTGATGAAGCTTACAAGACTTTCAGCAAATTGGTTGATATGGGAGATTTTGTTGAAATTAGAGGTGTTTGTTTTACCACTCACAAGGGGGAAAACAGCATTATGGCTCGAGAATGGAAGCTTTTGACCAAGGCTATTAGACCATTACCAGAAAAATGGCATGGTTTGAGTGATGATGAGGAGAAATTACGTCGTCGTTACTTGGACATCATGTTGAATCGGGATGTTTATGAAATGGTAGAGAAAAGAAGCAAATTCTGGAAGGCTACCCGTGATTTTTTGAATAATCATGGCTTTTTAGAGGTAGAAACCCCAGTTTTGGAGACAATGACTGGTGGGGCTGACGCTAAACCGTTTATTACTCACCATAATGCCTTAGATATCGATGTTTATCTTCGTATTTCTATGGGTGAATTATGGCAGAAGAAACTGATGGTTGCCGGCTTCCCGAAGACTTTTGAAATCGGCCGTCAGTTCAGAAATGAAGGTATGGATGCCGAACACTTACAAGATTACAGCCAGATGGAGTTTTATTGGGCTTATGCCAATTATGAACAGGGAATGGAGCTAGTAGAAGAGCTGTACAAATATATTGCACAGGAAGCTTTTGGCACCATGAAGTTCAAAATCAAAGGATTCGACGTTGATTTAGGTCAGAAATGGGCTAAATATGACTATGTCGAAACCGTTAAGAAATATACTGGAATTGATGTCTTGAATTCTAACGAGACTGAAATTATCGCTAAATTGAAAGAATTGGGCGTCAAATATGACGAAAAAGGCTTCAATATTACCAGAGCGATTGATAATCTGTGGAAATATTGCCGTAAACAGATTGCTGGACCAGGTTTCTTGGTAAATACTCCGGTATCAATTTCACCACTGGCCAAGAGAGATGATAACAACTCTCAAATCACTCAGCGTTTCCAGCCGATTATTGCCGGATCTGAGTTAGGTAATGGTTATAGCGAATTGAATGATCCAATTGATCAAGAGGGCCGTTTTCAAGAACAGCAGAAATTACGTGAGGCTGGGGATGATGAGGCTCAGATGCATGACCATGATTTTGTGGAG
>JBAXIF010000094.1:0-2477 GCA_037138515.1 Candidatus Falkowiibacteriota bacterium
AGTAAATACAAGGGTTATCTTAAATTATTACCAACCATTTTTGGGTATTAAACCTCATTTGTAGTATTTGTTTTACATAATCATCTGGTGGTAGTGGTTCTTTGGGGAAGTTTTTGTTTAGCTCATCGTAATTATTTAGGAAGTATCTTATTTTTTCAATTAAGTCTTCAGCATTTCCCGGTTCGAATAATAGTCCGCCATACTTGTTGATCAGTTCCGCAGTTCCAGCTAAATTTGATCCGATAACTGGAAGCTTTGATCCGACAGCTTGATAAATGTTAGTGGGGGAATTCTCATAACAAAGTGATGGAACTATCAGGGCACTGGCTTCAAGTAGGTACTCCTGGACTTTAGTGTAATCTAATCTTCCTAAGAAAGTAATGTTATTATTTGCTATATTCTTAGCCTCTTCTAAATAATCTCCGTCACCAATGATAGTTAATTTTAGTTCTGGTAATTGATTGAAGGCCTTGATTAGAGTATCTGATCCTTTATGTTTAGAAACTAAACCGACCGACAGGAATCCAGTTTTGTTTCTATCCTTATCTCTGGAGAGATAATTAGTCTTTACTGGGTTGGGAATAGTTTTCTTGATTGATTGAGGGAAGAATCCTTTCTCTTTGTGGAGCCCTAGGAGCCACTCAGAAGGGCAGATAACAGCAGCTGGGGATCCTATTAGGTTTCGGGTTATCAATTGATATTTTCTGGCAAAGAAAGAGTTGATTAGGCCTTCTTGCTGGTAGAACATTAATCCGGAAGGGTGGAGTAATTGGATATCGTGGATGATGTGAATGTGTTTTATTTTGAGTCCTTTGAATAGTTTAGGTAATTGTAGTCCTAATCCCATTAGGTTGTGGGTAATGATTAGGTCTGGTTTTTCATTTTTAATAATTCTTTTGACCCTATTCTTCTGCTTGTAATCAAAAAGATTATTAATGTGCCAGAAGAGTCTGAGTGGGGTTGGTATCTTGTTTAATTCGTAGTATTTAGATTCAAGGTAGTAGTTATTATTATCTTGATATGATTTTTTGGGGGAAGTGGATATGACAAAAACTTCATGGCCTAGTTTTTCTAGATCAGACACCATAATTGATGCGATAATTTCAGCACCACCACGATGATATGGCTGGTATAGGCTGTTTAATACTCCTATTTTCATATTAATTAAATAATTGGTTTAGATTCTTTTCGGTAACACTGAGGTCATATTTGCTTTCAGCTAATTCTCGGGCTTTTAATCTCATTAACTCCCTTAAGTCATTGTCATTTAATATTTCTTCTAGCTTATCGCTTAAGTCCGAAACATTATTCGGCTCAACTCTTAATCCTTCTTGTCTGTCGCTAAAGACACTTCTGACGCCGGGAAGGTTAGAGGCGACAACTGGAGTACCACAGGACAGTGATTCGATTAGGACGATACCAAAGGCTTCATTGGAGTTAATAGAAGGAAGCACTAGGACTGAGGCTGATTGATAGGCTTCGATTAATTTTTCCGCACTTAACTTCCCCGGAAAGATAGTTTTATTTTCGATGCCAAGTTCTTTGGCTAAAGATTTGTATCCTTCTTTTAAATCGCCTTCGCCACCTATTACTAACTGCCAGTCCTGGCTGGTTAATTGAGCACAGGCTTTAATGAGGTTGTTAACTCCTTTGAAATAATGGGCCTTATCTAAGCCACCAACAAATAGTATCTTTTTAACGCTATTGTCGTGAGGATGGGCGGGGGTAAATATTTTGGTATCAATGCCAAAGGGAATTTCACTGAACTTTTCGGGGTGAGTGAAGTATAGTTTTTTTATTTGGCTATTCTTGATGTAGTCAAAGCTAGAACAGACAATTCTATCAGCTCTTTTTAGTAGCCATGATCTGGTTAGAAGGGAGGGGAGGCTTAATACTTTAGCTAGAGGGCTTAGTCCGTTAACATCCATGTGGTAATAAACAACCAGTTTCTTGTCGGTATTCAAGCGTTTGAAAAGCCAAACGATTTCAGCTGTGCCAAAGAAGGGGTAATGTAAAAAAATAGTGTCGAAGTGTGATAATTTTTTGTACAAAGAAGGAATAAAAGCACCATGCCCCAGTTTTATTAGGGGTTTAATGTTTTTAGGGTGGAAAGTAGTCACCTCGTGTTTTTTATTCAGCAATTCTTCAAATTGTTGGGCGCTGTTTCCGATTCCACCAGCATAGGGGGGGTAGACACAGACTATTTGAGCTATTTTCATAATAAAAGTTAGTTTTTATCTGATTTTATTATATATTATTATGGCTTTTTTTGGAATACCATCAGTGCGTTTCTTTGTTGTCTGACAACTAGATTTATATATTACTAACATTAATATATTATGATATAATATTGGTATTAAATTATTGAAATAAAAAAATGAAAAATAATAAACCAGCCTTCACTCTCATTGAACTTCTCGTCGTGATTGCCATCATCGGTATCTTGGCGACTATTTCGGTTTTGGCATTGAATAATG
>JBAXIF010000095.1:0-2411 GCA_037138515.1 Candidatus Falkowiibacteriota bacterium
AGGTACATGTGGCGACGACGATCATCTTTTTTGATACCAAAACGACGCATCTGATTACGGAATGTCGTTTGGGCGAAAAAAGTAATATCACTCATATATTCTTAATGCTAATAATTAAATTTAAAAACCTAACAAACCAGGAGTAACACCACCGCTCATGGACTGAACTTGATTTTGAACTTGTCCGATTAAAGTAGGGATATAAAAAATACTGGCAACGGTTGAAAGGATAATAAAAGTCCAAACAACTATACCAGTAACCTTTTTCCAAAAAAGATACCTCTTAACAGTCTTAGCGCAAATTAAAATACCCTCACTCACTTCCAAGTTCTTTTGAGCGATTTCTAAATTCTTTTCTAACAAAGCTTTCAGATCAGCATTAGTATTAATATTTTCTGGAGTTACTTGTGTTTCTTCTTGTTTCATATTATTTTATTTTAACGCCAAGCACAAAGCTTAACATATTTTTTTCCAATATTAACTAACTCATCCATATCATCACTGCTATAAGGATCCTCTATCTTAAACTCCGGATTAACCAACTCAGTGTCAGCTTTAAATTTTTGCAAATACCACTTATCAGCCCCCTTCAATAATTGACCCATATTATCAACGTCTTTAGCTGATAGAAGGACTGGGAGAATGGTGGTTCTAAACTCATAAGGCAAACCACTTTGCTCTATTATCTTAACAGATTCCTTGATTTTTTGAAAGTTAACGGCTATCCCAGTTACTAATTCATACTTATCCTCTGGCGCTTTTAAATCCATCGCTAGATAATCAACCAGCTTAGCTTTTAATAATTCTTTAATCATCTCAGGATTAGTGCCATTAGTATCTAACTTAACAGCATAACCTAAGTCCTTAATCTTCTTGATAAACTCCGGCAAATCCCGATGAAGAGTTGGCTCTCCGCCAGTGATAACTATTCCATCCAATTTTCCAATTCGGTTTTGTAAAAAAAGAAAAAGGTCACCCTCGGAATACAAAGAAGGATTATTATCCTGCTCTATATTCCGAGGATGACCCGCGGTATTTTTACTTTGATCTGACTCGTGTTCTTTACTGGGCCAGACAAGCATTGGGTTGTAACAAAATTGACAGCGAAAATTGCATCCAGACGTAAATACGATAGCTGCTACTTTTCCCGGATAATCAATCAGGGTCAGTTTTTCCAGGCCGCCAATTAACATAAGCTATTAGCAAAATTGTTTTTCATCAACCTTGAAGGTTTTGCGATCCTTGTATTCAGCCGCCTTACCACGATTATAATTTTTAACCGGAGTTAACCAGCCGACTACGCGGCTATAAACGATACATTCCTGTCTTTCGATTTTGGTTGGAGCCATATTTTTATTGCTAGTCTATTTGAGAAATGACTATATTTAATCACCTCTCTAGAGACCTTTAGCTTAATATAATTATATATGATTTTTATTTTTTTGACCAGCCCTAACAGTTGCAGGAACTAGCTTGGATATCAGCTGGTTTTAGACCCATTACTTCATCACATTTAGGGCAATATTTATGTTCACCAGCTAAATAACCATGAACCGGGCAGATAGAAAAAGTCGGAGTAATAGTGAAGTAAGGCAAGCGGTAACTATAAACAATCTTTTTTACTAAGTTCTTGGTCGCCTCTGGGTCACTGATTCTTTCACCAATATAACCATGAAGCACAGTGCCTCCAGTGTACTTAGTCTGGAGATCATCTTGTAGGTCTAGAGCTGAGAATAAATCATCAGTAAAGCCCACAGGAAGATTGGAAGAATTAGTATAATAAGGATCAGCGCCTTCTTGCTTAACAGCCTTGTCGTTAGCAAAAATCATCTCTGGGTATATCTCTAAATCTTTCTTAGCAAAACGATAAGTACAACCTTCACCTGGTGTCGCTTCTAGATTATATAAATTATTGGTGTCATTTTGATAATCCATTAATTTTTCACGCATAAAATCTAAAATTTCAGCCGCGAAAGCATTTCCTTCCGGAGTAGTAATATCTTTTCCTAATAAATTCAAAGAAGCTTCATTCATACCATTAATACCAATAGTATTAAAATGATTTTTCCAATAAGACTGGAAACGAGCGTAAATATTATCTAAGTAATGTTTAGAATAAGGATATAAGCCGTCATCAGTAAACTTTTCAATTACCTTACGTTTTATTTCCAAACTTTCTTTAGCTAATTCCATTAAAGCAAACAAGCGGGTCTTAAATTCTTCTTTGTCTTTGGACAAATGACCTAAACGAGCCAAGTTAATGGTCACTACTCCCAAACTACCAGTTAAGGGATTAGCCCCAAACAATCCGCCACCACGTTTTCGCAGTTCACGATTATCCAGACGAAGACGACAACACATTGAGCGAGCGTCATCTCTATCCATATCAGAATTTACAAAGTTAGAAAAAT
>JBAXIF010000096.1:0-2403 GCA_037138515.1 Candidatus Falkowiibacteriota bacterium
CTTGGCGGTGGCCTACAACACCGCCTTCAACCTTCTGCATAAACTGCGGCTGGCGATGGGCGACCGGGATCGCCGTTACACCCTCGACGGGGTCTTGCAGGTTGATGAGTCCTATGTCGGAGGTCACGGCGACGGCAATCACCGGTCTGGACGGGCCACCGACACCAAAAGTCTGATCGGTGTGGCCGTCGAACAGCGGGCCTCGAATGTCACCGGTCATATCCACCTGGAGGTGCTCCCCGGGGCAGACGCTGAGTCGTTGCACGGTATGATTTTGGAGAAGATCCGCCAGGGCTCGCAACTGCTCACCGACGGATGGCGCGGCTACCGCGGCATCGGCCGCAAAGGCTACGATCATATCCCCGTCCGCAGCTGTGGTGGAATCACAGCATGCAGCCAGTGGCCGCTGGTTCATCGGGCGGTTGCCAACTTCAAGAACTGGCTCCTCGGCACGCACCGGAACTTCTGTCGGCAACGCCTGCCTGCCTATGCGGCTGAATACTGCTGGCGAGCCAACCGACGTAACATGACCAAGAAAGACTACGCCCAGAACCTGCGCGAGCCGTTCCTGCCCGACCGCCTTCTGACTTTGGCTTGCCAACAACGGCATCAGACCCCAGACGAAGTGCGTTCTGCACGGTGGGCAGCGTGAGGCTGCATGTTTTGAGGATGCACGTCTGCCAGAATACCGTGCGTAATGCGGCAAGTGCGTCGGTGAACGAGGGCGCCGCCTTGCGTGCGTACCACGGTGTGGCGGTGACCTGCTGTTGCCGCTTCGGCAGCGTCAGAAACCACCACCAGACGAGCGAGTGGAGGAGGAAGCCGAGGGTGGCGGCGCGTTCGGGTCCGGCACCTGCCCAGGACTGCGGCTGCTGGACATGGATGGACTGCTTGGTGGCGCGGAAGGTATCCTCGATGGACCAGCGACCCGCGTAGGCTCCGGCGATCTCGGCCGGTGACAGGTGGATGTCGGAGCAGACGAAGAAGTCGTCGGGTTCACGTCCCTGGGGATCCCGCACGATGACCAACAATACGGGGCGCTTGGTGACCGCGTACCAGAGTACGATGCGGGAGTTGACCAGCTTGACGACGGATCTTCCCCGCTGGTCGATGACCACGGATTTCCAGGCTTTGGCCCGTTTGGCCAACTGAGTTGGCGTACCAAGACGCTCTCCGCGCTGGCGTGGTCGTCCACGCCGACCTGTGTTGGTCGGTTTCATGTGGTAGAGTGCGGCATCGCGTCGCATGCGCGACACGCTGGTGAGTCGCGGAATGTCGGCGGCCATCAATGTCGCAGCATAGGCACCGTCGGCGCAGCAGCGCAGGCGACGATCCGGGAACCAGCCGGTGATCGTGCGCAGGGCCTGCGTCGCCAGCTCCGTGAGCTTGGTCCCCTGCTTGCGGTGGAGGACCACCCAGACTGGCAGCCCCAGCGGCTCGCCACCCCAGGGCGTGCGGACGCGCAGGGTGACGACCAGGAGGTTGAGCCCCCAGGCGATCACGACGCGCTTGCCGGACGACCTGACTGCATCTCGCCAGTGCCCGGCCCCAGCGACCTTGCTCCCGGTACGATGCAGCAGGGTGTCATCCAGGTCGAGCTCGATCAGCCCGTCAGGAACCAGGGTTCGGACCAACGCCTGGGCCAGCAACCGCCACAGCACCTCCGGCTTCCACGCCCCGCATCGGATGAAGCGGTGAAAGGCATCGTGAGCATGTTGGCCGTCGGGATCTGCCTGCCGGTAGATCCCAACCACGGTTCGCCGCCCGGTACACAGGACCCAGCCCGTCAGGAAGGTGGAGAAGATAGCCCACCCAGGCCTGCCGAATGCCGAGCGCAGAGATTCCAACGCAGCCTCCCAAGTCTGCATCGGCGAGACGGCGTTGCGACTGATCATGATGCTGACCGCTTGGCGCGTCGCTGATCGACCCGCCCACGCAGCCACCCGATGCCATCGGAGCAGGCCTTCTCCAAGCGAGCCTGCTCAGCGTGGTAGTTGCGCAGTGCGGCCGCCACCAGCGGCACATCGGCTGGAACCAGTGTGATCACATGGGACTTCCCATCGATGGCGCACGAGAGGGCCGGCGATTCGTGCGGGATCCCGTCCTTGCCGGCGCAGCGACATCCCGGCTTTCCGCAACGTCTCCGTAGGGTGATAAGTGATCCGCGCAGGTAGCGCTGGCTCTTGTCGATCGGCATGAGGTACCTCGTATCTGTTATCGTTATATATAACAGACATAAAATCAAAAGCAAGCGGCGATCCACGCTGGGACCGCCGCTTCCGTGCGCCGTCAGGTCAGTTCAAAAGTGCGAAAGTCCACAACCGCGGAGGACCATCTCCAGACCTTGTTCACGGTGCCGGTGAATGCCGACGGCTCCGCGTTCTTCAAGGTGCCGGCCAATAC
>JBAXIF010000097.1:0-2399 GCA_037138515.1 Candidatus Falkowiibacteriota bacterium
CGGACATTGCGGTTCGTGCGTGAGCGTTTGCGCTCCCATGGCCATCGTGCTGTTGGACACCTTTGTCATGGTGGACCTCGGGGTCTGCACGGGATGCCTTGACTGCGTGTATGCGTGTCCGGTGGGAGCCATAGAGGGGAGATAGGAGATAGGAGATGGAAGATGGGAAGAGAATGTTGAGTTTTGAGTAATGAATTGTGAAATCAGTAGGGTGGGCGTCCTTGCCTGCCGATTGTACGGTTTTACTCATGCGACGTCCGATCCGCGTGGGCTGGAATTCCACGTCATTCCGTTGAAAAAAGGAATCCAGAAATCCTGGATCTCGGATCGGGGTCCATGATGACAATTGGTGAGTGAATGGGGAAAATCCAATATGACGTGGTGGTTGTCGGCGCTGGACCTGCCGGTTCCACCGCCGCTTTCGAGTGTTCGCGCGCGGGGCTGTCAACCCTCCTTATTGAACGGCGTCACGAGATCGGCGTGCCGGTTCGTTGTGGAGAAGTCATCTTCAGGCACGAACTTCCCGATTTCCTCCCGCTGGATCCCTCCATGGCCCCACATGAGATCAAAGGCCTGCGGATCATTGCTCCCAGCGGAGACCAGCTCGATATCGTTCGGCACCACGGTGCGCCCCTGGACTGCGTCTCCATAAACCGCAGCGTGTTCGACCGTCGGCTGGCGGAACTGGCTGGCTCGCACGGTGCAGACGTCCGGGTAAAGACGAGGGCAGTCGGTCTGGTGATCGAGCATGGAAAGGTTTCAGGAGTTCGCGTGCGGTCGTTCGGGCAAGAAGAAGATATCCGAGCGAAGATCGTCATTGCAGCGGACGGCGTGGAATCGCAGGTGGGACGATGGGCGGGCCTGAAGACCGGACAGGACTTGTCGGGGCTGGCGGTTTGTGCCCAGTACCGCATGAGTGAACTTGGCATGGACAGGCAGGATTACTTGTACGCGTTCCTGGGCACGGGCTTCCTGTGCGAGGGAGGAGCGTGGGTCTATCCAAGAGGGAACGACCTTTGGAATTTGGGATTGGGAATATGGCCTCACATCTCTCGGGCGACCAAGAGGGAGTCAACGGCCAAGGATTTCCTCGATGCCTTTGTTGGTGAACGATTCCCTGCCGCCAAGCAGTTGGGCCTTGTCACTGGTGCTGTGCCGGTTGATGGAGGTTTGCCTCGGGCCATATCAGGGGCAGGTATCATGGTGGCGGGAGACGCTGCTCACCAGGTTAATCCTCTTACCGGGGCCGGTATCACGGAAGGTATGCGGTGTGCGGTCATCGCAGCCCAGACAGCATCGGAGGCGTTTGCCAAGGGTGATTTTTCGCAGGCATTTCTATCAAAATACGACAAGCGATTTCGCAGCGAACTGGGAAACCGATGGGAAGCCCTGGCGCACATCAAGCACATTATTGCCGCTTTGGATGAAGAAAGGCTTAATCAGGTGATTCGGGCGGCCAATCGCGGTGGAGCAAGTTCAGTTTTTGAATTGTTTCGCGTTGGGTGGGAACACTTTTCTTCGCTTTCCGGAGTTATGGGAAAAATTATTATGAGCAGGTATTTCAGTTGACTATAAGGTCGAACGATTCCAAGGAATTCCCGGAGGGCAGGGTTGTACCGCAGGGATTGCTTGAACTCGATCCGGCTGGGGAATTACTGGCCTTGACCACTCATGGTCGCGTCAAGAACATCATTCTTGGCGCATTGGAATTGGACGGTGCTCTGGACATGCCCGTACTGAGGGAGGCGGTGTCGCGCGTTGCACGAGAGCTTCCCCGCTTCACCATGTCGCTAAAGGAAACGCGAGAGAGGCTGAAGCACTACCTCCGGTGGGACAACAGCCTTTGCCTGGAAATCCCGTTCTTCGCCTGGGACATGCGCGAAAGCCATATGGGAGCGAAATCAGGCCTGGAGATTCTGCTGGAATGCCTGGAGCCCCACTTGAACCGGGACAGGAACATGCTCCGTGAGCCTCCATGTGAGGTCCACGTGGTCAAGTTGGATGGGCATCGACATGTTCTCGCGGCGGTCATGAGCCATGTGGCTGCTGACGCCATGACCCTGGTGGAGATAGTCAAGGAACTCATGATCACGTACCACGAGGCGGTCACGGGTTCCCGGCCGGCTCTGCCTGGGTTTCAGCTTCCGGCTTCGACTTCAGGCAAGCGAGCTGTTCGTCGCCGGACAACGGTGTGGCGGGACTACTGGGACACTTTCCGGCACGCGTTCATTCCCTATTCGAGATGCTCCGGGCCCTTGGGCACTAGATCCCTGAACGATCCGGGGGAGCACCATGTGAAACGGGTGCTGCCGTGCGATGAAAGCCGGGAGATCGGCGAGCGGGCAGCCGGGATGAGTATCTCAGTCGTTGACTACCTCCTCGCATGCGCGGTTCAGGCA
>JBAXIF010000098.1:0-2326 GCA_037138515.1 Candidatus Falkowiibacteriota bacterium
GTCGTTTTGTCTTTGTTCTTTGGAACTGTTCAAGCCCAAAACCATCAAGGCTTTGAACCTAAAACTAAAACCCAACACATTATGTTTGCAGTTTCGGCTGTAGAACATGATAGTGATTTTGTCGCGGCCATAGCTTATATTAACGAAGCTCTCGCTATGGATTCTGCTTGCGCTTTTTGTTTTTCTTTTAGAGCTAATATTTATTTGCTTCAAAAAGAGTATAGCTTAGCTTTGTCTGATTTTGGCAAAGCGTTTCTTTTTGACGCTGAAGACCTTTCAAATTTGCTAGGTCGAGCTAAATGCTATTATTTCTTGAAGAATTATGAAAAATCACTAGAAGACTTGAATCAAGCTGTCGCTACTAGTCTTTTTGATGCCGATGTTTATCTTTGGCGTTCAAAGGTTAAAAAAGTTTTAGGGGATAATATTGGATCGGAATCTGACCTGAAAACTTACAACAGGCTTAATGGGCAATAATAAACAACATGTAAAATGAAAGAGTCTCAACTGAGGCTCTTTTTTATTTTTTAAAACTTGTTTAAAGTCTATAAAAATAGTATAATTTAAAGGTAAAATAATAATTTAATCAGTTTTATATGAATTATAAAATACTTTCTTTACTGGGCTTGGTTTCAGCTTTATTCTTAGGTTTTTGGCCAGGAACTAGTCAGGCAGCTTGCGCTGTTCAGTTGGTAGCTAAAAATACAAACGGTGATTTTATCCCGAGCGTTCGCTTCGAGGTTTTTGAACAGACTAGGGATGTTAATGGCCGTTTGAAGCCAGGTAAATCATTGGGTACTGGTACCAGTGATAAGATTTTGGGGTTGGCTACGGTCTCACTAAGTGGAACAGCTACTAGCACTTATGCTTTGAAAGTCCAATCAGTGGTTAAGGATTTTACTAGCTTTTGGTATTACCAACAGGACTTGCATTGCAACGAATCAATTCAGACAGTAAAATATTTGAGCGCTATTAAGTTTGTTTTTAGAGATGGCGCCGGCGCTTTGAAACGTAATGTCAGCTTCAACTTATACACTCAAAAATATGACACTGATAACAAGCCAATGAAAGACAAGGCTGATTTGGTCGGAGCTTTTAATACTGGAGAAGCTGGTGAGGTAAAAGTTTATGTCTAACAGGGCAGTATTCGAAGTATTGATGGAAAAATCAGTGACTCTTACGTGATTGAAATCAAGAATGACAGTACTAGTTCATTTGTTAAGTATGATAGTGGAGTTTTGGATGCTTCGATTACAGAAAGTGAATATACTTTTAGTGATTTGAAATTGATACTAAAGGACGCGGCTGGAAACTTGGTTCCTGAGAAAACAGTGGTTGAAGTCTATCAGCAATTAAAAGATGTCGATAATAATTATCGTTTAGGTACTAAATTAGGTCAGTTTACTATTAATAGTCAGGGTTATGGCCTCTTTGTTTATCCTCCAGGAACCTACGCGCTAGCTACTAAGGACAAGAATGATACTAAAAAGATTTATCATATCTGGGATTTGAAGATTAAAGAAGGAGCTAGAACTAGCAAGACATTTAACTTAAATGTCTTAGATCAATATGACAAAGGAGCTGATATTTCTGGTCGTTTAAAGGGTTATATTGTGCTTCAAACTCAATCTCATGGCGAAGCCTGGTATATTAATCCTCGCGACAGCAAGCGTTATTATTTGAAAGACGGCGCTGAGGCTTATAAACTTATGAGCCGTTTAGGTTATGGTATTACCAATGCCGGACTTAATAAGGTTAAGACTGGATTTTTAAGTAAAGTTGTTTATCTTGATTCTGACAACGATCAGTTAGCTGACAAGATGGAAGAATCTTTCGGTACTGATATTAATAAGGCTGATTCTGATGGTGATAATTATTCCGATGGCGCTGAAGTTAAATCTGACTACAATCCATTGGGCGCTGGAAAGCTGCCGATTGATTTAAGCTTCGCCGGTAAGCAGAAAGGAAAAATATTATTACAGGTAGAAAAACAAGGACAAGCGTGGTATGTTGATCCTCGTGACTCTAAAAGATATTATATGGCTGATGGCGACAGTGCTTATGGCGTGATGCGTTATTTGGGCTTAGGTATTACTAATGAAGATTTAGAAACAATTACCATCGGTGAATTATAATATGGGAAAAGTTAAATCAGAAATAGAATTTTCTTGGCCGCTTATCGGAAATCCGGCCGCTATCGAGTTTTTAACTAAAAGCTTGATGAATCGCCGTCTGGCTCAGACTTATATTTTTGCTGGTCCGGAAAATTTAGGGAAGAATACTATTGCTGATTGTTTTGCTAAGAACTTATTACTTTTAGATGAGA
>JBAXIF010000099.1:0-2237 GCA_037138515.1 Candidatus Falkowiibacteriota bacterium
TTTTTAAACTTGGCATAATAAAAGCAGTATAAGCTTTACTAGCACATTCAATTGCTTTTCCACCTGCCGAACACTTCCATGAACCTGGACTCGCACCTGTTAAAGCAGAAAAATCTCCATGCGAAAAAGCCACTGTAGCTGTTGGGGCAACATCAATATAAATATTATTCCCTGATCCACAGACAGGAACAACTGTTGATACGTTTGGAGCCGAGCAAGATAAAGTAGTAGTATTACTAGTACAATCCCATTTCCATTTGTCGCCAACATCATTTAATCCTGGTACGGTCGGAGTGCCTGGATTACATAAGCTAGTTGTTGGTTTTTCCGCATAAGAATTATTAACCGCTGCACCACATCCTGGATTAACAGTTAAAATATTCTCTGCAACAGTAATTTTAGTGTTTGGATTACTACCACTCGCATACATATAAGTTGCCAAACCTCTTCCAGCATTATAATACTCAAAAGAATATACTTTAATTATCCAATTTCGAGCAGTTGTATTAACAGGAATTGGTAAATAAGCTATCCAAGTTTTTCCCATTGAATTATTCACTGAACCACTAGTTGTTGCTTCGGGATAAGATGTGACACCATCGCTTATAGCTTTAATTTTAACTTTACTAATCAATGAAGCTTTGTCTGATAAAATAGTAACTTTATAAGAAATGTTTGTGCTAGGAGTAGCAGTTCCAGAAATATACTCTGCCGACACAGTTAAAGTTGGCAAAGCCATTACTGAACAAGCTTTTGATCCAGTTTCATTACTACAATTCCAATTCCAATAATTACCCGTAGCATTATCTAAGGCTGGGGCAGAAAAATTACCTGGACTGCATAAATTAGAAGCTGGTGCTGTGTTCATTGGTTGACTAACAGCACTACCACAAGCTGGTGCAACTGGTACAACACCTCCCGCAGGTGCATTTATCGTAATACTTGGATTATTTCCATTTGGATATGTATATGTTGTTGGAGTTGATCCAGCAACAGTATTTGCATAATCAAATGATGATATTTTAACTGTCCAATTACGAGCGGTTGTAGTTAGTGAAATTGGCAAAGTTGCTGTCCATGATTTTTGACCAGCGGTTGTCACAGCTATCATTGTTTGTTCTGATAAACTTGTTCCACCTAGTTCTGAGGTTTGTAATTTAATATTTGAAAATACATAAGAACCTGTGTCACTTGAATTAGCTGTAACAGTTATTTTATAATCAGTATTTTGACCAGCAATATATGTTGATCCTGCAACAGCTTCTTGGGATAAAGTAAAGGGTGAGGACATATTAGTTGAATAATTCTTGCCTACACATGGAACAGTTGCTCCACCATTTGAACATTGCCAAGTCCAAGGACTTGTTCCTGGTGTGGTTGAAGCTACATATACTCCAACCGAACAAGCCGCTGTGCCTGTCGGCGCTGCAGTAACTACAGTGTCAATCGCTGAGCCACACGCAGGCGCTGGCATTACTGTAAAGCTTAATGATGGTAATACCGAATAACTAGCGCTTGTTCTCAGGCAATCTGAATCAGCTGTCGAAACTGGATTTGAGCAAAAATTATGTATTGAGGTATCGCTCGATCCCAATAAAGAAATTTTTGTTATATTCCATGTTTCATTAGCAGTTATATTCGTTGGCATTGTTAAATACACCGACCAAGTTGTAGAGTTTGGCGTAAGAGGAGCCGCACCCTGAGTCGTATGAATGGGATTAGTTGAGCTAGTTGCAAACACCTTCAAAGACGTCACGCTAGTTGGTAAATTTGTTATTGTTCCATTTACATAGATTGACTTACCTGCAACCACAACATCAGAAGATGTTCTCAGGCTAGTTATTGATGGTATTGTTGGAGACTCATATTGTTGAACCGTAAAAGTAGTAGCACTTGCCCCTGGCTCTATTGTCATATCCGCAAAACTCGAGGCATTAGTGGCTTTTAAATACGCAGTTTTCACAGACCATTGACCAACATTTCCACCTGTTGCTAGCCAAACAACATCCCAATTACTAAAATCGCTAATAGTTGCTTCTGGAATCACCACTAATTCTTGAGTTGCATTATTAATAAGTGTGACGGTTACTGTTCTTATTAGATCATCACCAGTTACAACAAACCCACTATTGCTGCCATGGATAGTAATATTTCCACCATAGGCATGCACTGATGAGGGACTGACGGTAATACTACCTTGTGAAAAAACGTGCTGACCAAACAGCATAAACGAAATT
>JBAXIF010000100.1:0-2213 GCA_037138515.1 Candidatus Falkowiibacteriota bacterium
TTTACATTATATGAACTCGTAGAGAAAGTGTCTAGGATTTGGGGTACCTGCCATTGCTCGCCAAAAAAACCAATGATTCCACACATAATTTATAGTTTTTAATTGTTTTTAAAGGACTAAATTCATAGAATTATAAGACGAGAAGCGTATTTTGTCAAATAAAAAAGGAGGCTTTGTTTCAAGCACTCCTTTTAATAAATCTCAATTTTCAAATTTTTAGAAACCATCTTAATTAATTGGCTTTTTTTAATAATCATTTTTACCTGTTTTTTAATAAACACTAAACTAAAGACAAAATAAAAAAATAATTGCAAAACCCAAGATCATGCCGCTACCTAATCCGAAGAATAGCAGGCTAAACAAAATTTTTTTATTCATGACAAAAAAATTTAAAGGTTAATAAATCGGGCTAGTTGTTAAATCCACCTAAAAATTTAGATGAATTTAACAACTAGCCCGAATAAGAACCTGGTTCTTAAAGACCGACTTCTGAATTTATATATTACCATAATAACCTATTTTAGTCAATAAAAAGAAAAAGAGCGGTTTTTTAGCCGCTCTTTAAAAAATCATTAACCATTAGCCACTCTCCTGCTCTTTATCCAATCAACAATAGAAACAAAAATAGAAAGAAGGATGCAAAGCACAAGGACAAAAAGGCCAAACCAGAAACCGAATAAGAAAGCAGTAATCAATCCGAATATAATTCCTAATCCAAGACCGATAACCAAATTAATAAGAAACTCTTTTATGTTCATGATGGAAGATTTTAAAAGTTAGTAAATCAGATTAATTGTTGATCCCACCTGCAATTCAGATAGACTTAACAATTAACCCGACCTAACTCTAGTTTAAAAGAACTGCTTTGACCTTAGATATTACAGCTACTATTAACTTTAGTCAATGTAAACAAAAAGACAAACCACCAAGTCTGTCTTTTATTTTTTCAATATTAACGACTTAACTTCATAACGCTAATTTTTCCAAACTCCAACGGACTAACACTGAGTACTTCGGAAAAAGCAATATAAGGAACACCATTATTAATAAACAATGACTGGAGCCCAACATATCCAGGTCCAAAACTATTACCACCAACATAATTCCAAGAAGAACCATCATACTTCATTAAAGAAGTCTTAACCTCACTGTCATAATTTAAAAAGGCCACGAACGGACTATTGTTATAAAATTTTAAAGACGGCCAATAAGCCGGACCAGTCGGCAGTGATGGTTGACTAAGGGACTCCCAATTAGTGCCATTTAATTTTTTTACTACAAGAACATTTCCATCACTAGCATCCCGATAAGATAAATATAAATCTTGATTATTAAAAACTAAATTTGGACCAAAAATATCATGACCACCACTAATATCAGAATTTCCAACACTCTCCCAACTTGTTCCATTAAATTTTTTAACAACAACATTAAAAGTAATATCTTCCATATAAACTATATATAGTTCACCATTACTAGAAGTTAGGTCAATCTCACCAATAGGATCAGAGCTAGCACTGGTTCCGCCCAAATATTCCCAACTACTACCATTATATGTCTTAACTGAAGCCCTACCATTAAGACTTAAATCCTCATTGGAAAATGACACATAAGGAACACTATTAACAACCGCTAAGGACAATTTTTTTCCGCCACTATCATTTAAATTTGACCCGATACTAATCCAACTTAATCCATCATACTTCATCACAAAAACTTGGTTAGGACAGCAAGGCGCAGCATAAGCCACGTAAGGCGTTCCATTTTCAACAAAAAAATCCATACTACCTTCCTGAGACTCACCAGAAAACCCAGGACCACCCACATATTCCCAGGATGATCCATTGTATTTTTGGACACTTAAACGATTACCGTTAGCAACGTCAACATAAGCGACATAAGGTATATTGTTGTCGATTATCAGATTATTATTATCAGCAGCACCAGTCGAAAAAGAGCTGGAGCCAACATAACTCCAAGAACAACCAGTATCGTCATTTAAACAAGAAGGGGCGCAATCAATTGAAACAATTCCACCTGGAGTTAAGCATTTTGGTCCAGGATCTAATTGAGAAACCTGACCACCTAAACAAAAAGAGATAGTATAGGTAGAGTCTCCACCAGATTGATAATAATAAGAATTTAAAAAAGAATCACAGTGAACTGTACCCCAAAAAGTGGACACGAAAGTGTCTACTTTTTTTGTGGGCAAA
>JBAXIF010000101.1:0-2184 GCA_037138515.1 Candidatus Falkowiibacteriota bacterium
AGCTTATAATAATCGCGGAGCTGCCTATTATAAGTTGAAAGATTATAATAAAGCCTGGGCAGATCTGCATAAGGCACAAGAATTAGGATATAATGTTGATCCTCAATTGCTTGCGGATATAAATAAAGTATTAGGAATGAATAAATTTTAATTTATCTTAGGCTATTTTTAACCATTTAATTTTTTGTTTATTTAAAATCGCTTTAAGTTGGACACTATTTAGACACTTAAACTATCCCGCGAAACAATTCCCTTGATTTAAGTTTTTATCCACGATATACTTTTTATACAATTGCCCTGTCGTCTAATCGGTAGGACTTCAGATTCTGGATCTGACTACCATGGTTCGAGTCCATGCGGGGCAACCACATAAATCTCTCAAATTTCTAATAGAGAGATAATCCAAGCCCTGATTAGCAACGCTAGTCAGGGTATTTTTTATGTGTTGATGTGTCAAAGAGTTAGGGCATTATTTTTTTAATTGTTTCGCTGTTGTCAATTTTTAATTTTAATACTATCGTAGGTTCGTTAAAGAAAGCCAAATAAATCTCACCTGGGTATCTCTTTATCTCTGAATCGCGGTTTAGTTTACACCGTCTAGTTTGTGGCTTTATTGCCGATATTTTGCGTTATTAGAGTACAAATATAAGGCCTAAACTAGGAATCCATTGAAAGCTCGGTATCAAAAGAGTATAATAACATATAAATTTATTTCATCATATTGACGGACATTTTTTTGCATTCTGCGATTAAGCGCGTTGACAAGGTTAAGATGTCTATAGTAGAGCCTGTTATAAGACCACCGGCGGAAGCGGACAGTTTTCTTTTGCAGGTAACGCTCGGATGTTCGGCGAATAGCTGTAGTTTTTGCGGTGCGTATAAAAGTAAAACTTTTTGCGTCAAAGAACGGAAAGAGATAACAGCGGACATAAATGGATACGCTTGCAGATACCAAAACACGCGGCGTGTTTTTCTTATGGATGGAGATGCCTTTGTTTTGGCTAATAGTAAACTTGTTCCTATTTTAGAAGAACTGGATGTGGCTTTTCCTCGTCTAACTCGCATTTCAAGTTACGCAAACGGATGCAATATCATAAGAAAAAATGATTATGAACTGGCAGAGTTATACAAGCATAAGCTAAGCCTGATTTATATGGGTTTGGAAAGCGGCAGTCAGGACGTACTTGATCGGTGCGGAAAAACTTCAAGCGTTGAGGAAATGATTGAGGCGGTTAATAAGGCGGCCAAGGCTCAGATAAAGTCTTCCGTAATTGTTTTAATGGGGTTAGGCGGCAAGAAGTATTCTGAGGAGCATGTCAAAGGCACTGTAGCGGCATTAAACAAGATGCAGCCAAGATACCTTTCGTTCCTTTCCCTAATGGTAATTCCTGGAACGCCGCTGGCGAAAGAAGTCAGAAGAGGAGAATTTGAGGAACTGAATTCTATGGAGTTATTGAAAGAGTGTTATGAGATTATAAAGGGATTGGAGCTTAAGAAAACCGTATTTCGCTCGGATCACGCTTCAAACTATCTCGCGCTGGAAGGAGCGTTCCCAAAGGATAAAATGGCGCTGTTAAATATCCTGGAGTCTGCCATTGGCGGCCAGATAATGTTGAAACCAGAGAGCTTAAGAGGCTTATAGTAAAAAACTTTCCTTCTATAATTCCAGGGATAAAACACTTCATTCCAAGACCTATGAATACAAAAGTCCTGCTTTTTAATTTGCCTCCTTTGGGAGGCGATCTTTTTCCTATATCGCTTGGCTATATTGCCGCAAGCCTGGCCAAGCATAACATTGATTCAGTTATCGCTGAAATAGATTCGCTTACTACTCTTACGGATAAGTCGATCAGCAGGTTTGTTCTTAAATCTAAACCTATGGTAGTGGGTTTGGCGGTATATCAGGTGAATATCCGACTGGCAATGCAATTGGCAAAGCTGATCAAAATGTGCGATCCGTCTATTGTGGTTGTATTGGGTGGTCCTCAGGCGACTTTTATGCCTGGCCGGGCATTAACGCAGATGCCTGATGTTGATCTGATCATTCGGGGAGAAGGGGAGACCGTGATACCTGCTCTTATTAACTGCCTAAAGAAGCAGGGAGATATCACAAAAGTAAAAGGTATAGCATTCCGGCTAGGGGGTGAGATCTATGAAACAGCATCTGGGCCGTTTGTTCGTAAC
>JBAXIF010000102.1:0-2181 GCA_037138515.1 Candidatus Falkowiibacteriota bacterium
AAAGGTGCATACGAATTAGTATCCGCAGGTCTTACTTTAGCACAAGCCAAAAAGTCCTTAGAAGCCACTCTTAACTTTTCTACTATATCTGGTGGACAGGTTAGTATTGATAAGTCTGCTAAGTTATTTGGTGCTATCTTTAACAAGTTTAGAATTGACCCTTCTCAAGCAATGCACGTTTCTGACCTTATGGTACAAGCAAGCAATAAATCTGCTTTTACCTTTGATGACCTACCTAAGTTCTTTAACTCTATGCAAGATGCTCCTACCAAAATGAACGCCCCTATAGAAGAAATGTTGGGTATGGGTATGGCATTACGCAATGCTGGTCAAAACCCAAAAGAATCTGGTAATAAGATAAACTCCTTTGCTAATGCTTTACTTAATATTACTGCTCAGATTGATCGGGCGGCAATGAGGGAAAAAGAAGGTAAAAAATCTGGTAGTATCCAACAGTACCGCATGAATCTATTAAAGAAAATAGGTTTTGGTCAGGCAGAAATATGGGAACAGTCAGGACCAAATAAAGGTAAGATGAAGTCTATGGTAGACATCATGGATAGCCTTATCAAAAACTCCGCAGGATTAACCGATCAGGTTAAATCAGTTACAAAAAAGACAGTTTTTGCTCAAAATGCTTCTACTATCTGGTCTGTTATGGAAAACCTTACTAAACCCTTACTCATATGGAATGAAGTAGCTGGTAAATGGGAAGATAATCCTCTTTCCAAAGGTTCTTCTTTTAAAGAAATGGTAACAAACCTAATCAGTGGCGGAGAAGGCAAAACAGAATCCGGTATGGTTAGTTACATGGAACTATTAGAAAATAAAATGAAGAGATTAGCAGAAACTTCAAAAATGCTAGAAACACACTTTGGGGATGCTTTTGCTCCATTTAAAATATTTGAAGTTGATGCTAAACAAGGTGTATTAGCAGGATTAGATGAATTAATAGTTAAGTTTCCAATATTGGGTACAGCCGTAGCAGGAGTTACTGGTGCGGTAGGTCTACTTGCTAAAACAGCAGGATTAGCTTTAGCCGCTATGACTATGTTAGCAATAGCTGGTGCTGGTGTTAAATATGTAGCTGCTGATATGTTGGAATATGCTTCCGGTAGAAATGCTGCTGCAATAGCCGCTCATACTGCCGCAGGTGGTACTGGTATACCTATGGTGTTACCTTATAACTCTTTAGGTCCCGTTGCTGCATACAATGCAAGAAATGCTGCTTTAATAGCTTCAAGAAGAGCTGTAAACGCTTCAATTAAAGGTTTAGGTATAGCTGGTATTAACGGTAGTAGTGGTATAGCCGCATTAACAGCCGCACAAGCCGCAAATCCCATGCACTCAGCGGCATTAGCAGCTATTATTGCACAAAAGACAGCTAATAATGCAGAAAAGACAGCTTTGAAAACTTTATTATTAAGTGGCGGAGCAGCAACAAATTGGAAAACATTCTTTAAAGAATTCATAACTAAAGGTTGGGCAGCCGCAGTACCTTGGATTAAATTAGTTTTTGGATGGATGTTAAAAATAGGTTTCTGGGTTACTACAGTAATGGTACTATGGAAAGCAAACTTCTTAGGTATACAAACAGCAGTAGAAAATATGCTTGGGGCGTATAAAAAAGGTGTTGAGATTGCTCAACTACCTTTGGATAAGTTTGTTAAGCGGTTTCACGAATTAAATAAATTAGAAGATACCTCTGCTCGTAACTGGGCAGGATTAACAGTACTTTGGAGTTCTTTACAGTCTTTCTGGTCAACTGGTATGATTAGTGGTACTCAATTTATGAAGTTAAATGAAACAGGTATGGGTGGAACATTTGACTTAATAGTTCGTATTGGAAAAGCCGGAGAAGATATAGGAAAAGGGTTTAAAAATGCTAACGACTGGGCATTAAAACTAATGAAAAACTCAGCTCTAACAAACTACTTTGTGGTTAAAATTTCAGATACACTTGGTATTGGTGGAACATTGCGGGAACAATCTGAAGGTTGGACAAAGATAGGCAATGCTATATTCTGGGTTGCTACTACTATGTTCTTACTCAAAGCAGGAACAACAATAGTATGGGGTTTAAAAACAGCATGGGCTGGTATAGTTGGATTATACTCAGGTATAATGGGTATAGTTGGTGCAGTAAACAGACTTATATTTGCTTTTCAATTACTTGGGTTG
>JBAXIF010000103.1:0-2160 GCA_037138515.1 Candidatus Falkowiibacteriota bacterium
CGTTGAGTGGCGGAGAAGCTACGAAGGAAGACGGGTAATTATAATAGTAATGTTAGAAGGAATATTAAATTCTACAAAAGTTAGTACATATAGTATGTCTTTGATTGTACGTAGGTAGGCTTTGATGTACTTTGATTGTTTGTTTTTACTACCTATTTCCTACCTATTTTCTCATTCCTATTTTTCAACCTATTTTTCAGTTCTACCCGCCCGTACCGTTGGACATAGTATGAGAGTAGGATAGTGCCATTGTCTATTAGAATAGTATAATGCTTAGTGTCGTACCTTTTAACGATACAGTGTGGCGAAACAGAAGACATTGTCAATTTTTTGGCTGTAGTGTCGGGTCGTTTAGCACCTCAGTGTGTCAAACCGACCGAAATTGCCAATTTTTCCAATAAAACTTGGTTATATATAGGACTTATGGACTTTTTACAAAAAGTGGCTCTGTTCAAACTGGTTTAAATCAGTAGTCACAGCAATTTTTTAAGTCAGTGGACCTTTTATACTTCCTGTTTTAAGACTTTTTAAGGCTTTTTCGCTTCTTTTTAGTCGTATTCCCTATCAAAAGTAGTAATTCTCGACGTATTTTAGCCTCCCGAATGAGTATGCTCTTACGTATGGCTTTTTCGCTACGGGGCTTGTACGGCTTATTTTTTAACTTATTGTAGATTCTTTGTACCTTCGCATTGAATTCTTCCATGCTACACCTCTATATTATAGTAGCATGATAGTAAGACTTAAATCAGTACCTATTTTTGATTTTACTACCTATTTTAGTATTCCCCGCCCAATTATGAGTTAGGCGGGGAGCAGATTGAAGTGAGATTATCTCACATCATATACAGGTGAATCAGTATTAGGACTGTTTCTATAAACTATCTTGAAATAGATTAGTTCGTTTACTTGAGTTGTATCTGTATAGATAGTTCTTACCTGTTCTCTGGTTTTGACCTCACCGGTAAACTTATCGTTGTAGATAACTTCAGTTGTTTCTGATTGTTTAACTCTGGTTATGTATTCTCGGCTTAATTTACCGCATAAGGCTTTTTTGTTAAACTCTATGAGGTTTGCTTTATACTGTTTTTCCAGCGTTTTGCATAAGATAAAGTCGTTTACATCGTCTATGTGAAGTATACTTATCTCTGAATATGTAACTTCAGTAGGAAGTGTGCCGGTCAGTGGATTGTAATCCTGAGCTAAGAAGGTTTTGGTAGTTTGCACTCCAACCTTCAAAATGTAGTTGATGTCAGATGTTGTACGGCTATTAAAGATTTTTTGTGTTTTCATCTGATTTTCCCCTTTTTGTTTATTTCAAAGAATATAAGGTGTGTTATATTGTTTGTTGAATAAAGTATAATGGATATGGGGTAATTCAGTAAAGTGCAGACCAAAAAGCTAAATGTACATTTATTCGACCAATTCTGGCGAAAAAAAAGAATTCCTTCTTGGTGAAAAATACTTTTTGGGCTAAAACAAGGCTTTTTCGATGACAAAACGACCCGAAAATGACCAATAAATGTACATCTATTGTTCTACGAAGGTGTTTTTTGATGATTTGTTTTAATAAGTTTGTGGAAAAGTCGTTGAATGGCGAAGGTGTGGCGGGTAAATACTGAGAAAAATAGTAGTTTAGTTAGAAGAAAAATGAAAATTTACAAAAAATAGTACTAAATAAGGGTCTATGATTGCCTGTATGAGCCTTTTGTAGGTCAAAAAGGTGGTTTTTCCCTATGCAATGGTCTAAAACGGTGAGGCTGGTGCTGATATATGACGGTGAGTAACAAGGGTCAACCTCTCAAAGTAATCTATCTCTTTATTTCTTTTATTTATTTCTTATCTTTTCTCTATGTAGGAATTCTCTACTCTACGCCTTTCTTTTTAGAGTCCCCCGCCACAGGTATATTTTTGGCACTGTGCTTTTTATCTTTTATTACATATCTTATTCTTTATTAGTGGGGAGTATTCTATTCGTTTCCCATTTTTTTCGAGCCTCCTCCGCAAAATGGTGATAACGTGATAATAGACGATGAAAATGTGCTTGATGAGCCTTTGATTTAACGGGGATTGGTTGGATATTTGATGTAATTGTATGTTTGAAGAAAAGCCGTTGAAGGGCGGGGAAGGGACGAGGGTTTTCAGTGGTTTTCAATGAGGTGG
>JBAXIF010000104.1:0-2120 GCA_037138515.1 Candidatus Falkowiibacteriota bacterium
AGAATTTGGAATCCAAGTGGTGAAAATGTGGAACAAAGACTTGAACATTCTTATAAACGAATCCAAGCAAAGGACTATTCAGCAAAAAAAATCGCTCTAGATTCTTATTTAAAGGTATTAAAACAAGTACCATCAACAAATAGTACCGGCGTACTTGATTTTATCATATACAATATGAATGATAGATTTTCTGATCCTCATTTTCTTGATTCTACATTTACTTTAATTGCAAAGAATTTAAAATCTTTTTCATCTACTTTTGATGCTGCACAACATTTACTTGGATTTGCTTTAAATAATCCAAAATCTACATTTGATTTTATTCCCTTTGCAATTCAGGAATGTAGTAAGATATCGGATAGTACTCGATTTCAATTTTTAACAAGCCTGATTGATGGTTATTATACGTACTTTAATAGCAATGTTGAAGTTCAAAAAGAAGCAACAGAACAATTTGTAAAATTACTTCCTCAGTTACCGAGAATTAATCCGTCAAAAGCACTCAGAAAGTTTTATTCTGTTTACAATCAGAAAAATCAAAAACGGAATGATGAGATTAGTCGAATAAATGATGATTATAATATGCAAGTTTCTGCAATTTTGGCAGATTCTACAATGAGAGCCATTCAGGCTGAATTGAAATATCAAACTGATAAGGAGAAGAAAAGTGAATTACGAATGAAATCAGTTTATGCAGTAGGTGGTGGATTTATCGCGATTGCTCTCCTGGGTACAATTTTAACACTTCTATCCATCCAACGAATATTAAGGAGAGTTGAAGTAACAATTGAAAATAGACGTCAGGAAATTGTATGATAAACTTTCAAATAAATTTTAACATTTCCATTGTGATTATCTTACAGAAGTCTTTTACCCATAAATACAAATGACAATATGTATTGTAGAAATTGCGGCAATGAAGTATCCGAATTAGCGGTCATGTGTGTAGCATATGGTACACCACCTAAATCAGGTCGGCGGTTTTGTTATAACTGCCGGAATGAATCACCACCTGCAGCAACAATTTGCATGAAATGTGGAGTCCCCCTCCAGGGTATTCCTATCGCAAACATTGAAAGTAAAGACTGGTTAACAACCCTCTTATTGTGTATTTTTCTTGGTGGATTTGGTATCCACCGGTTTTATACTGGTCATACTGTCATTGGAGTTATCCAACTTCTGACATTCGGAGGTTGCGGAATTTGGGTTTTGATAGACCTGATAATGATAATCACAGATAGTTATACAGACGCAAACCGTAATCATCTTGTCAGAAAATAGGAAATTCAGTTTTTTCACGCGTATTATTATTTTCCTTATCCTCCCGGTAATATTGTATATTATTCCGGTTGATTATTTTGACTTCGGAACAACGTTTTGTATTGTCAAAAATCTAACCAATCATGATTGTCCGGGTTGTGGAATGACACGAGCAATATTTCATATAATTCATTTTGAATATGGCGCTGCAGTTCAGTATAATAAAGGAGTAGCTATTGTATTTCCTCTGCTTGGATTTCTTTGGTCTCAAAACTTCTTTAGAATCATTAATAATTATTTTATTGTGGAGTCCAGAACCCACTTGAAAAAACGGGGCAATACCGAAAAGCCACAAGAGTAGGATAAATAAAAATCAAAGTTATGAAATCTAAATCCATTACATCTGTTACATTTATTCTTGTTGGCAATATGCTGCTTACCTATAATAGCATAGGTACAGGATGGACTGCTACAAGTACTTCTATTTTTGGACTGATTCTATTCTTCATTGGGCTTAGTAGGTTAAAATCTTTTCTTGACGAGCCTGGTCAAAGTGGTATCAGCAAATTAATTTGGGCAACTATAATTGGTGTAATCGCCACGCTTTTGAGTTTTATTCCGCTTGTCGGCACCATTCCTGCCGGAATATTAAATCTAATAGCCTTTATTCTTCAAATAGTAGGATTATTAAAACTTAAAAACTCTGTAACCCTTGGAGAAATGGGTGCAGGCGGAGTAAATTATTTACTAATGGCCATGGTTTTGATGGTTATCGCTAGCGTACTTGGTATGGTCCCATTTGCAGGTGATTATATTAAATCAGCTATTTCTTTTGTTGCTTTTATCCTGATTCCATTCGG
>JBAXIF010000105.1:0-2068 GCA_037138515.1 Candidatus Falkowiibacteriota bacterium
CAAAAGAACTTTTCCCTATTTCTAGTTCTTGGCTTGTTGGAGAAAATTTTATTTTTGCACTATCTACCATAACACCAATATTTGGAAAAAAAGACATGTCATTTCCGGTTGCTGTAATAAGCATGCCAGTTTGAGTCGCAAGATTGCTAATTATAAAATTAGAAGTACTTTGCCCTGGAAAATACATAATAAAAAAAACTATAAAAGAAAAAATAAAAACTAATATATAATATTTTACCTTGTAAACAGCCTGTAAAAACTTCTTGATGTGAGCCTTCATTTAGGCGTCCTCGCCACAACATCAAAAGAAACATCTATGTACCTTATATCATCAGTCCTTCTGGCTATTTTTAAAAAATCTATTCTTGCAAAATTTTCATTCTTCTCTATTCCAGCAAGTAGTTTGGCTAATTGCCTTATTGAGATCTTTTCGTATTTTACCTCTGCACTATTCTCATAGAATTTGCCTTTATCGACTTCCTTTTTAGGGGTTTCTTTTATATCCAATCTAGATTCTGGTTTTATAAGAGCAGCAGCCTGTTGTTTTTCTACAAGATCGATTAAAGATACATATTTAGAATCAAGAGTATCTGTTTTTTTCTTTTGAAGTTCCATAGAATTTGCCTGCATAAAATCATTTAAGTCGTCGAGCTTCTGTGTAACAGTTATCATTTCTTGTATGTTTTCTTGTTTTGTAGATATCCCTGTTAAAAAAGAACTGATCACATACAAAGAAAGTAGACTCACCAAAAAAGCGAATCCAACCTTGAGCATTCGTCTGTCTCTAGATGAAAGTGTTTGATACCAGGCCTGAACTCTTTCCACGTTAGGATTGTTAAGAAAGGTGAACCATATTTCCTGCAATTTATATTTGATATTATCAAACATCACTTGCCACCTTTATGAGTCGCAGTTATTTCAAACTCACGAGCTCCGCCCTGAACTTGCTTTATTTCGCCCTGCTTTACAGAATCAAATTTTCCTGATTTTTCAAGATTCTCTTTAAACATTTGTGCTGTTTCACCATTAGCCACGATAATCTTTTGTATTTTAAGCATATTTCCTTTTATATCTAAGTCTAACACATCCACTGTTTGGCTTTTTGGTATTGCAGTAGAAATATCTTTCAATACCATAAGAGCAGACTCTCCAGTCGGACCAACATCTCCCTCTATAATGGCTCTTTGAACCTTCATTCTGGTATCAATCTCTCTAGAAAGTTTGCTCATATTACTCAATAGCGCACTTTGAGCCTTTTTATCCTTGTCAGGAAAAGCTGTTTTGAATTTTATCTCTATATCCTTCTTATACCGTTGCTCCATCCTATTTAAAATAAAGGTATGAGACATCGCGTATGCAAGAAAAAACACTAGACCAATAGCTACGTTCCTTACTGTTGGTTTAAAGATAGTGTAATAATCGTCCCTTATCCCTGGACTTGCTAGTTCGGTATCTTTGGCAATATTAAAGCCTTTTAAGCCACTCTTATTAATGAAACGAATAAAAAAGCCCGTCAGCGTAGCAAAAACAGATTCTTCTGCAGTTCCTGCAAAAGGAATTTTTATTCCTAAAGAGGTACCATAATCTAGTTGCACTACAGGAACCCTTAGCTCCAGCGCCATATACTCTGCAAAGTTTCTAGTTTTCCAACCAGAACCGGAAAGGAAACATTGGTGAACACTTTCTTTTTTTTCTGCCTTATATTCAGAAAGAGCTTGATTAACATCCCTTATAATTACGTCTACAGCCTCTTTTATAACGTTAGATAGACCAACCTGCTCTTCTGTAAAGTTGGAGGTTTCACCTTCCATTATTATATAGCCGACTTCCAGTTTTGATCTTTCAGCTTCTTCATAAGTCAACTCATAGTGTTCCATTATCTTTCTTGTTATATAGTCCCCACCGTAGTTAACGATCCTTATGTGTTCCGGAAGTCCATCCTTAACGACCAATACTGTTGTCTTAGAACATCCCACATCTACAAGAACAACTGGTAAGAATTTAAGATCTTTAGTTACTATGCCATTTTTTTCTACATCGATATATTCCTTGCCAAGCTTCAAATGAT
>JBAXIF010000106.1:0-2066 GCA_037138515.1 Candidatus Falkowiibacteriota bacterium
CTAAGAACTTATTACTTTTAGATGAGAACAGACAGGAGAATCTAGCAGATTTAGATGAGTCTAAAATGATCTTGTCCGGAGACTTTCATGTCGTCAAAAGGGAGTCGGGAAAAAAGAATATTTCCATTGAACAGGTTCGAGATTTAATCAAGATGTTAGAGATGAGCTCATTTGCTAATTCCTATAAAATTGGTATTATAAAAGAGGCTGAAACCCTGTCTGAACAGGGAATGAATGCTTTATTAAAGATATTGGAAGAACCTCGGTCTAAAGTGGTTATTATCTTAATTACAGCTCATTTAGACGCGATTTTGAAGACTATTATTTCCCGTAGCCAGGTGGTTAACTTCTACCCAGTCAAGACTGAGGTTATTCATGATTATCTGGTTGACCATCACAGACTTAACCCTGTTATGGCTAAAAATTTATCCCGGTTAGCTCTGGGAAGACCAGCCTTAGCTATTAAGTTTTTAGAAAACCAGGAATTTTATCAGAATTATTTAGACTCAGTCAATTTTTTGTTAGAAATTTTAGACAACCAAATTCCAGAACGTTTTAAGTTAATAGCCAAATTCATTACCTCTCATAAAGGTGAGAGTGATCTGTCGGTAGTTACTGCTAATATGATTAATGTTTGGGAGGCGGTTATCAGGGATTTATTATTAATTAGCTCTGATAGCCAAAACTTAATCCAACACGAGGTGGTTAAAGATAGCTTATTAAAGCTCAAAAATGATTATCAGGCGAGTGATTGGTTGAGGATTTTGAAACTTTTAAAATTATCCCGTACCTATTTAAGTGCTAATGTTAATTATAAAAATGTTTTAGAAAATATCGCCGTTAATATCTAATTTTAAAATATATGAACAAAAAATTATTACTCTCGTTTCTAATGTTAACTCTAGTTGTTTCTCTTTCTGGTTGTACTTTAAGCTTTGGCGCTAAAACTACCACCGGTAATGACTTAGGAGGAGTTTTTGTGACTGCCAACAAAGGAGATTTATGGCGTCAGATGTCACTTATGCCTACTATTACTGGATCGGCTGACAGTATCGGTCATTTAGATGTTAGTGATTTAGTGATAGATCCAAGCGACCCAGCAGCAGTCTATATGCCAACTTTTAATGATGGTCTGTTTTATACCTATAATGTTACTAAGGGTTGGTATCGTGCCAACACTTTACCTCGAGCTACTATTAATGATGTGGCAATTGACGCCAAGGATAAATGTAATATTTATGCGGCCATTGGTAATAAGCTTTATAAATCTATTGATTGTAATCGTAATTGGAGCGAGGTTTATTTTGATAGCAATGCTAATGTTCAAGTAACTGCTATAGCTGTCGATCATTATGAGGGTAATAGCGTTTATATTGGCACTTCTCGGGGTGATGTTATCAAGTCTTTGGATGGCGGTGCTACCTGGAGAACAATTCAGAGGTTGAATGATGGCGTTAAGCGTATTTCTATCCACCCAACTGATAGCCGAATGGTTTTTGTGGCCTCAGTTAAAAATGGTTTGTTCCGTTTTAATTCCAATGAGGCGGTTAATTTAGATCAGTTATCTGAATATCAAAATAAATTTGATGGGACTAATTGGGTTGATTTGAATTCTGAGTTGAAATCATTCAATATGGGCTTTAATTTTAAATCTTTGGAATTTAGTAGCGATAATACTATGTATCTGGCTTCTGATAAAGTTCTTTTGAAGTCAGTTGATAATGGTGCTAGTTGGGCTAAAATTAAATTAATTACCCCTGAAAAAGAAACTATGATTAACGCTTTTGCGGTTAGCCCTAAGAATGCTAATGAATTATATTATGTCACCGATACTACTTTCTATCGTTCTGCTGATGGTGGCAGCACCTGGACTACCCATTCCAAAATTTATAATAGTTATTCCATCAGCACTTGCATTGTGCATTGGTTTATCGAGGCCAACAACAGTAACATTATGCCATTTGGCAAACATTTCAATGTATAATTGAAAATTTGTAAGTAAAATATACTGACCGAATTCGTTTAATGGCCTTCCAGTGTAACGGGGTAGCCAATTCTCAACTATG
>JBAXIF010000107.1:0-2019 GCA_037138515.1 Candidatus Falkowiibacteriota bacterium
AAATTTAGATCTCTTGCCATTGGATGAAAGTTTTTTAAGAAAGGCGGATGAGGTCTTGTCTGCTTATGAAAAAAAGGAGATAGATTGGCAACTGGAAAAGTCTTTGCGCCAACGTAATGATTTTCTGGTTTCTTTTGCTGTTTCCAAGGCTGAAAATTCGGCTTTGACCTTGGCGGAAGCTGAGGAGGTTTATAACTTGATTACTAATGAAACAAGCGGAAAGGATTATGCTTTCTTGCGCCGCAAATTAGATAAAGGAGAAAAGCTGACCCAAAAAGATCATGATCGCTTGGAGTATTTTAATATTGCTAAGACTTTTAGGAGTTTGAATGAAAGTGGAATAAAGCTGAAGGAGTTAACGCCAGAGCTCATAGCTGGCTTGCATCAAAAATTAACCGCTGGTTTAGATATCTTTTCTGATCATCTAGATAAATTTGAAACTTATCATAGCGGTTGTTTTCGAAGTGATGATCAGACTAGGGTGGCTGACTTTACCCCAGCTCCATATCAGGAAATAGCACCCAGTATTCAGGAGTTGATTGTTTGGATTAAAAAAAATCCTTCCGCTTTGAATATCTTTATTTTTCATGCCGCTTTATATGCGCTCCATCCTTTTAAAAACGGGAATAAGAGGGTTTGCCGGGTCTTAGAGCATTTTCTCTTGCAGGATATCGGTTATAATCAGAAAAATCTTTATAGCCCCTCTTATTATTACCATAAGCATAAGAATAAATATTATAAGAATCTAATTGAAGCATTGTATAAGCATAATTTTAATTATTTTGTGGCCTTTGCTTCCGAAGCTTTATTCTTTTCTATCATTGGCGTGGTCGCTGGCGTTTTGCAGCGGAGTAAGACGGAATTTTTGGATGCTAGTGGATTGGATAATAATGTCATTAAAACTTTGAAGCCCTTGGTGAAATATTCAGAAGTTAGATTTACTCGACTTTATTCTCTGTCCAAAAGAAAGGCTTCACGTCAAACCTTTGTTAATTATTTAGCTATCGCTGTCGATAGCGGAGTGCTATTAAAAAGGGAACAGGGAAAGAATACTTATTATTCTTTAGCTGGGAATTATCCAGAAGAAGTGTTCTTAGCTGATTGGCTGGATCAATCTCGGAAGAGATTTAATTTTTTACCGGAAGAGTTTATAAATTATGCATCAAAATCATAATTGTAAATTATTGTCTTTTAAAAAACAAAAAACCGTCCAATAATTGGACGGTTTTTTGTTTTGCTATTACAGAAAAAATTTATTGCTAATTTAAGTTGTTTTTATAGGCTTTTTGCTATAATTATTAATGTTTTTGTATTACTTGACTGTATTGATGTAATATATTACACTATATGATGTAATAAATTACATCAATAATATGATAAGCTTAAAATCAAACATCGTTGTAAAAGTCTTGGGTTATTATTTTATTAATCCTAAAGCTCGCCATTATGTCAGAGAATTAGCTGGTTTGCTTAAAGTTGATCCAGGAAATTTATCTAAAAAAATGGCTGAGTTAAAAAAGGAGGGAATTTTTTTAGTGGAGGGCGAAGGCAAGAATCGTTATTTTACTTTAAACGAAAATTTTCCTCTTTTGAATGAATATAAAAATATTTATGAAGCTAAATTTGGTGTAGCTGAGTCCTTGGTTGCTGCACTTAAAAGCATAGAGGGTCTAACCGAAGCTTATCTCTTTGGGTCTTATGTCAAAGGCAATTTTGAGGATGGTAGTGATATTGATTTGTTAGTGGTTGGTAGCCATGACCATGTTCAGGTCAGTCGCTGTTTAGCTTCCTTGGAAAAGCGTTGGCATCGAGAGATAAATATGGTTGATTTTTCTAAAGAAGAATTTGATCGGAAAATGAAAGATAAAGATTCTTTTTTAGAAAATATTTTTTCTAGTAAGACTATAAAAATTATTTAATTTATGTTTGAAAAATTCGATTATTCTCCAATTCAAATCGAAAAGTATTATGGAGGGTACCCCTTTTGTTAGACACATTGTCTATGGAGTTCTTGATATT
>JBAXIF010000108.1:0-2019 GCA_037138515.1 Candidatus Falkowiibacteriota bacterium
ACTAATGGAAATACAAATCCGTTATTTTTATTTAACGCTTGTCTCAATCAAAAGTTGGGTTATTTCAAAAAAAATTTGATTTTATTTGCTCCAAAATATACTCGACCTCTTCCTTGTTGCTAAATTTTCTTAAGATTTTTTTCTTTTTTCCATTATTTAGTACTGCCAACAAGTAATACGGAACATCCCTTTTTATTATGCTAAAATCTATTACAAAATTTTCTATATCACTTCTGTCTAGCACAAAGTTCCTAATAAAGGGTAAAGGATAGTTTTCTACTTTTATCTGACTCGGCGAAACTGTAATTTTTGTTGAGTTAAGAGCGTCTATTAATTTGTAGTACAAAACAAATAAGGTCAGTAAAAATACAAAGTAAAAACCTATATTTCTTAAATTAGAGAAAGCAGCCATACAAAAGCTAATGGCAATCAAAGATAAAATAATAACGCTAATTATTGTTCTAATCGGATAATTATAAACTAGCCTCTTTGTAATAACTATTTCCGAGGATTTTCTTTGTATATTAAATCCCGGAAAATCTTTATTAAAAACAGTCATACCTATTAAAAGTTCTCTCTAAAGAACTGCGTCTCGTCGGCATTGTCTACACCGCCAGACTCACCTTCGACTTGTGTAGGTTCTGTGCCTTCCTTAAATGGCATATAAAATACTTTTGCAGATTTTCTGGCAGCAAATTTTCCGGTTTTGCGGTCTATGTTTAAATATTTTATTCCTTCTGGTTGAGTAAAATCATTCTTAGGAGTTTTAATCGTAGCTTCCTTCATATATTGGATCCAAATTGGTAACGATACTTCTGCACCAGTTTCTCCTTGTCCCAAAGATTTTGATTGGTCGTCGTAACCAACCCAAACACCTGTCATAATGTTTGGCGTATAACCAATAAACCAAGCATCACAAAAATCATTAGACGTTCCTGTTTTTCCTGCCAAAGGAATATTTAATGCAGCAGAGGCCTTTGCACCTGTACCTCTACTTGCAGCCTCTTTTAAAAGATAGTTCATTAAATACGCAGTCTGTGGAGGAATCACATAACCTGGAGGAGGAAGATCGATTTTTCTTTCTCCTTCTTTAAGTGCTTCTTGTGGTTTTGCATTATTATTGTTGTCTTCCGAAACAACTTCTTCTTTTTTTTCTTCTGTCTTAACTTCTTCGTCTGCACCCTCTATATAATCTATAGGTTTAGTGGCGTCAAACTGCTCAATTACCTTGCCGTTTCTATCTTCTATTTTACTTATAAAATAAGGAACAACTCTTTTTCCACCAGAAGCAAATACAGAAAAAGATTTTGTCATTTCCCATAGCGATACTGCAGTAGAACCAAGTCCAAGAGAAAGGTCATTTGGCATATCAGATCTTATTCCTAATCTTTTTGCATATTCTTTTGCGTAAGAAACTTTTATGTCCTGAAGTATTTTTGTTGTTGGAATGTTTCTGCTAAAAACTATCGCATCCCTTACCGTAGTATCACCATAAAATTCTTCTGAATAATTCGTCGGTTTCCAAGTAGTCGCATTACCTTCGTCCTCGTAAACTATTGGTGAGTCCATTATAACTGTAGCTGGAGTATATCCTTTGTCTAATGCAGCAGAATAAATTATTGGTTTAAAAGTAGAGCCTGCTTGACGCTTTGCTTGGTAAGCTCTATTAAATTCACTACCCGTAAAACTATATCCACCAACCATTGCGCTTATAGAACCATCACTAATATTAAATGACAGTAGGGCGCTTTCTACAAGGGGCTCTTGCTCTATTGTAAAAACTCCTGGTTTTAAAAGGGCTACTAAAACAACATCTCCTCTTCTTAATATACCGTTATTAAGTTTTCCGCCATATATCCAACTAAAGCCTTCTCTCCTTACAACACCTTCTGTATAACCAACACTAACCTTTATTTCCCGAGTCTTTTCGTTTATGCCAAGGACCACAGCTTTTTCATTGGTTCCTTCATAAAGTGGCTCAGGACCTTTTGCTTTACTTAAGTCCTCAGCAGTCTGTTC
>JBAXIF010000109.1:0-2016 GCA_037138515.1 Candidatus Falkowiibacteriota bacterium
CTGGCTAGCCTCCTACTTAGCCACATCATCTGAAGCATCTAGTTTAATATCTAAACGGCAGAAATACCAATCCTTCGCTCGCTTCAATTCTTCTTTAGTGACATCTTCATTAATCAATTGTTTGTAACCTTCAATAATAAGCTGAACGGATTCTTCCAATTTATCTTTAGGAACGCCAGCCTGAGTCACTAAATAACCAGAATCAATATAATATTCATTATGAGTTTTAATATAATAAGCTAATCCGCGCCGTTCTCGCAGCTCAATAAACAAACGGGAGCTCATAGATCCTCCCAAAATGACAGCTAATATTTTAGCTACAAATTCATCCTTATGCCCAGCTGGAAAAGTCCTAACGCCCAAACAAAGATGAGACTGGTCAGTCGGCTTAATCTTTATCTTCATAGCTGGGTTTTTTTGTTTTTCTACTAACTTTTCCTTGCGGCGAAACTTATTATCAGGATATTTAGCAAAAGCTTTATTAGCTTCCTGGCTAGCTTCTTTAAAAGAAATATTTCCCGCTACAACTATAAAAGTGCTATTAACGCCATATTGAGTCTTCAAATACTTCATAAAATCTTCTCTCTTGAATGACTTGATGTTTTCCTTACTGCCAATAGTAAAACGGCCAGCTGGAGTATCTCCATACAATAATTCTTCAAAGATATCCTCGATCTGAGAACTAGGATTGTCTTCATACATATTGACCTCTTCAATAATCACACCCTTTTCCCGCTCAATCTCTTCGGTAGAAAAAGTAGAGTTAATTAACATATCACTGATAATATCTAAAGATTGGGATAATTTATGAGCCTCGGATTTTACATAGTAACCAGTATATTCCTTGGAAGTAAAAGCATTATACTCACCGCCTAAAGCATCCAATTCTGAAGCTAGAGCTAAGGTGTTGGGGCGACGATCAGTACCTTTAAAAAACATATGTTCCACAAAATGGGATAAACCACTCTCAGCTTTGGTTTCATTTTTAGAGCCAGTCTTGACAATAACTAAAACCGTCACTGTTTTAGTGCCTAACATCGGAATTACTAATAATGGCAGTTTATTTTTGAGCTGGGAAACCTTAACTTTGTTCATATTTTATCGGATTATTTATTATTTCATTTTAAATTTAGCATAAATCTGCTATAATTAAAAGCAAATATAATAATTATATATAATATGCCTAAATATCAAATCAAAACCAATGAAATGCTAACCATGAGCATTACCGACAGACAGTACGTTATGAAAGTAGCGGACTTGCCGGACGAGGAGAAGCCTAGAGAAAAATTAATCGCCAGCGGACCACGTGGACTATCAACCACCGAGCTACTAGCAGTAGTGTTAGGCACTGGAACCAAGAAAGAAGAGGTAATGAATATGTCCTCTCGACTTTTAAGGGAATACGGCGAAAAAAATATTATCAACCAAATGAGTCCAGCTGTTATTTCTTGCGAGTTAGACATTCCTCTAGCTAAATCTTGCCAATTAGTGGCCTGTTTTGAGTTGGGTCGCCGGTTCTTTCAGAAAAAGAGCGAGGGACTGAATAACATCCGTTGCGCCCGCCAAGCTTTTGACTATTTAACTGATATGCGGAATTTAAATAAGGAGCAATTTCGAGGACTATACCTAAATAGCCGCTATCAACTAATCCACGACGAAACAATCTCTATTGGCAGTATTAACGCTAGTATTGTCCATCCTCGCGAAGTATTCAAACCAGCCATCCAATATGGCGCTACAGCCATCATCGTGGCCCACAACCATCCTTCGGGAGGATTAAAGGCTAGCGCTGAAGACAGAGAGGTCACCGAAAAATTGAAAGAGGCTGGCAGAATTCTAGGGATTGAAGTGTTGGATCATATTATCATTGCTGATAACCGCTTTATCAGCATCCTATAATATGGCCTATAAGATTAAGCCCGTAGCTTGGTTAGTTAAAGACGAGGAGAGCGTAAAATTCCATGTAAAAAATGATGATTATTTTGGAACGATGGCCACCTTATTAGGACTTAT
>JBAXIF010000110.1:0-1986 GCA_037138515.1 Candidatus Falkowiibacteriota bacterium
ACTGAAGCACATTCAGTCCCAGGGCAGAAAGTTGAGTCAACTGGTGGAGGATGCTCAGTTCAGCCACTGGGAGCGCTTGGAGGCTGAATACTGTTCGCCGGCGGCCTCCTCAATCTATCTTGGAATACTGGATTCTTTCAAGACCATTAATCAATATGTGGCGAATATGACTGAGAGCCTCATGTCCCTTGTCGAGCCGACGGAAAAAGCTTAAAGCTCGGCACGGCGGTGAGGCATTTACACGCAACATGCAAATGAATAAGTTTTTTGAGCAGTTGTACGTCATGCAACGACATGATCGCGAGAGATCTCTTCATACGAACTCGCCCTTGTGCCGGTAACATTGACAGGCAGGGACGCCTGACGCCACCAATACTTTGTGGCGAATGGTTGCTCGTCTTACAGTGAAATGTTATCAATCTTTCAGTGGGCGATTGCCTATTCCTTGGACCCTTTGGAAGGTCTATATATAAATGATGATTATCGAGCTTCAAAGGGAGAATGACTGAATGGAAGTACTGGGTCTATGTCTGGGAGCCTCTACTCTCAGTATGGTGCGATTGCGCAGGGTCGATGAAGCGATCGAGGTCATGGACGCTTCGACGATAACGCATGAGGGTAATCCTCGCAAAACCTTGCTCGAAGCTCTCGAACAGGTCCAGCAGGTACGAGAAATCCCTATCGCCGTAACCGGAAGAAAATTCATAAATTTCATAAGATTAAGCACCATACCGGAGCCTGAGGCGGTGGAGCGGGCTGCGGCTCACATACTCGGTAAACAGAGTAATTATCGGGTAGTTGTCAGTGCAGGCGGAGAGACCTTTCTTGTTTATCACCTGGATGAAGACTGCAAGATCCAGGGGATTCAAACCGGTAATAAATGCGCGTCCGGGACCGGAGAATTTTTTCTACAGCAGATTGGCCGAATGAATATGACGCTGGATGATGTGGCCGACCTGGGAATCTCTGCTCAAGTGCATAAGGTTTCGGGCCGATGTTCGGTTTTCTGCAAGAGCGACTGCACTCACGCCCTGAACAAGGGAGTGCCCAAAGCCCAAGTAGTTTCCGGCCTGGCAATGATGATGGGTAACAAGGTGGTGGAGCTTTTGAAGAAGCTCCCCAAGAAATCGGTGATGCTTGTCGGCGGTTCCTCCCGTAACAGAAGCATGATTCATTACCTGTCCCAACAGGTTGAGGACCTGTACATTCCGGAGGAGGCGCCTTACTTCGAAGCACTGGGAGCTGCGCTCTGGGCCCTGGATAACCCCACTGTCCCATACACTGGACGCGATGCGGTCTTCCAGGAGAAATCCTCGGCATTCGGTTATCTCAAGCCATTGGCCGAATTCCGCGACATGGCCCATTTCAAAGATTGCCCCAGAGGCAAGGTCGAGGCGGGTGACCGCACAATTTTGGGTCTGGACGTGGGCTCCACAACAACTAAAGGCGTGATCATGAGGTGTCGCGACAAGGCGATACTGGTTGCCGATTATCTGCGCACAGACGGAGACCCGGTGGGGGCGGCCAGAAAGGTGTACCGAAGCTTGGCCGATCAAATCGATGTTCCTATTAAAATCAAAGGGTTGGGTGTAACCGGATCAGGCCGTCAGATCGCCGGACTTCACGCCATGGCCGCCGGCGTTATCAATGAGATCATAGCACATGCTGCCGCAGCGGTTCACTTTGACCGCGAGGTGGACACCATCTTTGAGATAGGCGGCCAGGACGCCAAGTACACGTATATCACCAACAGTGTGCCAAGCGATTACGCCATGAACGAAGCCTGCAGTGCGGGCACAGGGTCCTTCCTCGAGGAGTCTGCAAAAGAAAGCCTGGGAGTCAAGGTCACCGATATCGGAAAGGTCGCTTACACAGCGACCAAGCCTCCCAACTTCAATGATCAGTGCGCTGCCTTCATAGGGTCCGACATCAAGAACGCCGCCCAGGAGGGCATACCCTTAAATGATATCGTTGCCGGACTCGTTT
>JBAXIF010000111.1:0-1952 GCA_037138515.1 Candidatus Falkowiibacteriota bacterium
GTCCACATCCAATGACCCACCAGTTAATAAATCTTTCTTGTCACTATAATAAATCTTGTGACCATTTGGTTGCATACAATGTGCATCTAAATCATCTTTGTTATCATCTGCGTCATTCCATTGAATTGAGAACCGTAAAACCCCTTCTACATTTCCTCCCGCCTTTTTGACATTTTGCTTCATACTATCAGTAATATTTCCAGAATACGCCCACGAAAAACTGGTATTCCATTTAAACAATGATGGAGCAGTAGCATTAACGGGTGCTATCAACGAAACCAGATTAGCAGCATGTTTATTTTCCATAAGCAGGGAAATATTTTTAGTGCCGGGTAATACATCTTCAACAAACTTCTTGATGGAAATCTCTTCAACTTTACTGAAAGTTTTTGGGTTTACGGCTATATTTCCAGCCATTTCATCAAAAACTGTTCCACCTATTCTTTTCGCCGCATCACGGTTAGCGAATAGTATGTTATTGACAGTAATATCATCAAGTTTTGCGTAACGTCGTCCTAAAGAATCAATTAATCCCAGCTCTTCCAGTGTTTTTTGAGCATCTTCCAGCATTTTCTTGCTGAAGATAGCTTTTGGTCGTTTGTAGTTCGACGGAGCTACCATCGCTTCGTATTTACGTACAGCTTCATCAAGGTCTTCATCTGCACTAATCGCCTGTAATAGTGTACCAATGGAGTGATTGCGGATACGTGCTACTGCACCACCAACATCGGAAGATTTAGTCCAAGCGTATAGTTCCTGTTTCGCAGGGTCTAAACTTGAGTACTCTCGTTTTAAAGTACGGAATTGAGTAAGTACAGCCTGCCATTCCTCACCCTTGTAAAGAGAATTTTGAGCTATTAATTCCAGTATTGTGTCAACGGCACTCTCAGTAATTTCGTCTAACGAACATTTGAAAACATTCCGTGTATCACGTAAATCACCCATTATAGATGCTTCACTTTCTGAATTACGACAATTTATCATGGTCGTTGGAAGTACTGTGTACAAATGACACCATTTCGTAACTGTACTTTGTGGGTTTAAGTCTAAGTTTGATTTTACCCCGAATTTTGTGTATTTAGTAACAAATACATTTTCAATTCGTTTTTCCCGCACAAACTTGTCCAGTACGTCAACTACTGGTTGATATTCTCTATCACTATTGAGGTCTACATTCCAAATGGTTTCGACTTTGCCGTTTATAATGGCAACAACATTTCCAAATGATTTGATAAACTGGCGACAGGAAGAACAATCGTGTTCTCGACGTTCTTTATAAATCTGATTGTCCTCTGGGGCAAAACTATCAAGATAGAGTTCCCAAAGTTTATTAGTATCTAATGATACTCTGTACAAGCGGTTAGAGCTTTTGCCCATAGTCTGAATATGACTATTAATTTTTTCCGCAAATTGGTCAAATTGCATTGACTTCTCCTTTGTTAGATTATTGTGTATTTTTGTTATGTATATAATATAGTAAAGGTAAAAGCCTGTAAAGTACTAATCATAATTAATACACCGTATATCATGGTATTCTTCCGGTGTATCCCAACTACTATGCACATTACCTATGATTGGTGCGTTTAGACATCCACATAATCTAACATCACCATTTGGTAATACATTTATATCACTACAGTTACACTCTTCTCTTAGATTATAACTATCACCTAATTCATTAGCTCTTCCCGCCTTGACTAAACTACCTGTGTCACTGGTGTTTCTGACTAGTTTGTGATTGTGAGCATAGTGCATAACCCATCTGTTTTGTATTTTCCAATCATGAAAAGGGTCTTCTGACACCTCAAAAGTGAGTTGTCCTCCATTGTATATCTCTTGGAGTTCGATTATCCTTTTAATCTTGTTCACTCTTGAACCATTAGTCACAAACCAGATATTAGCACCATATTCTAATGCCCATTCCACCATAGGAATGAAATCAGGATTTAGGG
>JBAXIF010000112.1:0-1942 GCA_037138515.1 Candidatus Falkowiibacteriota bacterium
GATGGTGAGGCAGGCAATTAGTAAGAGCGACTGCAAGATAACGCGCGCGCTTCTGGACTGGAAAGGGATAAAGGGAGCGAAGAGGGCAGAGCTTGTGGCGTGCCTGGAAACGATTGGCTTGCCTTGGGAGAAAGCCTGATGGGAAGCAGTGGCAATTGCACGCTCGGTCGGGGCGTGGACGACAGAGGCGGCAGCGCCCTCCACAGGCAAATAGCTTCCGTTCTGATTTTAAACCCTCGAACACAAATACGCCCATGGCGGATTTGCTCTTCTGCTCGCACTCCCCCTTTTCCTCTGCTGCCAAGGCATACATGAGCGGGCGCGGCATGGAGATCGTTTCCTCTTATGTTGAGAAGGCGGAAGAGCGCGTGCGCGAGTCCATTGTGTCGGGCAAGGTGAGGAAGGTGCCGGCGCTTTCCGAGGCGCAGGAAGAGGAGCTGGCGCTTTACGCGATTGCGCGCATGATGGTTTCGTGCGCGAACAATAGGTATCTCATCAACAGGTACGCGGTTGCCGAGGCGAAGAAGACAAACGACTACCTTTCATCAGACTCTTCCGCGCACCCGGAATATGTGGATGCAGTTGCCGCGGAATTCGGCATAAAGTTTGAGAAATCCGGCGCGCAGTTTTTGGTGCCGCTTGGAAAATACCTTGCCTACACCCCCCGCTCAACTGACTACAAGCTGGCGAACCGCGAGGTTTCCGCAGGCAAGGTGAGGGTGAGCAACCATGAGCGCGTGCGCATGCTCGAGGAGGCTGTGAAAAAGAAAATCGAGCGCGAGCTTCCAATACGCGCGGCTTTCCCTGCAGAGGTGAAAGTGAGTGGCACGCGCGTGCTGGCCATGCTTCCCAAGCTGGAGGCCAACATTGTGAAGGTGGGGCAGGAGAATTATCCGCCATGCGTGAGAAGGATGATTGAGGAGCTCTCGCTCAATGTGAATTTGCCGCACACCGCGCGCGTGGCGCTGGGCATTTACCTTGTCAAAGCAGGCTTGCCTACCGACAAGATATTGGAGATTTTCCGCGGCGCGCCTGACTTTTCAGAGAAGACCACGCGCTACCAGGTGGAGTATTTGCGCACCAAGGGGTATTCCATGCCGTCTTGCTCCACCATGGACAGCTATGGTGCGTGCGTGGCAGAGTGCCATTGCGGCACGCCCTTGAATTACCGCGCCAATGTCCATGGAAGGGCGCTTAAGCGGCTTGAAGAAGAGGCAAAAAAATGAGCGGGCTTGTGATGAGCAACGAGGAAAAATTCCTTCGGAAAAAGTTTTCCGGCTACTACGGCACCAGCGCAGTCGCTGTGCGGGGCCTGGAAAACCGCGAGTTCGGCTTTGGCGGCTGGGAAAAGAAAATAGAGTTCCGCCACATTGCCTTCAAAAACGAGGGCGACCTGCGCGCGCGCCTTGTAGCCGAGGCGCCGCTTTACATTTCGCATTCCGTTGCTTACTATGAGTTCCCTGACGCAAGGCCCATGCCACGCAAGAACTGGGAAGGCTCGGACCTGATATTCGACCTGGATGCCGAGGCGCACGCCTGCGGGAAATTCACCTGCCAGCAATGCCTTGACAGGGTGAAAGCGGATGCAATAAAGCTCATTGAGGAATTTTTGCTGCCTGACTTTGGATTTTCAAAAAGCGAGCTTGCCGTGAACTTCTCGGGAAGCCGGGGCTACCATGTGCATGTGGTGTCGGATGCCATTTATGATTTAGACAGGGAAGCGAGGCGCGAGATTGCGGATTATGTGTCAGGCACTGGCCTGTCGTTTGAAAGATTGTTCTGGAACGAGGGCAAGAAGTTCTTCGGCCCAGCCACATCGCAGGGAGGATTTGGCGGCAAGTTCGCGCGCGCATTCGTCTCGCGCCTGTCCGATGATGCATTTGCCCTTTCCATTGCGCGCAAGCTCAAGAAGCCAGAGGAAAAGGAGAAGCTGAAGCGCGCG
>JBAXIF010000113.1:0-1884 GCA_037138515.1 Candidatus Falkowiibacteriota bacterium
CCCATTGTCGGTTTATCCGATGTCATAATTGAGTGATGTTTTTAAAATTATATAATCTGTCTCTAACATTAGAAAGACAGAATCCTGTTTTCCATTTTCTTTTTCTTTTCCAACCCCGCAAGAGTTGCCCATTGATCATTATCCCCGCCAAACATCGTAAACGTTTTAATGTCATCGTCATATTCTGGCGATTTGTATATAGACCTTAAATCATCCCGATTCCGTAGCATCGTTTCAATATGTAATAGTCCATTTGGATTAATGATGAACGACAGTTCTTCATGTAGTCAGTGGGGAGTGATTTATTACGGGAGGATGGCGTTAGGATTGTTTTTTATTATATTTGTAGTAATGAGATATTTAAAGGAAAAATAATTTTTCATGTTACTTTGGAACATTCAACAGATGTTATTCTCTGCTTGTGCAGGGTTATCACATATCCAGCATAGACGGCAGACCCCGCCATTGCGTTTCTGTTGGCAGATCGTCTTGTTGATGGGTGGAAATGTGTGGAAAATAAAAGACGGGCGGGTTTGATTCTATTCTCTAAAAATATTTGGGGATTTTCCCCTCCACATATTCTTCTTATCATACCCACTTGCCGGTAACTGGTACATCACCGTTCATGCCAAAGTTAAAGGCAGTAACCGTTCCACCGCCGGGAGTGTTGCTGGATGCAAGGAATACCATACCATTGCGGAAGATGCCTACTTCTGTCTTGCCATCTGCGTTCCAGTCTCCGGTTACTGGTACATCGCCAGTCATACCAAAGTTAAAGGCATTAACGGTTCCTCCGCCGGGAGTGTTGCTGGATGCAAGGTAGAACATACCATTGCGGAAGATGCCTACTTCTGTCTTAACGTCAGCGTTCCAGTCGCCGGCTACCGGTACATCGCCACTCATACCAAAGTTAAAGGCATTGACCGTTCCGCCTCCGTTAGTATTGCTGGATGCAAGGTAGAAGTTGCCACTTCTAAAGATACCAACAGTTGCAGCACCGCTTCCTGACCATTTGCCGGCTACCGGTACATCGCCAATCATTCCATAGTTAAAGGCAGTAACCGTTCCACCGCCGGGAGTGTTGCTGGACGCTTGGTAGACCATTCCATTGCGGAAGATGCCTACTTCAGTTTTGCCATCTGCGTTCCAGTCTCCGGTTACTGGTATATCGTTAGCCTGACCAAAGTTAAATGCGGTAACCGTTCCGCCTCCCGGTGTGTTGCTGGACGCGAGGTAGAAGTTTCCAGTGCGGAAGATGCCGATTGTTGAGGTAGTGTTGCTCGGTGAAGTGACCGTGATGAAAAATTTCCGTGTGAATGTATTACTGCCCGCAGAGTTGGTTGCAGTTAGTGCGACCGTATAGGTACCGATGCTAGCATAGGAATGAACCGGGTTCTGTACAGTTGAATTGACGAGTGATCCGTCACCAAATGACCAGTTCCACGAGGTTGGGGTGTTCAGGGAAGTATCCGTGAATTTCACCGTCAACGGTGCTGTCCCAGATGACGGCGTCCCTGTGAAGCTGGCGGCTGGGGCTATTACAGTAGAACTGACCATTATGTAACTCGTCTGTGTGAATGTATTACTGCCCGCATAGTTGGTTGCAGTTAGTGCGACCGTATAGGTGCCGATGCTAGCATAGGAATGAACCGGGTTCTGCTGCGTGGCATTCACCGACGATCCGTCTCCGAATGACCAGTTCCATGATGTCGGGGTATTCGTTGAGCGGTCAGTAAATTTGACAGTTAATGGTGCTGTCCCGGATGACGGCGTCCCTGTGAAGCTGGCGGTCGGGGCGATTCCCGTTATGATAATATAACCGGTCTTTTGTGTGTTATTATACCCTAAAATATTGTATGCCTGTAATGCTACCGAATAGTTCCC
>JBAXIF010000114.1:0-1828 GCA_037138515.1 Candidatus Falkowiibacteriota bacterium
CGAGCCAAGTTAATTGTTACTACTCCCAAACTACCAGTCAAAGGATTAGCACCAAACAAACCGCCGCCACGTTTTCTCAGTTCACGATTATCTAGACGAAGACGACAACACATAGAACGAGCATCATCTCTGTCCATATCAGAATTTACAAAGTTAGAAAAATAAGGAACACCATATTTAGCAGTCATTTCCCACATTGGTTTTAATGACTCTCTATCCCAGTCAAAGTTCTTATCAACATTATAAGTTGGAATTGGGAAGGAAAATACTCTACCAGTGGAATCACCAGCCAACATCACTTCCGCAAAAGCCTGATTAAACATATCCATTTCCTCTTGGAAATCTTTATATTTTTCCGGCATTACTTGTCCACCAATAATAATATTTTCTTCACCAATCATCTTGGAAGGAGTCACATCTAAAGTGACATTAGTAAATGGGGTTTGGAAACCAACACGAGTCGGAACATTAACATTAAAAACGAATTCCTGAATACATTGTTTAGCTTCTTTGAAATTCAATTTATCATAACGGATAAAAGGAGCTAAATAAGTGTCGAAGTTGGCAAAAGCCTGGGCTCCAGCTGCTTCACCTTGCATAGTATAAAAAAAGTTAACAATTTGACCAAGAGCAGTTCGAAAATGCTTAGGTGGTTTACTTTGAGTCTTTTCCTCAACTCCACCGAAACCTCTAATCAACAAATCTTTCAAGTCCCAACCACAACAGTAAGGAGCTAATAATCCTAAATCATGAATATGATAATCACCATTAACATGACCGTTTCTGACACTCTCTGGATACATTTTATTTAACCAATACTTTGCAGAAATAGCTGAAGCTAAGTAATTGTTCAAGCCCTGAACCGAGAAACTCATATTACTATTCTCTTTCAAGCGCCAATCAGCCCGACCCAAATAATCCTCCATCAACTTCTCTTCATTACTAACTGTAATATCACGCAATTGACGATGTTGATCACGATACAAGATATAAGACTTCGCCATTTTAATCTGGCGATTAATAATCAAAGTTTCCTCCACAATATCCTGAATTTCTTCTACAGCTGGAATGCTATGATAGTGGAATTTTTTACTAATTCTTTGCAGAACCTCTTCCGTTAATTTATCAGCTAATTTTTCTGGATGCTCTACTCCAACAGCTTCTGCCGCCTTAAAAATAGCTTCAGTAATTTTAGTCTGATCGAAGTCAGAAATTTCCCCTGACCGCTTGATGATTTTAGTAATCAATTCTTTCTTGAGGTTCATAAGGTTAATAAAATAATGATTTAGATTATATTTACTTTTTATTATTTTTTCCTCCCAACAACTTGTTCAACTCTCTTTTAAACTCCTGGACATTCTTAAAGGATTCATAAACTGAGGCATAACGGATATAAGCAATCTGATCAACTTTTTTCAAATTCTTCATCACAATCTTTCCTACTTCCTGCGAACTTATTTCGTTAGTCTTTAGCGCTTGAATATCGCGTTCAATCATGTGAATCAATTTCTTAAACTTATCATCACTGATTCGCTTCTCACTAGCCTTCTTCAATCCAGAAATAAGTTTATCTCGACTATAAGCTTCACGGCGACCATCTCTCTTTACCAAAGAAACATCTAGAATTTCCAACTCTTCATAAGTTGAAAAGCGAAAAGCGCACTTTAAGCATTCACGGCGGCGGCGAATAGATAAACCATCGGTAGCCACACGAGAATCTAAGACTTTAGTATCAGGATGATAGCAAATAGGACATTTCATAAAGATTTTTTAACGATTTTACAAATCTCATCAAATGTGATGATTTTACTACATCTAGTGGTCTAAT
>JBAXIF010000115.1:0-1807 GCA_037138515.1 Candidatus Falkowiibacteriota bacterium
AGTTCGCAGGGAGTATTTGTTACATGGAATATAAAAAGTACGTCGCGGGTGGGACATGCATTCAGCTCTACGACGAAGAGGATGGCTGCCCAGTGGCAACGGCGACCGTTCACCTGGAAGGGATTCCGGACGATCACGTGGCGATCAAAAACTATTCCGAGAATAAGGGTATTCTGCACGTACTTGTCGATGCCCACATTGTATCGCCTCCGGTATCCTATCATGAAAGCGGATATGTTAGCATCCCGATTTGCAAGCTCTTGCGGATTGAGAGGGATATGTAATGGCGATAAAGAAAAGCGGACCTTACCTGGAGTGCAGTGACTTGACACACATGGTCAATACCAATATGATGCACGCTTTGCATCTGGCGTTCAAACGTATTCCCGAAGCGAAACAGATCACCGTCCAGGTGATCGTCGATTGTGACTTAACGGTGTATTCCACATACCAAGAAGACGAAAAGCGGCCAGGCTTCTGGAAGCGTACTGAGTTCGTGCTCATCGACGACCGGGGTTGTAAAGGTGAGATCGAAGGCCGTATTGCAGGCGCAGCAATTGCCGATTACCACGTAGACTGTCCCCGGCCGTATCCTTGATCGTCTAAAAATTCTTAGTGAGAAGTCTCTAAAAACTAGTATATAATAAAAGAAAAGCCTTATAATCGTAGCCGTGAGCCATCCTGGCGAGGAAGGAGGTGACATATCATAGTGGACAAACAGGATAATTTTGACCCCGTAATCCCTACCGACTGTGAGAAATGTAAGCATGCCAATTGTGTCAGATGGCACGCACCTTGTATGGACTGTGTACGTAATCCCTGCAGTCAAGAAGATTTGCAATTCTGGTCAGAGTACTGTCACGACATGAGATGCGCCGGCTACTAACCCGAAAGAAAAAAAAACAGGAGGCAAGATCGATGAGACGTTACGAATTATCCTTGTCGGAGAACTATGTATCCAGCTGGGGCCTAGTGGAAGCCATTCGTGAGATCTTCCAGAATGCGATCGACCAAGAAAATATGGCACGTCCTCCGAAGGATTGGTACGACGAGGGGGAAAAAGAGTCTCCCAACAAAATGTTCTTCAACTTCGCGATAGATCACGTCAACCCGAATAAATACAGAACGCTCTCAATAGGAAACAAAGCGTCTATCCTAGACGTAAATTCGTTGCTTCTCGGTGAAACCACTAAGAGCGACGATGACCGTGCGATTGGCAAGTTCGGCGAAGGCTACAAGCTCGCGTTACTCGTACTTACACGTCTCGGCAAGAAGGTAAAGATATTCAACTATGGTGCACGTGAAGTTTGGACAGCGGCACTGAAGAACTCCAAGAAGTTCAACGGGGCAAAGACGTTGCAGATCGAAGTCGAAGACAAGTTCTTCTGGCAGAGCGTTCCGGACAACAATCTCATGTACCAAATTTATCCGCTCACCGAAGACGAACAGCAAGCTATCTTCGAATCCAACCTGAATCTCCAAATTCAACAAGCTGGCGCCTTTGTGGAAGGCGCAGATATTTTTACCACCAAAACAGGACAAATTCTTCTCGACTCCATGTACAAAGGTAAATTGTTCGTAGCAGGTCTGTATATCTCCACAGATGACAGGTTGCACTATGGTTACAACTTCAAACCGGAGTATATTGAACTTGACCGAGACCGCAGAATGATCCAGTCGTTCGAACTGCAATGGAAGACGTCCGAAATGTGGCGTACAATTGGAGACGACCGGATTATCACGATGGTTAAAAACAACGCTGATGATGTTCGCTACATCAAAACGTATAGTGTCTATTCCAATGACA
>JBAXIF010000116.1:0-1795 GCA_037138515.1 Candidatus Falkowiibacteriota bacterium
AAGAGTTGTTTGGTGATTCTGATGCTTTAGGTAAACAGATAAAAATTAAGAAACAGATATTTGAGGTAGTCGGAGTTATGGCTGAAAGAGGGAAGGTATTATTTGTCGATTATGATGATCAGATTCATGTCCCGCTTCATACTACCCAAAAACTAATTAGTAGTGTTAATTATTTAAGTTTTGTCAGAGCTAAAGTTGATGACGAAAAAAATGTGGCTGAGGTAATGACTAGTGTCGAATATTTATTGCGTGATCGTCATGAGATAACTGATGCGACTGGAACTAATGATGATTTTTCGGTTCGGAGCATGGCTCAAGCATTAGATATGATTACCACAATTACAGATGCTTTGCGTTATTTCTTGGTGGCGATGGCGGCTATTTCCTTAATTGTTGGTGGAATTGGAATTATGAATATTATGTTAATTAGTGTTAATGAGAGAACTAGGGAGATCGGTTTACGTAAAGCGGTTGGTGCTAATAACAATAATATCATTTCTCAATTTCTGTTAGAGGCTGTCACCTTGACGCTCATCGGTGGAATGATCGGTGTGATTTTTGGGGTCTTCTTGTCCTGGTTGATATATCTGGTGGTTAATAGTATGGGTTATAATTATGGTTTTGTAGTTACTTTTTCTTCTATTCTATTGGCCTTGTCCGTTTCTTCTTTAATCGGTTTAATCTTCGGTATTTATCCGGCTCGAAAAGCGAGTCGTTTAGAGCCGGTAGAAGCTTTAAGTTATGAGTAATATTATTACTTCCATTAGAATTTCATTAACCTCAATGGTGTCTAACAAGTCCAGGACTTTGTTGACAGTTTTAGGCATCGCCATTGGAATCGCTAGCGTGATAATTGTCTATTCGGCTGGTGAAGGAATTCGAGGCTTACTAGTAGATCAACTCCAATCTTTTGGTACCAATATTATTCAGACTGAAGTTAGGGTGCCGACTAATAAGAAGGGAGGTTCAGGCGAAACTGATAGCGCTATGGCTATTGCTTCCGGTGTTCAAATTACATCAATGACTTTGAAAGATGTGGATGATATTAAGGGTCTAAAAAATATCAGCGGTGGTTATGGTGTGATATTAAGCCAAGAAAAAGTCAGCTATGGTAATGAATCTCGCAAGTCCTTTATTTTTGGTACTAATGCTGACTATGCTCAAATTGATAGACTGGAGATTGCTCAAGGTTCTTTCTTTAGCGATGAAGAGGATAAGGGTTTAGCTCAGGTTGTGATTTTGGGTAGCAAGATGAAGGATAAGTTGTTCGGTGACTCCGAGCCTATTGGAAAATATATTACTTTGCGCAAATCAAAATTTAAGGTTATTGGTGTGGCTAAAAGTAAGGGGGCGACTATGGGTATGGATTTTGATGATTATATTTATGTTCCAATTAGGACCTTGCAGAAGAAAGTTATGGGAATCGATTATTTGATGTACATGGTTCATGAATTTAAAGATGCTAATTTAGTGGCTGATACTGGCGAAGAGATTAAGTATCTTTTAAGGAATAATCATGATATTACTGATCCAGCCAAGGATGATTTTAGGGTTTCAACCATGGAAGACATGATGAAGACTTTAAATACAGTAACAGATGCTATCACTTGGCTGCTCTTAGCTATAGTAGTTATCTCCTTGATCGTTGGTGGTGTGGGAATTTTAAATGTGATGTATGTTATAGTTAGCGAAAGAACGTCTGAGATCGGTCTACGTAAGGCTGTGGGCGCTAACTACAATACTATTATGACCCAGTTCTTAGTTGAGGCGGTGCTCATCACTATGGTGGGAGCAG
>JBAXIF010000117.1:0-1774 GCA_037138515.1 Candidatus Falkowiibacteriota bacterium
TTGGTGTTTCGAACGGGGTCATTCCCCATTCGTTAGAGATAGTATACTAGAAAGTTTTTACTTTGTCAAGCTTTTTTTGAAAAAATTAACAAAAAAATTCCATCATCCTATTCCTGATACTTGGATAACTGTCGGTAGAAGTCATCGGCATAAATTATCTTCCCATTCTCAAAGTCTGCCAGTGTTTGTTGGTTCAATTTAATCCAACCCAAAATCTGATTCATGATGTCATTAGATATCCATCTCGGAACATCCAAAGGATCATAATCTAGACTTGGCATTTGAATGTTGAAGTTATTCTCGTCCCCTTTGACCCATTTATTTTTGAATTTTGAGACCTTCACTCGTAATCCGTGTCGTTTGTTGGTTTCGCCCACATAGATAACAACATCTGGAATACCATGATGTTGTGGACCAACTCTAGCCATCTCATACAATTCGTCATTGATAGACTCTAACAGTACTAACAACCGATAGGTTTCAAAATCCACTACCTTTCTCGTCAGTTTTTAAAAATTATTTCGACATCTCTGTCAAAAGTTCATACATTCCAAATAACACAGACGACGCTGACCCTACCATCAATATCCAAGCTAACAGTATCATTCCTAAATTCTTCATTCTATCCTCTCATAACGATAACAATAAACCTCATCCTCAATCAGTTGTTCTGCCGTACACACATAATCCTTCTTATTAATCAAATGAAAATATATCTCACGATTGTAGTCTGAGATCAATATCCCAACGACTATTCCAAAGAAAAATACAATTAAAATTAAGATAAAAAAAATGAAAAATTTCTCAAAAATAATAATTTTAAACCCCTGTCGTAGGGCGGAGTGGAGGCTATCGCAAGATTCCTCCCTGGTTGTCGTAAATTCCAGTGAGTCCTCCGCTCTACGTTAGGGGTTTCATTTTTAATAACATCATATGAAACAAAATTAAAATTAATCTTCTCTTTAGTCCTCCCCGCCCGAATCTTTCACGAGTCTGGGCGGGAAGGATTAGAGAAGACTCGTGATTATGAACAAACAATTTTCTAAAATATATGTTTTTCTTGATGATAAAGAATTGGGAATCCCTACTCAAACCAAATACGAATTCAATCAAAAAGAATTTGAAGGATTAAACCATGCCAGTTACGGAGTATGTTGCTCGGTTAATAGTTTTGATTTGACGCTGCCGTTACTACCTGGAGAAAAAACATGTAGATGCGAATCACATCTATCAAGATTGGATTATGTTTACGGAGATCTCGATATTGCAAAACAGAAAGACGGTCTGACAGACGAACAAAAAAAACTTAAAAAGGAAGCCAAGCTCCAAGAAATCCTGCCCTTTAAGCCTACAATGGTAATTGAGACGGCCAACGGCATACATTCATACTGGAAAATATCAGACGGCACAGTCACCACAGAATCTAAATTAAAATGCGAAAATATCATCTGGGCGATTATCAATAAATTTGACGGAGATCCCGGATCCAAAGATCTGAGCCGAATATTGAGAATGCCCAATTTTTATCACAACAAGGGCACCCCGTTCTTGTGTAAAATAATATACGAAGCTGATGTGAGCTACACGCTGGATGAATTGGCGGCAATATTCCCTCTTACAGCCCAAGCAAGCGAAACTATAAAAAATAAGGTTGATTTTTGGGAGGCGTTAAAGCAAGGCTTTCCGGATGGCAATAGGCACAGTGCCTTTTTGTCATTATGCCTTTCAATGCTGAAGGGGAAACCCGAAAAAGACTGGGGAAACGTCTGGTTAC
>JBAXIF010000118.1:0-1758 GCA_037138515.1 Candidatus Falkowiibacteriota bacterium
GAGGGCTGGAGGGCGTGTCTCGGGGAACGTCGTGAACGGCTTGTCGCGCAACGCGGCCAGAGCCCAGCTGGTGGTGGGCAGTGGGCCCGTGGCGTCGCTAAGCTTCTTCCCGTAGGCGCCGTTCTGCAGCTGGAGCGTGCCGAGCGCGGACTTGGGCGTGCTCTCGCCGACCATCCAGTCGGCGCTGTCGGGCTTCTCGCCCATGGCGAGGATGGCCTGGATGGCGGCCGACGTGGCCCAGACGTCGGCGCTGGTCCCAGGCTTGTACGGGAAACCGCCGTCGGAGCGCTGGTTGGTCTTGAGGTACAGACGGGCAGCGGGGATGACGGCTGGGTCGAGGGCGCCGTCCGCAGCGAGCACCAGCGCCTGGATCACCACGGCAGTGTCCTCGCAGTTGGAGAGATCGCCGGACTGCGCCGGGAAGCCGCCGTCCGCGAGCTGCTGGGTGGCGAGCCACTGCTCGGCGAGCGCGAAGCGGTCGTTCCCGTCCTCGCCGATCGCCTGCATGGCGAGGATCGCCCACGCGGTGGTGTGTACGGCCTGGAACGTGCGGCTCGAGGTGGACGGCGAGAAGCTGCCCTTCGCAAGCGAGTCGTCGACCAGGTCCTGGTAGCCGTAGAGCTTGGCCAGGAGGTCGATGCGTGGGGTCCCCGCGACAAACACGCGCTCAGCGCGGTCGGCGGCGACGTAGGACATGATCGCCCGCGCGTAGTACACCGGCGCGTTGTCGACGTCGGGGCCGGTGGCCGCCGCCTCGTGGCTGCCCGCCTGGAGGTAGCCGAAGGGGTTGTTGCCGTCGATCGTCCACATGGTGGAGCCGATGCGTTCGCCGCTGGCCACGGCCCCGAGGATGACCCACGCCGTGGCGGCCATGGTACCGAAGCCGCCATCGACCTTCTGGCGGGCGTGGAGGTAGTCGAGGCCTTTGGTGACCGTCTTGGGGCGCGGATCCGACGCCGCCTTGTGCTTCGCCGCCACGGCGCCGGCGGCAAAGCCGGCTGGGGCCAGGCTGGCCAAACTACCGAAGGCCATGGCTTGCAGCAGGTGGCGGCGTGTGAGGGGGGATGCAGTAAGGATGGTCATGGCGCGGCCCGGCTCATTGAACCTTGAGCTCAATCGACAAGCCCTGCTCAGGCAGGGCGACGCTGGCCGCTTGAAAGCTGGGTGGGCCAAAGCTGCCGCGCGCGTTATTGGCAAAACCGTAGGGCTCCGTGGGCATGCCCATCAGGTTGGTGTTGAGCTGGCCGTTGCCATCCAGATCATGGTAAGCCGACAGGGCGTAAGAGCCTGGCGCCACGTCGCGCAGCACCAGCGTCACCCGGCCTTCTGCATCGCGTCCGGCTGCGGCAGTCGTAACACCGCGGGTCAGGGTTTTGGGGAAGGCCGCCGCGCTGTCGAACGGCTTGCCGGACTGTGCCCCGAATATGCAAAAACCGGGGGTGTCCTTCGGGTTATTGGGGTTTCTCGGCTGAACCTGCTGCGTGTTGGCCGCCGCCAAAGAATGATGGGCGCTCTTGGCCCAGGAAAGGACGGGAATCAGAAAAAAGAAGGAAAAACAGAGTGTTTTCATAAAAACATTATAATATAATCCAGCTCGAAGTTTGCTGAAAAATCCCAAAAAATCAGATAAAACTGATTTTTTGGGAAGATACGGGACGTTGCACGCTAACTCGATAACTTTAAGGTGAGTCAGCAGAAAATGGTGTTCGGTGCGGTTCCAGTTAATTTAAATAGTTGTCATCTTGGCTTATGACTGAA
>JBAXIF010000119.1:0-1699 GCA_037138515.1 Candidatus Falkowiibacteriota bacterium
GATACTAATATAAGCAAGAAATTACCTTGCGGTTTTATGTGTTATTATAGGGGTTTTATAGCCCTTTTTTGAGCTCAAGAGCACGAATCTTGTTCTTTATTGCAAGACAAGAGAGGAGTCTTGCTTTTTCAAACTGTCCTGCTTCAAAACATTCTTGCGCAATTAGGTTTTGCTTGGTGGCGATATTGTTTAGGAGACGAGCTGTCACTTGTGCTTTAGAAACATTCATTGGATAACTCCTTTACATATATGGTTGGTTGTAAGAAATTGTAAAAAGTTATACGCTTTTCTTATAACATCGCCAAAAGTATGTTCTCGCATACTCAGGTGTGGAATCATCTCTACTATAAGTGGATATCCCATATATTTCAAAGCCGCAACACTCATCTCTACTATAAGACAATGTCGCATAAGTCCTTGCTTCGGTAAGGGACTTGAATTCTTTTGAGAACATATTGTCGAGAACTACTGAGTATGTTGTTGTAATCATGATGCGATAACTCCCTTCAATGCGTTTGCTTTAGTTTCTGTTTCCGCCGCTATTGAAAAAGCTTCTCTGCCTCATCATAATCATGAGAAGCCAATGCTTTTTCGGCACGCGCGAATTGACGTTCTGCTACTCCGCGCAAGATACTTTCTGCATCTTGCTTGCGCACACGTGGAGCCGAACGGAATGAGTCAATCTGTCCCTTATTCCCTACTCCTGCGTGATGGTTTCCTTCCAACTTCGTCATACTACTTTGCTTTACATTCAGAGATGCAGGTGCGCAATCTAATACTTCGGACACCTTTGCACCTGACATTCTACATGTGCGCTTGATTAGCGCGTTGTATACTGCATCTTGGTGCACCGCTGCTGCTGCGGCTTCTCTTTTCATTGCCGCCTCTTCGCCGAGTTCCTCTTCGTGATCAGCAAAGCCCACGAATGCACTCTTACCCATGGCTTTGCCCACGGCGCGGAGCTCTACCATGAGTCTTTCTTGCTGCGCCACAATGAAGCGCTCTTGTCTTCTCATCCAACGAACCATCAGGGATATCCCATCACGTCTTGCAATTGTCATACCATTCCTGTTTGGCTGGTTTTTTGACAAGAACAATTGGAAGGTTGAGGAGTCATCTGTAAGAAACGCCCTTCCTGCACGCACATCTGTTTCGAATCTTGCCCATGCAAGGTTCATGTCAAGTCCTATATCATGCACTTCCTTGACGAACGCGTGTCCGTCAATGCCTTTCTCCCATTCCTTTATTATGATTCCGTCAACATGAAAGGAATATTCCGTTACCGAATCTTGCCCTGTGCGGTAGCACGCCCAATGATTCCTAAGAATAGGACGCCCATTGGGGCGCTGTTCATTCGTAAGCGTGACCTTACTCATACAGCTGGGCTTGATTATCCCCGCCAAGATTCCCTTGTTCGTGTCGCGGTACGTCCGCGTTTCAGCGTTCAAGTTTATTCCTGTTGTCATGGTGTGTGTGTTTGAGTTCATGCTAGTTCCCTTTTCTGTACCGTTATCAAACATTAGCACGAAACACTTGTTCGCGCAAACACTTTCTCGAAAAAGATTGGAGCACCTTTTAGGTTACTTCCCCACATAAAACTTCATTGAAGCCTTATGTGGAACTGCAACATATAAGTAAGTTTATATAAGCTAAGATAACTTAGACTCATCGCAAAGGGTACATTCCCCGTGGATTGTCC
>JBAXIF010000120.1:0-1693 GCA_037138515.1 Candidatus Falkowiibacteriota bacterium
GGAGCCCTCCGACCAGGATCACTCTTCATGTCCCAATCATAACAGACCATTCAGTTTTCTCAAAGTTCTTGGGAGAAACTGATATACCAGGACCTGACCCCCGACCATCTCTATGCCGCAAACCGAAGAATCTCTACTTCAGATTTGCGATGAACGGCCTCCTCAGCCAAGTTCAGGACGGTCTCGGTGACATCGGCTGCAAGATAGTATTCTCCGCAATTCTCACAGATGTCTGCTGGAACGTCCTTAATGATCACCGATGTCTCGCCTCTCTGAAGGACTACGGTAGTCTTTCCCGGTTTGGTCACACCGTGCTTGCACAAGACGCATTTCATTGGGATCTCCTGTTTCTGAAATCCGGTTCCCAAAGATCAGGATCGGGGTCATAGGCAGTTACAATATACGAGGTTTTTGTCTCAGATTCTACGGCTACAACCACGTGAATGGGGCGCTCGTCGACAAATCCAAGCATCAGGCCGCTTGCGAAGGGTTGATCGTCAGGATAGTCGGCAACAATCTCGCCGTTCTCGAGGACATCTTGAACCTCTCTGCGATTGATGGATCTCTCAAACATTCTTTTCACCGCGTGCCCCGTGAACAGGATCTTACTGGTTTCAATAAACACTTATTCTATCCAGTTCAGGAGATTGGGCATTGAACTGTGTCCGTTTCATGCGCTCAACTCGACTGGCGATTTGTGGAAATGCATTCTGTCCCACTTATGTCATTGTCCAATTTTTCCAGACCAACTATCTCATTTCATCCGGAAACCTGATATATAATTGGCCTGTACCTGGGCTGCGTAATAGGTTTTCCTTGTGTACTAGCAGCCTCTAGCCATGCTCTCTTGGCATGTTCCACTTCTGCTAGTGCTTCCTCAGGAGTTTTCCCGAAAGCTGAACATGAATCCAGATCAGGTATATCAGCGATGTACCCGCCATCTTCTTCACTAAAAAAAATGTTGATATGGTAGTCTCTCATTGTTCCGGCTCCATCTTGATATTATACCGTTCCACTAATCTCAGGAATTGCCTTGCCTGGTAAGGTTTGATCTCCCCTTTGACATTCTGAACATTTACCAACTCACTGACCTGGGGGTGACCATAGATATTATGACTTCCTCTAGTCCGAAGTAACTTGAAACCAAAACCTTCCACGAGGTTTATAAAATCACTGAAAGATATGTTCTGAAGGTTGCCTTGAGTAATTTCACCAGTCTTCTACGGTTCATGATTCATACCAGGTCGGTCTACCACATAGGCATCGACGGGATCTCACAACCGGGTTGTCTCCATTAGCCGCGGACGAGACAACTGATATTTCAGGACCTGACCCTCGCTCCCTTCGAAAGGATTGCAACCAGAAGCCCCGGGAAGGTTCAATCAACAAACTTGGTTTCAATTGTGAGATCAGGATTAACGATCCGCGTCTCCTTTGCCGCGCGCATGCCGGAAGGTCACGATCGGACAAGACTATTGCCGAGGCTATCATCCGGCATTTTATGAAGGAGTATAATGTCAATGACCAGTAGGGGTATATCACCGACCAGGCATTCCTGGAATCTAAGCTTGTGTTGCCTGTAAGACCTTGACCTCGCGATTGATGCGCTTGGCCATTTTGGCTTCTGCCGTTTCAAGGTCGTAACGAGCTTGCAGCCGCAACCACACGGTTGCACTCGTGCCGAAGTAGCGAG
>JBAXIF010000121.1:0-1675 GCA_037138515.1 Candidatus Falkowiibacteriota bacterium
TACTAAACTGGTTCCGGGTACAATAGTTGAAGTTCCACGAAATCCTATTGTTAAAGTCGTTCCATTAAGTACATATAGACAGCGTATGGATGTATTTTCTAATACTTGTGTTAGTCAAATAGACCCTATGTACGAAGGGTATTTTATTGCTTGGCGGAATAAACATTGTCCGAATGATAGTGGATATGATTATGACTATAGAGGCTACTTTAATTCTGGTATGCCTCCGCCAACTAAAGGTTTACACTGGTTAGATATTTATAAAAAACCAAACCATCCAACGTTCAGTAATATGTCGATATACTCTACACCAGAACATCCCGGTGGTAGATGGTTAAATAATAATACTACAGCTACCTTTAGACCTTCTGCATGGATGAAAGCAGACCCAGAACGGATAGAAGAACTTAAAAAATACTGGGCAAAATATGAGGCACCAAAGGGTAACAAACTTTATTTAGAGGAAGAATAATGTACTTAGGCAAATTTCGAGCTATAGCAGTAGACACTAATGATCCCGAAAATAGAGGTCGTATACGTGTTAAGTGTCCTCATATATATGGTGATTATGATTCTCCGTGGTGTGAACCTTGTGTTCCTTATGCTGATGCTAATGAGGGCATTTTCTTCATACCTTCCGCCGGTCAAGGTGTTTGGATAGAATGTGAATCTGGTAATTATGACTTCCCTATTTGGGTAGGTATGTGGTGGGCGGTAAATGAATTAAAAGATGCTCCCTTTACGGATAAAACAACACAAGTAATAAAAGGTAAAAATAAATTAATAGTTAAAGTAGGTACTGGACAAGTAACAATAGAAAATGGTAGTATAACAATAGATGGAAATACTAACATTGCAGTTAATGGTTCTGGTGGAATTACTTTAAATGGTGCTTGTACAATTAATGGTCATTTACAAGTTAATAGTTCAATAGATGCAAGTGGTGATGTAAAAGCTGGAAGTATAAGTCTAAAGAATCATACACACGATGTATTATTAGTAAAATCTGGATTTGATATGAAAACGTCAGGGAAACCAAAATGACAATAGGCTTTACTGGTTTAAAATACCCAATACAGTTGAACGAACGTGGAGGACTTGCTCTTTCCACTACTTCAATGGCGGGTGTAACTCAAATAAATAAAGCCTACCCTCAACGAATGACCCAAAAACCTACTACATACATCTCAGGACCAGATGTAGATGCTGCAACAAAATTAGCAGTAGTAGATGGTGTAACTATAGGAAACGCTGGTACAAACTTATACATGGTAAGTAGTAATTATACTCCTACTCATTCTAATATAACAATAAATAGTGTGCAGTTACAAGGGTACATGAAGGGAAATGCTGTTAATGAGGTTATTTTAGCATTTAAAAATTTACCTATAGCACCGGGAAATACTTATACTGACGTAGTTACCGCACCACATACAGAGTTTAATTGGGTTGATGGTACAAAGTGGTTTAAAGATCCAGAAGGAAATAGCTGGACAGAATCATCTGCATTGAACTGTCATTTTGGTTTACAAGGTGGAGCAGGTGCAACAGGTGTACATGTTGATGGTTTATTTAAAATTATTAACTATTCATACTCTACAGTGACTTTTTCCGGCATAAAACCAACAATGGCTCATATAGAAGAAAGTGTACTTCAAATATTAAAAACAGTTAC
>JBAXIF010000122.1:0-1668 GCA_037138515.1 Candidatus Falkowiibacteriota bacterium
TGTGGGTTTAAAAACCCACATGGTTGCTCCCTATTTCATTGATTATGAAAACCCGGTCGTTAAAAAATTTGTCACCCGCTATCAGCTGATCTTTAAAACAGATCCCTCGCCGCTTGCCATTGAGGGATATGATGTAGCGATGTATTTCCTATCGGCCCTGAAGAATTTTGGAGCCAACATCAGGCCTTGTCTTGGAGACTTCAAAATCCCATCCCTTCAAACCAAGTTTGATTTCCATTTTTCAGGTGAGAACGGATCTGAAAATCTCCATTGGGAAATCTTCAAATATGAAAACTACAAACTGCAAAAGGTCAACTAACCTTATTCATGGGTCGGAACGGCCAATAGGGGAATATTGGTTGCAAACAGATTTTTCTTGGTGATGTTTTTGGTGAAAACCATGTAGAGCAGGCTGCGTTTATGTGGCTGGAAAGCAATGATATCGATATTTCTTTCATGCACAAAGAGATCGATGACCTTTTGATTATCATCCGTGTATTCAATAACCTCGAAAATGATCTGTCCCGCTTTTTCTTCCTTTCCGAATTTCATCTGAAGGGCTTTCATACGGTCAAAAGCATCTGAATTTTTCGACTTTGTGATGAAATGAACCACATGAAGTTTACAATTGAATGGCGCGAAAAGTTCAAGGATACCTGAAATGGAGGAGGGGTTGGCTTCTGACAGATCGGCCGCGAACATGAGCGATTTAATGCCCCGGTAACTCTTTAATTCCGGAACGGTCAATACCGGGACCTTTGCATGATCAATAATAAAAGTGGAGACTTTTCCCCAGACATTGATATTATTTCCTTTACCTGTGGTTCCCATGACCACAAGATCGGGGCGGAATTCATGGCAGAATTCTTTGAGTTCATGTTCAATTTCGCCGCCCGTGACATTTGAAGACAAAGTGACATTTGAAAGATTCTCCTTTTTGATCATCTCTGTGACCTTTTCAGAAAGTTCTTCCATGTTGCGCATGGCCTGATGGTGGATTTCCTTCATGAGTTCCTCATTATACATGGTACTCATGTCGAGGGTATCAGGGAAACTGGTGTCAGCTATAATGATCTGATCGAAGTAAGTGTGGAACAGTTTTATTTCCGCGCCATAAACCCTGGCGAATTCCAGGGCATATTTGCAGGTGATATCGGTATGACCCGAAAAATCAACGGGGATTAATATCTTTTTCATTTATGATGGGTTTAAAAGATTACTCGGGTGAATCATTCGGACAAAGTTAATATTTCCAGGAGCAATTTACAATTCTTTTGATTGGAATGAAACTCATTCAGGGTTTTCTCCCGGTCCTGAATATCCAATCCATTGAATTCCATGGTGAAGAGTCTGATAATTTTTTCCTTAAAATCCTGAGGGGTTGATGCCAGGACACACAGATCGGTCAGGGATGTACCGGTTACCATTTCGGGGTTAACCAAACAAAAACGACCGTTAAACAGGGCCTTGAGAAGTTTAAGTTTAAGGCCGGTGGCCTGGAAAGTAACCAGGATATTGATCTGTGAATGTTTGATCAGACCGGTCATTTCATCCTCAGATGGATTGATCACAAAACGTACATTCTTTCTTGACCCAATACTTTTGCAAGTTCAATAGTAGAGTAAGCCATCCACTCAATTATTTGTTTTTTCCCAAACAATAATCCTT
>JBAXIF010000123.1:0-1605 GCA_037138515.1 Candidatus Falkowiibacteriota bacterium
CCGAACTTTTCCGGGCCGAAGTATTGTTCGAAATACCAGTTGTAGCCATAAGCCGCGGGATCCATGATACCGTTCGCCGGATAAACAGGTTCGTGCGCCAGAATGATCTTGAACGGGGTTTTCGCTTTCTTAAGCTGGTCCCGCATCCACGCAAGATCCACCGTATGATAACCCCAAAAATTCGTACCCCACACGTTGGTCTTTGTTTTGGGTGACGTATCATAAATTGTGTAATTTGGAATAAATAAAAAGGGTGTATCCTTCTGGCGCCAACCAAGGAGGACACACCCAATGGAAACTACACTTACAAATGTCCGATTGCTCGGAACAGCGCAAATCTTAAAGGAATGGAGCCAAGAGGTAAATGAGAATTTTTGGATCGATGACGCACAAAAACAGGTCAAAAGGCTCATGAGAACAGTTCTCGAAGACACACTTGAACAAGACCTCGAACTCCAGCGCGAGCGCGCCTCAGGGACAATCTACCGTAATGGATCCTACCCCCGAAGCCTTCACACTCAATTCGGGCTCATGCAGGATCTTCAAGTCCCAAGACTCCGCAATGCCAGTTTTCAAACCCGTGTCTTTAAACGCTATCAGCGTTTTCAGCCCCAAGTGGAGAATCTCATCATGGATACCTTCCTCAAGGGCGTCTCCACCCGCAAGATCGGAGGGTTGCTTTCCACTCTCCTTGAAACGAAAGTCTCGGCAACAAAGGTCTCTAACGTTTGCCGAAAACTTAATGCTCAGGTTCTGGCCTATCACCAGCGGCCCCTTCTTGATGAGTATCAATACCTTATCCTCGACGGTATCTCGCTAAAGCTCCGGATCCGCGGCAAATACGTCAATAGAAGGATGCTTGTCGCTTATGGCATCACGATGTTTGGAAAAAGAGAATTGATCGACTTTAAACATGCCAAAGGAGAATCCAAAGAAGCCTGGGAGTGTTTCCTCCAGAATCTCTTTCTCCGAGGGTTTGAGGGCAAACACCTTAAGCTCATCGCCATGGATGGCTCTGCCGGTCTCAAGGCCGCTTGCGAGCTGATTTATCCTCAGGCCAAGATCCAGCGTTGCTGGGCCCATAAGCTTCGCAACGTCTCGAACTATTGCAAAGCTAAATACGAGAAAGACTGCATTGCCGATGCCCGGAAAATCTACTTGGCTCAAAATAAAGCCGAGGCCCTAAAGCGATTCAAAGAATGGAAAGCGACCTGGGGAAAAACTTGCCCCGACGCCGTTCACTGTCTCGAAAAAGACCTTGGGCACCTTTTGCCCTTCCTCGATTGTCCCAAGCCCCATCAGATCAAAATTCGAACTACGAATGTCATCGAGCGGTCATTCCGGGAAGTCAGGAGGAGAACGAAGGTCTTCTCGTGTTTTACAAACGTGGAGAGCACGGAAAGAATTATTTTTGCGATCTTCAGCTACTTAAACGATGGCTGGAAGGAAAAACCCTTAAAGAACTTTACACAATTTATTTGACGTTACCTGAAGAAAAAGACGTACATCAGAGATGGTCGGGCACCCATACCGACGCGAGAGCTTACCTCTCGGATAATGAGCCGAATCAAGGGCAAGAATACCAAGCCCGAACTAATTCTACGG
>JBAXIF010000124.1:0-1583 GCA_037138515.1 Candidatus Falkowiibacteriota bacterium
GGTGCTTCCAACTTAACTAAAACTTTAGTGAGTGTTGGACAGAAAGCCGTGGAGATTCACTCCAACTTGTCTTTCGGTCGTCGTCGTTTAGCTTTGGCTGATTTTAAGTCAAAGAAAAGCCGAATCTTAGTGGCTACGGATATCGCTGCTCGCGGTATTGATGTGACTGGAATTGAATTAGTCGTTAATTATAATCTACCGGATAACTCTGAGGATTATGTCCACCGTATCGGCCGTACTGGTCGGGCTGGTTTAACTGGCAAGGCAATTTCTTTTGCTACTCCTGATCAGATGAAAGATATTAGAAGCATTGAAAGAGTAATCAACAAGACTTTCAACTTAACTAAGTTTGCTGAGTTAGATAAATCTGCTTCAGCTTTTTCTTCTCATTCTGCTTCTGGCCGTCGCACCAGCTTTAATCGTAATAACAAATCAACTAGTCGTCCAACTAGCCGTTTTGGTAGCTCTAGACCGGTTAGCCGTCCTAATAGCTTTAATGACAAACCAGCTAGTAGATTTGGTAATTCTGGTGTTAAGCCAGTAAGCCGTCCTGCTAATCGCCCTAACGTTTCTAGCGATAAATCAACTGATCCTTTCAGTCGTTATAGCGAGATACCAGCCGGACGTCCTGCTAGCTCATCAAGTGCTTCTAGCGATAGAAAGGTTAGTCGCTTCGGCGGATCAGCTAGTCGTTTCGGAGGCTCTGGTGCAGTTTCTAGCTTCAAAGGCAGAGACTTCAACCGTGGTGGCTTCAAGAGCGGTGGTGCTCGCAGTAGTGGCTTCAAGAGCCGCTCTAAGAACACTAGTGGCAGACCATAATCTCAATTTGATATTATATAAAAAAAGACCTGAATTATTTCAGGTCTTTTTGTTTTTAGTTGATTATATTCTAGTTTGATATCATAGTTATGACTGTGTTATAATGATATTATAAAAATATTTAAATATTTTAAACATATGGGTTATATTAGTGAATTGGATCTTTTTCGAGATATGAATAAGAATCCTGATAAATATGGCATTGGGCTGGATAAGGAAGATAAACAGGAACTTGAGGCAGAAGAACAATCAAGATTAGAAGCGATTGCCAGGGGTGAGATTATGGAAAAAATTGAAAAACTTGGTCCAACTGCTGCTAATTATCGACAGGTGATTGACGCCGTGGCTGATTTTAAATTAAAGTCAGAATATTCAGAAAATGATCCGGAGAATAAAATATTGTCTGAAAGAAAAAAAGTTATTCTAGGTTTTTTAGGCCAGATCATTAAGGACGTCGAAAGATATATTGCTATCGTTAATACTTTTAATATCATTTACAATAGTCGCAACGAAGCTAAAAATCGAGAAAGCTATTTGAATGATATGCATGACGCTGATAATGATCGTCGAGTTGTTCATAATCGTTTGATTTCGGATTTGAAGATTTTAATCAGAGCTATCAATATTAATCTCAATATTGATTTTGACTCTGATTCTCGTTTTGAGGCAGAAAGAAAAATGCCTGACCGGAAAGATTTGTCAGACACCGAACTGAAAGAAGCTTTAGATAAACGGGAATATATTAAGTTTGATAAGAAAAATTT
>JBAXIF010000125.1:0-1578 GCA_037138515.1 Candidatus Falkowiibacteriota bacterium
CAGTTCCTAATTCAATCCAATCAGTTTCACCATTAGGTAAGATACCAATTTCACGTTTTAGTGACTCGAATACTAATCGAATGTGCATACGATGGTCATCTAAGTGAAAGGTTTGAAATGATAATGAGTTTCCTAACTTATCTCTTAATAATTCAAGAGTTGTTTTAACTGTTTTATTATCAAGAATTGAGTACTCTTCACTCATTATTCCGCGAACTTCACCATATTCACCAAGGTCTTTCATACGTACCAAAGATGTTCTTTCATCTTTTTCGGCGAAATGATTCCACGTATCAGCAAGAATATCTGGTCGTTCATCCAATAGTTTTTTACCAAAACGGGTAGGGATACCCAATTTAGTAAAGGCTTGAGTTTGTGCGTAATCTGTAAGTCTCATTTGACCATGATTACCAAAGGTAAGTTTGCCATCATCATCCATATGAATTGCTTTTGTAGGGATATATTGGTCTATTTTCCCTACATCATCTGCCTCGATAGTGGATAAGATTTGTTCTAAAGTTTGCATTGTGGTAGGTCTCCTTGTTTTTGTTATGTATATATTATAGGATATTATTGTAAGACTGTATAGTGCGTTGATTCTTATAAAGAACAGCTACATATATTAAGTAATTCACCACATCTATTACAACGATCTGGGTCTTTTACTGTTGCTACTTTCATTTCGGCGACATGATTTCCACAACCATCAGTATCTTTATTGTAGAAACCTGCGTCAATAGGTTCTTTTATTCTTTGTGGTGTATTTTCGTCTTCCCACGGTAATCTTATTTTTCTACCAAAACTACCCGTAGGGTGGTCTATTTTATTATGTAGTTGGCTTCTAATGTCTGCTAAAGACTTCTCAAGAGCAGATAATCGACTATTAGTTTTAGTCTGTAAATCTAAAAGTAGATGAATTTTTGTATCCTCTTCTACTAAGTTGTATAGCTCTTTCTCTTTCTCTTTTTTCAAAGCCGCCATATCTGTTGAAATGCCTTTTGAAAACTTTGTATAGTCACCATTAGTTAGGTCAGCAATATCTTGGATAACCTCAGCTATTGCTTGTGATAAGTAATCATTTGCCATGATTTTCTCCTTAGTGTACTAAGGACTTTACACATATATCTGGTATAGAAGAAATTATACTATTACTTATCTCTTCTATTACACATTCATTGTAGTATAAATAAACTCTACGAGTTCTGTATGTTATCTCTAAACTTGTAGCATAAATATCTACGTAGTAATCTCTCTTGTGTTTATTTTGTGCCCACCAAATACCTCTACCATTAGTTTTTATCTGCCAATCACGAGATTCTTCAAATAGTTTTATTACATCATCTTGTGTCATCTTCTTCCGCCTTATATCTTGATGTATAAGCAGGGTATTCTTTTTCAATATCCCGTTTATCTTGCCGTAATTCTTTTGAAGGGTTATCGTTATCCTTTAACTGATAAAGAATATACTCGTAATCTTCAGAGAACTCTTCATAAGTATACTTACACAGTTTAGGTGATTTAATTACACTTACTACTTTACCATCTACAATTAAATGAACCTCTTCATAAAAACATAAT
>JBAXIF010000126.1:0-1574 GCA_037138515.1 Candidatus Falkowiibacteriota bacterium
ATTTAGAAATGTGAGGATTTATAAATTTACCAAGCTTATTTTAATGCAGTTTGATAATAAAATAAAGAATAAGAATGTTGTTGCGGATAATAAAAATATTTCAGCTCTTGTTACTGATAATTTCTTTTTAAAAAAGTGTTTTGCGCAAGAGGTTGTCAAAGACGAGGATTATTTTAAGCGAAGTATCTTAGATAATCCTGCTAATGATAAAAATTATGCGGAATTGGGTTGGTTTTATATGAATGAAAAGAGGAATTATCTCGAGGCTGAAAAAGCATTAAAAAAAGCGCTAGAGTTAAATCCTGGTAGTGATGTCTCCTATAGTAATTTAGGTCAATGTTTGCGCATGCAAGGCAAATGGTCGCAGGCTGAAGAGATGCTTAGAAAAGCCTTTTTATTAAATCTACGAAGTGACAATATTTACAGTTCGTTGGGGTGGTTATATTTAAGTAGACCGAATAGAGATCTTGTTAAAGCCGAAGAGTCTTTTAAAAAAGTATTAGAGATTAATCCAAGGGCTTTCGATGGCTATAGCGATTTGGGGCTTTGTTATCGTGAAGAAGGTAAGTTTTCTGAAGCAGAGACGATTTTTAAAAAAAGTATAGAACTAAATTTACGTAATCATTGGGTTTATTTTCAATTGGGATGTCTTTATGCATTTTCAAAAGGTGATTATTTGAGTGCGGAGTGGGCATTCAAAAAGTCTTTGGAGCTTAATCCGGATAATGATGTAGTTAATGGTGCATTGGCTTTAGTATATTGGGAAACAGAGAGATCTGATCTTGCGGAAAAATATTATCGCAAAGCTAATGAAATTAGAGGAGAAAAGCTTAACAACTTAACGTATCGTTCCTATCATAAAATAAAGGAGATGTTAGATTTAAGGCATATAAAATTGGTTTGTGTACAGTACCCGGTGCGTAGTCTAGAGCCGCTAAAGAAGATTTTTACTGGAGATGAAAAAGATATTATATTTGTTGATAATGAAAAGATCTTTAAGGATGTTATCAAGGAAAATGGTTATAAGAAATATTTTATTGATATGTTTGGCGGTGATTTTGGGCATTGTACTTCTGAGGGTAATAAGCTCTTGGCCAGCAATGTCGCAAGCCAAATCTTAAAGTACTATTTTAATAAAAATATAAATGGATATAAACAGTAAGATAAGTTTTATATTATTAACCAACTGAGAAGGTTTTAGAGAACAATAGTGAAATGTTGGATGTTTTAAAAACGCATTTTATAAAAAAATTATGGATAGTTTTATAGGTACTCTACTATTTTTGAGTTTTTATTTATGTCGATAAAATCTACTTGGTTGTTTTTTAAGAAAATTTTTGATATGCCTGCCACCATCTGTCTGGCATTTCTTCTTTACAAGCCGTTAGATAATCTTTATAAGAGCAAGGAACCAAATGGTGTCTTTCAAATTTACTGTTGGTGGGGCAAGGAACTTCCATCCACCAACGATCGCTTTTTTTGCTTTTATAAAAAACAATTTCGTGATCATTATTCTGAATAGATACCCTATATTTAATGTAACCCTCTTTGTCTCGTATCGGAAAATCGTTCTT
>JBAXIF010000127.1:0-1572 GCA_037138515.1 Candidatus Falkowiibacteriota bacterium
CCTTGTCTTTGACATTATATTTCGGCCAATACTTTTTGATATAGTGAGCCTCCAAAATAATCGCTTCCAACAAATTATCGCAAACCTCATGTTTAATATTAACAGCCAAGCTCACCATCTCGGCGATACGCGAATCAATATTCTTTTGGAAATATTGATTAACCCGGCTATGCAAGCTAGTGGCCCGTCCGACATACAAAATAGAACCAGATTTATCCAGCCAAAAGTAGACTCCCGGAGCCTTGGGTAATTTTTTAGCTTGATCATTTAAAGTCATTTCTTTTGCAAATAAGGTTTCAGATAAACTCCGGTAACACTATTTTCATCCCGGACAATATCTTCCGGTTCGCCGTAAGCCATTAGTTTACCGCCACCGTCGCCACCCTCTGGACCAAGATCTAAAACGTAGTCCATGGATTTAATCATGTGAAGATTATGTTCAATGATAAAAGCCGAGTTGCCTTTATCCACTAATTTATTTAAAACATCCAATAATAATTCAATATCATGATAATGCAGGCCGGTAGTCGGTTCATCCAATAAATATAAAGTCTTCTGACCTAAAGTGTGGGTCAGCTCTTTAGCAATCTTGATACGCTGGGCTTCACCGCCTGACAAGGTAGTAGCTGATTGCCCTAATTGCAGATAACCCAAACCAACACTAACCAAGACTTTTAACTTGTCGGCGATATAATAATTCTCCGCAAAGAATTCCATAGCCTCAGAGATAGTTAGTTCCAAAACATCAGCAATACTCAAACCGTTATATTTTACCTGCAAAGTTTCACGATTAAATCTCTTGCCATGACAAACCTCGCACTCCACTAAAACCGGAGGCAAAAAATGCATCTCAATCAGATTAAAACCAGCGCCCTCACAAGACTCGCAACGGCCGCCCGGACGATTGAAAGAAAAACGGGACAAAGTATAAGCCCTCTCCTTGGAGGCTGGCAGATCAGCAAAGAAGTCTCTAATCGGAGTAAAGATGCCAGTATAGGTTGCCGGATTAGAACGAGGCGTGCGGCCAATCGGAGACTGATCAATCACCACAATCTTATTAATATATTCCGTTCCTTTAATGTCAGTCACACCCTCTAACTTCGGCTTCCCTCTCTGATTTTTTATTCTAGTAATATTGCGATAAATGACATCGTATAATAATGACGACTTACCTGAACCGGAAACACCAGTAATACCAACCAGTCTTCCGAGTGGAATAGCAGCATTCAAATTTTGTAAGTTATTGGATCGAGCTCCAACAATCTTCAGCTCGCCATGATTCTGATGACGTCTTTTAGTCGGTACGGCAATCTCTTTCTTACCATTCAAGTATTTCAAAGTCATCGATTCTTTAAACTTATTAACATCATTATTACCCAAAAGTTCTAAGGTATCACCAATAGCCACAATCTCGCCACCATGAACGCCAGCTTTCGGACCCATATCAATCAAGTAATCTGATTCTAAGATGGTGCGCTCATCATGCTCCACAATAATCACGGTATTATTCTTATCCCGCAAAGCTTTTAAAGTATCAATCAGTCTATCAGTATCTCGTTCATGAAGCCCGAT
>JBAXIF010000128.1:0-1552 GCA_037138515.1 Candidatus Falkowiibacteriota bacterium
TAGTCACTTCCAAATCCGTTCCCGTCAAGACTAATTTGCCGTCGGTAATTTCCAACAGAACATTGTTCAACACCGGCAGAGTCGTTTTGGAAGAAACGACATTCAGAACCTGACGCAGGGAGGAAACCAACAGCTCTTTGGGTACAGTCAACTTCATGTTCTTTTCTCCTGGTTATGAACAACACGACAATATAAGTATGATTTAGAAATTAAAAGACACTCTTATTATTAAGTCCTGTCAATTTGTTAACTGATTATATAAGTTATTGAAAACCAATTAATTAAGTGGGAAATAAGCGGTTAAGAAGTTCTCGGTCATCCTCGTGATAGTGGTGTGGATAACTTCGATTTTTTAGATATTAACAGGAGGCATAGCTGCTATCCACAGGTTTTAAACAGTCTTTTTATAGTATTTTTCCAGCTTAGCGCTGATATCCTTGAAATTGACATCAATCGCGTACAATTCGCGGAATGAATTAAGCGCATGTTCGTCCTGGCCCAGACGTTCAAAGGCACTGCCCATGTCATACAGACAATCCTTGCGCATGGGATCGCTCTTTTCCAACCCTTCCAACGCCGCCTTGAATTGCTCCAGGGCCATTTCCAGCAAGCCCTTTTGGGCCGTGCATTTGCCCATGAACGCCAGGGCACGGATGCGGAATTGGGGACTCTTTTGGGAAAGCTGGAACTCGGAGATGGCCTTGTCCAATTCACCCCGCAAGAAGTACATTTCACCGATGGCAAAACGATAGGATGAATCATTGGGATAGCGCTCAATGCGTTCGAGCATGCGCTTGAAGAGCATGTCCTGTTTCTGTTGTTCATACAGGGCCATGTTGGTATCAGCGTCAGCCTGCTTGTCCGGATTAGTCTTGACGTAATCACTCCAGAGTTTGATTTGCTCGTCAAACTTGGCCTTCATGATTTCAGTGATGGTTTCGTCGATGGCCGGATCCATGGATCCGGAGGCATTAAGGATACAATTATACTGTTCAATAGCTTTGTCCCACATCTTGGCGTTGACGTAGGCCTCCGCCAGCTTCTTGATGTTGGCGGTACTGGCTTGTTTGGCCACCTGGGCTTCGGCGTCGGCGATAATGTTTTGCATGGAACTGGCGTCACGTCCGCCGGACCGGCTTTGCTGTTCCAGCAGTTCCGACTGTTTTTTATCGCGAAGGACGTCCCGATAGGAACCATCCCCCGTCCATTTGTCTTTGTGCATGGTCGCCTGGGCGGTCAGCTGCTTGAGTTCCGTGGTGTAATCACTGCTGTTGGGATTGATCCGGATCAATTTTTGCAGGGCTTCAATGGCCAGGCTGTACTGCTGCTGGCTCTTGTGAATTTCCACCAGTTCCGTGAGGGGACTGGCGTTTTTGGGATCCAATTCCACGGCGGCATTCAAGGTCGAAATCGCCAGTTCGGCAAGGCCGGCGCCAAGCGTTGGAAGGGCATCCGCCCGACCGTCCGCGGCGTCGTCATGAACCCGGTCGACCACCCGCACGGTGGTGGTGAGGGTAAGACCTCCGGTGGTCGCCACCCGGTCAACCCGAAC
>JBAXIF010000129.1:0-1544 GCA_037138515.1 Candidatus Falkowiibacteriota bacterium
AAAACGCGTTCTCAAGCACGGCACCCGAGGAAACCTGCGCGAATTGGTTCAGTATGCCCGTGTCGCAGGCATAAACCTTTTTTGCCCCCGAAACTTCCCGATCCGGGCTTTTGCTGTAGGGCGGCACAAGATGGACAAAATATGTCGCCTCGAGGAAGGCAAGATACGCGCCAAGGGTTTCCCGGCTTGCCCCGATCTCCGAGGAGATTTTGCTGATGTTCAGTTTCGAGCCTGAGCGCCGAAGCAAAAGCATTATGAAATCCTGCAGGCGCCTGTTGTCCCGAAAGTCCGCAAGGCTTTTCACGTCCTTTTCAAAATATGAGGTAAAAATATCGCCAAGCGCTGCCTTTTTTTCACCTTCGCTTTCGGCAAGCACGACTTTTGGAAAGCCGCCATGCGCCAGGTATTCATCATATAGGCGTATTTCGCGTGCGTACGCCACCTCGTTCTTGGAAGACGCCTTCCCGGCATATCCTTCTGCAAATTCCCTCTTCCTTTCGCAAAACCACAAATATTCCTCGAAATCCAGGGGGTAGAGCTCAAAAACCGTCTTCCTCCCGGCAAGGCTCTCTGGAAAAAGCCCTTTCAGGTAAAACGATGAAGATCCGGTTGCAAAGAACTGGACATCATAATGGTCAAACAGATACTTGATTGCCTTGATGCATTCCGGGGCCGTCTGCACCTCATCAAGGAAAATATACGCCTTCTTTTTTTTGTCAATGCCATATTGCTTCAGGTTTTCCCAGATGCTGTCATAATCCCTTTCGTCAAACGCCCTCCGAACTATGGGGTTTTCCATGTCCAGGTATGCCTTGTTGCCAGACTCTATCTCATCGTAAATCATTTTCATAAGCGTTGTCTTGCCAACCTGTCTCATGCCGGTCAGCACTACTATAGTCTTCTTCCCAACCGTTGCGCGGATGGACGGCATTAGCTTTCTTGGAAATGGCACAACATCACCATTAGTTTATTTTAGCAAAGATTTATATATAAAGCAGTCAATTTTGAGCTAATTTTGTAGGTTAGTAACCAGCAATAATGGTTCAATCATGTTTGTTTCATCTATCCGTCGCATGCATCTCCTATTCAATCTTGGCGTCAATCACTACTTGCTCAGTGTCTTTTGAGTAGGGGCGCACCACGCGCCTGAAAACCACGCGCGCCTTCCTGCCTGCCTTCCTTGCCGCCTCCTTCACATCTTTTTCAGCTTCCACAAACGGCGCTTCCATGCTTCCAAACGAATAGTAGTGCAGCATTCCCCCTTTCTTCAGGCAGGGGATGGCATTCACGAGGAATTCCTTGCCATCTTTTGGCAAAGGCATGGCAAGCCGGTCTGCCCAGCCAGCGTATTTTCCCGGCAGGAGCTTGGCAACATCCCCGCAAACAGCGCGCACATTGGCGCACTTGTTGCGTATAATGTTCTTCTCAAAATATTCACAGGCATCTGGGTTGAGCTCAATCCCAACCACTTCCCCGCCTGCTGCGGCTTTGCCCATCCTTATTGCAAAAGGCCCCACGCCTGCAAATGGCACCAGTATCTTCTC
>JBAXIF010000130.1:0-1522 GCA_037138515.1 Candidatus Falkowiibacteriota bacterium
AAAAAAATGGGCTCCTTTACAGGCCGTCGGGTGAAACTATCATAAGCGATGACGCACTGGCATCCATAACATTGTTTATCGCCGAAAGCAAACCGGAAGAAATGCGGACGGTGAAGCAGGTCGTTATTAGCCTGCTCAACAGAAAGGAAAATAAAAAATGAGCAACGAAACCAACAATACATCAAGCATAATCAGCAAGGTATGGTCGTTCTGCAATACATTGCGGGACGACGGCGTTGGATATGGCGATTACCTCGAACAGCTTACCTACCTGCTGTTCCTCAAAATGGCTGATGAATTCAGCAGACCACCCTATAATAGAAAACTGCCGATCCCAAAGGAGTACAACTGGGAAAGCCTCAATGAAAAACGCGGAGCAGAACTGGAAACCCACTACACAACATTGCTTAGAGAACTCTCTCATGCTAAGGGCGTGTTGGGGCAAATATTTTTCAAAAGCCAGTTTATGAATATCATAAGGAGATAGGGGGTAGGTTGGATAGTTTTCCGGAGTCGGAACCACGTCCGCTTCACCATATAAAGCGCCGCCAGTCGAAACAAAAACGATCTTTTTAGCATTGTGCTTCAAACAACAGGACAAAATATTTAGTCCTCCCAAAACATTAACCCGGTTATCAAACTCTGGATTCTCTACAGATTTCACTACGCTAATCTGAGCGGCTAAATGGAAGACTAAATCAAACTTCTGCAGCGCAAAAATTTCCTCCACCTTCGGGGCTAAGATGTCAATTTGATAAAAATGAGCTTGAGGATTGATATACTCTTTCAAACCAGTAGACAGGTCATCCATAATGACCACTTGATGCCCTTCACTAATTAATCTGTCCACTAAATTAGAAGCGATAAAGCCGGCACCGCCGGTAACTAATATTTTCATATCTTTATATAAATATTTATTATTATATTTATATTATATCACCAATAATCAAAATCTCCAAAATCAATTTTATCCTAAGAAAAATAAAAAATCCCCCAGAGTTAAGGAGGATTTTAATTTGGACATCGCTAATGATGGCGTCCAAAATGATTACGCACAAACCGACCACGGATGAACTGTTTCTTACCGCTTAATTTATCAGTCGGACATTCCTTTTGAAAAAAATTAATAGATCTTTTTGAATAAAACCAATCAGACTCTTGAATCTGTGGTGGGCACTCTCCGATCCGATTAATTGGAGATTCAACTAAAAAATCCAAAGGAGGTTCTAATGTTGTATTAAAAAGCGGAAATACGAAATTAAGAGCAGAGGTAACTTCCAACTCATCCAATTTTATTTTTTTAAAATCAGAATCAACACAAAGACTAACAATTCTTATAGCCCTATCAATCATGTAAGGAGCTGGATCCGGATAAATTAAAACTGGATGGTCAAAAGCAAAACAAGCAATCATATTCTTAGCTTTAGCGTTTGGCTTTTCTTGCAAAAAACCACTCAACTCATCCTCCGAAAAATCAACTAATCTTTTAAGAGCTAAACTAAACAGAGAATTTTTATCCTGA
>JBAXIF010000131.1:0-1519 GCA_037138515.1 Candidatus Falkowiibacteriota bacterium
ATCGCCTTGATGCGTCTGACGCCAGAACTACTACTTTCTTCTTTTTGGATTTTAAAATGTCCTAAGGTTGAGATATTTTCCACGTGCGGTCCGCCACAGATTTCATATGAGAAAACTTGATCGTTTTCACCAATCTTATAAACCTTCACCTCTTCGCCATACTTAGATTCAAAGACACCCATTGCTCCTTTCGCTTTCGCTTCAGAAAGAGGCATTTGTTCGCAAATAACCGGCAAAGATTTTTGGATCTCAACATTAACCATATCCTCCACCAGCTTGATTTGTTCTGGAGTCATCTTGTCAGCATGAGAGAAATCTAAACGCAATCTTTCCGGAGTAATATTGCTGCCCTTTTGGAAGACATGATCTCCCAAAACTTTTCTCAGAGCTGCTAAAAGCAGATGAGCAGTGGTATGTAATTTAGTAGTCTCTTCACCAGAATCAGCCAAACCGCCTTTGAATTTACCAGCAGAAGCAGTACGGGATAAATCTTGATGTTTTTTCAACTCTATTTCAAAACTAACCTTATCAACTGACAAACCTTTCTCCTGGGCTAACTCTTCTGTCATCTCTAATGGAAAACCATATGATTGAAAAAGATTAAAAGCATCCAAACCAGAAACAGTATTATCCTTTGATTCCAGTTTAGCGAATTCTTTCAAGCCGTTTTCTAAAGTATGGTTAAACTTCTCTTCTTCTTTATTAAATTGGTCTAATATAAAAGCTTCATTGCGTTTCAACTCACCATAGACATCGGCATAATTATTGATAACAATTTGAGCTACTTCACTAATCCAAGCTTCATTCTTGATACCTAATTGGCGACCAAAACGGATAGCCCGACGCATCAATCTTCTCACCACATAACCTTGGTCAGTGTTCGAAGGTGAAATACCTTTATCATCACCGATAATGAAAGCCGCTGCCTTCAAATGATCAACTACGATGCGAATCATCTTAGTAACAGTAGAATCAGTATTATATTTCTGGCCGCTCAACTCTTCTATCTTCTTAATCAAATTGATAAATAGATCAGTTTCGTAATTATTATCAAATCCATTTAAAACCGCTAAGACTCTTTCCAGACCTAAACCAGTATCAACATTCTGTTGGACTAATGGTTCAAACTTACCAGCAATATTCTTGTTGTATTGCATGAAAACATTATTCCAAATTTCCACCCATAAATCGTTATCATCATTGAAGCTATCAGGAACTTTGTCGGCATCGCCCACCCAATAGAAAATTTCTGTGTCAGGACCGCAAGGACCGGTAGTTCCAGCTGGACCCCACCAATTATTTTTCTTAGGCAGTTTCGCGATTCTCTTCTCCGGGATACCTAATTCTTTCCAAAGGTTGTAAGCCTCATCATCAAAAGGAGCATCATCATCTCCAGCAAAAACAGAGACAGCTAAACGATTCACATCAATTCCTAACCATTCTTTGGAAGTTAAAAACTCAAAACTATATTTAATAGAATCAGATTTGAAATAATCACCCAGAGACCAATTGCCCATCA
>JBAXIF010000132.1:0-1515 GCA_037138515.1 Candidatus Falkowiibacteriota bacterium
GCATTTGGCATGGTGCGAGCTGGGGTTTTGTCGTCTGGGGATTGTTGCACGGTATTTATCTGGCGACGTCAACCTATTACCGGCCGTACCAGAAAAAACTGCACAAATGGCTGGGGGTGGAAAAGAGCACCTGGCTCAAGGCCTGGCAGATCTTCGTGGTGTTTAATTTGGTGAGTTTTGCCTGGATCTTTTTCCGGGCGGCAAGCCTGGCAGATGCGTGGTATGTCGTGCGCCACATGCTGGACTTTGGTGGTAATCTGGATCTTGTCCGACAGATGGGATGGCACGACTTCAAGCGGGCGTATCTATATTTGGTCGTCGGAAGTCAGGCACTGAAGGCTGTCGTCTTCGGGCTGGCAGTCATCTTTATCGTCCACAAAGCCCGGCATGTCGTGATGGGTGAGAGGCCGGCATGGTTTAGGTGGATGGTTGATGTGGGTCTCGTTTATGTCATTATTTTTCTGGCCACCGGCGACACCCAGTTCGTGTATTTCAAATTCTAATGGAGAACTCGGGGTATGATCCGGTTGGCGACGAAAATATTGCTGGTGTTATTGCCCCTGCTGATAATTGTGGGGACCTATCTGTATGCCGATCCATTTGAGGTAATCTATGCGTATGACAAGCATTACCTCAACCCCCGCATTTCCTACAATCGTGATTATGTCGTGACCGATCAGTTAATGACCAACCGGCGACGGCATGAATACGATTCATTTATTTTGGGCAATTCACGGTCGGTGGTGTTCAAGTGCAAAGACTGGAATGAGCATATTCAGGCCAAGGGCACGTTCCATTTTGACGCTTCCGGGGAGAGTCTGTTCGGGGTTCACAGTAAGATCAAATGGCTGGACGCACAGGGTGTCCGGGTGAAGAATTGCCTGATCATTCTCGATTATGAACTGTTGAGCAACGTCAAAAATCACGAGGGACACATCGGCATCAAGCATCCAGCCGTGTCCAAAGATAGTTATGTTGACTTTCATTTGGCTTTTTTCAAGGCTTATCTGAATCCCATTTTTTTTATCGGATATTGGGACTCCAGGATAACCGGCAAGGTCCGCCGCGGGTTTGATAAAAAGTTTGAAAAAAGAGATTATCGCTGCGACCCGGACACTTGCGACATTAACTATGGTTCCGCCGAGGAAGAAATTGCGGCCGGCGTTTATTACAATAAAATCGGGGATATATTTTATGCGAGGGATGAGCGCACAAAACAATATGAGCGGGCGGCAATTTATGACAAACAATTCCAGTTGCTCAATGACATCAGGCAACTTTTTCGCCAGCATCAGACCGTTTATAAAATAGTCGTCAGCCCACTGTATGATCAGAAATACTGCCATCCGTCTGATCGCAAAGCACTGTGCGCCATCTTTGGTGCGGATAATGTGTATGATTATTCGGGTATCAACCGGTTCACCTCATGTGTGACCAATTATTATGAGACCTCACATTATCGTCCGCATGTGGCCAGGGCAATCATGGCTGAAATTTACGGACCACCCCAGCCTT